>NZ_JBIYCY010000005.1:0-499340 GCF_044908235.1 Rhodococcus sp. 27YEA6 | reverse complement strand
TTGCCGTTCGTGAAGACGCTTCGTGAGCACGGTATTTCGGGTCGCGCGGCGGGTCAGGGTGCGATGCAGATTTCGCCGACGTTCGTCATGACCGACGATCAGGTCGCGGAGATGGCAGCAGGAATCCTCGCAGCCCTCGGCTGAAGTCAGCTGCGGCGCCGAAAGAGTTTCTCGATTCGGCGCCGCACAGCGTTGGGCGCAGGTTCCAGTTCCAGAACCTCTTGTTCCGACTGCTTGGCGTACGCCTGGGTGTACCGCTCGTGTAGCACCGAGCGAATCTCGTCCGGAGAGTAGGCCCGACGCTGGCGTTCGCCGCGCGCAACGAGAACCCCGGTGGCGGCAACGCCCATTGCACCGGCGAGGCCGACCAGTTTCCAAACGTGCGAGGCGCGCAGAGGAGTACGGAGTTTCATCCCTCTACGCTAGAGGCATGGACCGACGATTGCTTTCGCAGGTGAGTCTCGACGAGGCCGCCGCCGCCACCCGCACGGGCGACATCTGGATCTTTCGCGGAGAGTCGACGGCCGATCGAGCCATCCAGACGCTGACCAACAGCCCCGTCAACCACGTCGGAATGTCGGTCGTGATCGACGACCTCCCACCGCTGATGTGGCATGCGGAACTCGGTCACTCGCTGCAGGACATGTGGACCGGACGCTTCCAGCGTGGTGTCCAACTGCACGATCTGCGATCGGCCGTTCAGGTTTGGGGCGCCAAGTACGGGCAGCGTGGATGGTTGCGCCAGCTCGACCACGAAGTCACCCGGGAGCAGGAAGACGCTCTGCTCCAGACGATCGCGCGGCTGGACGGTACGCCTTTCCCGTCGACGGCCAAGCTTGCTTCGCGCTGGTTCGGAGGCCGAATCCCGAAGCTGCGCAAGAAGTCCGACGTATCGGCAGTGGCCGTCGAGAGCGCCTACTGCGCCGAAGTGGTTGCCAAGACCTATGAAGCGATGGGTCTGCTCGTCGGCAATCGTCGTGTCAACTGGTTCGACCCGGGCAAGTTCTGGAGTGGAGATCAGTTGCCCCTCGCGCCGGGAGTTGCGCTCGGTGACGAGATCTCGGTATCACTGAGTGCACGTGACCTCGAGGCCGGACGCAATCCCGCCGGGTACTCACAAGGTTCGTGACGGCTCGGCGACGACGCGGCCGCCGACTTCGAGCCAACCTTCCGGAGAGAAGGTGGTGTGAAGCACCGATCCGCGTCCCTGGGTGATGAGCAGTGATTTCCTCAATCGGTCCGTGATGCGCAGCGCTGCAGATCCGGTTGCCTCGTCCTCGGCGATTCCCATCACCGGTGCGAACATGCGTGCGCGGATGGCAGCTTCGAGCTTGTCCTGCCACGCCCACAGATACGAATGATCCGCCTCGTAGTCGGACGGATCTGCGTCGATGACGTCGTCCACCGTGTCCATCGGATAGATCGCGAATTCCGGTGCCCATTCGGCACGCGCGCGTACCCACGTCAAAGCGCCGGATTGGCGGACGTCGACACTGCCGGCAGGAACGTCGAGGGCGCTCACGCGACGGCCCTGTTCGCCCAGCCACCACGTGGCACCGACGGTCGGGTGTCCGGCGAAGGGGAGTTCTGCTGCCGGAGTGAAGATCTGGACCCGCGCACGCGAGGCGCCGTCATCCGGAACGTCGATGAAGATGGTCTCGCTGTAGTCGAGTTCCTTCGCGACGGCTTGTCGATCCGATTCTGCAACCGTGGACGCGTCGACGATTCCCAGCGGATTCCCGTGCTTGCCGTTCTCGTCCGTGAAGACCCGGACCACACTCACCTCGATACCCATCGGTCCACCCTAGCGCGCGAAAAGCCCTCCCCACCTTCACGGTGGGGAGGGCTCGTCGAACTGCACTCAGGTCCGAGTGATCAGACCTGTGCGGCAGAGAGGATCTCGTTGGCTTCGACAGCCTGTGCGACGCCCGCGACGATGGAACCGGCGCGGATCGCTTCGAAGATGACCTCGCGGTCGACACCTTCCTGGCGGAGGGTGTTCTCGTGAGCTTCGAGGCAGTGGTTGCAGCCGTTGATCGCGGACACTGCAAGCGACCACAATTCGAAGTCGGCCTTGTCGACGCCCGGGTTGCCGATGATGTTCATCCGCAGGCCGGCACGAAGGTCGTCGTACTTACCGTCGAGGTAGCCCTTGGTGCGGTAGAAGACGTTGTTCATGCCCATGATCGACGCTGCGCCGAGAGCGGCGTTGTATGCCTCTGCCGACAGGTTGTCGGCAGCCTCGGAAGCAATCTCCTTGAGCGTGGACGCAGACTTGGTGGCTGCGGCCGTTGCGAGGAGCGTTCCCCACAACTGCTGCTCGTTCAGGACCGTCGTGCGCGCAATGGAACTCAGGTTGAGCTTGAGGTCCTTCGCGTACTCGGGAAGCGAGTTCTTGAGGTTCTCGACGCTCATACTCAGACGCTCGCAGTCAGGAGCTCGCCGGCGTTGATGGTCGGGTCGCCCTTCTTCCAGTTGCATGCGCACAGCTCGTCGCTCTGGAGAGCGTCGAGGACGCGGAGAACCTCGTCGACGTTACGGCCGACGGAACCGGCTGTGACGGAGACGAACTGGATCTCGTTGTTGGGGTCGACGATGAACGTCGCGCGGTCTGCAACGCCGTCGGCGTTGAGGACGCCGGTGGCCTCGGCAAGCTCGCGCTTGAGGTCCGAGAGCATCGGGAAGGGGAGGGTCTTGAGCTCTTCGTGCTGTGCACGCCACTGGAAGTGCACGAACTCGTTGTCGACGGAAGCGCCGAGAACCTGAGCGTCACGGTCTGCGAACTCTTCGTTGAGCTTGCCGAATGCAGCAATCTCGGTGGGGCACACGAAGGTGAAGTCCTTGGGCCAGAAGAAGACGATGCGCCACTTGCCTGCGTAGTCGTCACTGGTGACGGTGGTGAAGTAGTCATCGGGCTGCTGGGCATCGACCTTGGACAGGTCGCCGCCGATGACAGCCGTGAGGTTGTAAGCGGGGAACTGGTCGCCGATTGTGAGCAGAGCCATGTGTCTCATTCTCCTACGTGTCTCGTGAACAGGAATTTCTTGCGCACACGATCCGGCTGTTCGGACTGTCACGGCCGAACGTGCTGGATCGAGAGGGTTTGTCACCGTCAGCGGGTCGGACGGTTTCGACTGGAGTGTCGAGGTTGTGACCGGCGCTTTTTGGTATGAGTCCATTCTGCATCAAACCGTTCAAAAGGTAAAGGTGATGGGTGGCACTACACTGATAGGCATGTCTGATCAGACTTATCAACCTTCCTTGTCACAGCTGCGTGCCTTTGTGTCGGTGGCCGAGTACCGGCACTTCGGTACTGCCGCAGCGCGTTCCGGTGTGAGCCAACCCACACTGTCGCAGGCGCTGGCAGCTCTCGAGGCGGGACTAGGGGTCAAACTGATCGAACGTAGTACGCGGCGCGTGCTCGTGACCGCGGACGGACAGCGCTTGCTCGGTCAGGCCAAGCAAATCCTCGAAGCTGCCGACGGTTTCGTCGCGAGCGCGGCCGGCTCCGGCGACTCTCTGACCGGACCGCTACGCATCGGGTTGATCCCGACCGTTGCGCCCTACATTCTTCCGGGGTTGTTGCCGGAGCTGCGCGAGAAGCTGCCGTCGTTGGCGCCGCAAATAGTCGAGGATCAAACGGCGCGCCTACTCGATGCACTGCGATCGGGAGCGCTCGACGTCGCGGTGTTGGCGCTTCCTGCCGGAACACCTGGCCTGGTGGAAGTTCCTGTGTACGAAGAGGATTTTGTGATGGTCGTGCCGAACGATCATTCCTTGGCCGGACGTGTCGATCTCACGGCGGACGTGCTCGACGCGCTGCCGTTGCTCTTGCTCGACGACGGCCACTGCCTGCGCGACCAGACGTTGGATCTGTGCCGTTCGGTAGACGCCCATCCGCTTGCCGGCGACACGCGGGCTACCTCTCTCGCGACAGTCGTGCAATGTGTGGCCGGGGGACTCGGGGTGACTTTGGTCCCGGAATCGGCTGTTGCCGTGGAGGTTCGACGCGGGGACTTGTCGACGGCGCATTTCGCTTCGCCGGCTCCAGGTCGCACGATCGGCGTCGTGTTCCGCTCGTCGAGTGGCCGAGCAGAAGGATTCCGTCAGCTGGCCGAGCTGGTCCGTTCGGTCAGCCCGACGGTTCCTCGATGACGTAACTCGTTCGACGTCGACGTGAAAGCTAGTCGAGAGAGCCTTCTTTCACGGCAATGACCGCTCCGGGATTGAGAATTCCCAGCGGGTCGAGCGCATCCTTGACCCTGCGATTGAGGGCCATGACGTCTTCACCCAACTGTGACGGCAGCCAGTCGCGCTTGAGTCGACCCACCCCGTGTTCGCCGGTGATCGTGCCGCCGAGCGCGATGGCGAGATCCATCACCCGTCCGAATGCGATCTGTGCGCGTTCGGACATGTCCGGGTCTGCGGGGTCGAAGACGATGAGCGGGTGGGTGTTTCCGTCTCCGGCGTGCGCTACCGTGCAGATCAGGACGTCGAGGTCGTTTGCGATGGCTTCGACCCCGGTTACCAGCTGGGGGAGTGCGCGCATGGGAACGCCCACGTCTTCGAGAAGCAGACTTCCCATCGCGAGCACGGCCGGGAACACCGCTCGCCGTGCCGCCGCAAAAGCGTCACCTTCGGCCTGGTCATCGGTGGCGAATACTTCGGTGGCTCCGTTGTTTTCGCACGCCTGAACAATCGTCTCGATTTCCAGCACGCCTGCCGCGCCGGGTGCGTCGGACTGCGCGAGCAGTAGTGCGTGAGCCTTGCGGTTCAGACCCATGCGTACCGAATCCTCGACAGCATTGATACTGGCGTGATCCATGAACTCGAGCATCGCCGGACGCATGTTGCTGGTGATCGCCAAGACCGCGTCGGCAGCTTCTTGTACCGAGTCGAACGACGCGACGACGGTTGATGCGGGCGGCTGCGCGGGAATCAAACGCAACGTGATTTCCGTGATGATGCCGAGAGTGCCCTCGCTGCCCACGAACAGTTTGGTGAGTGAGAGTCCGGCGACGTCCTTGAGAAGGGGACCTCCGAGGCTGACAGCTGTACCGTCCGCCAGCACGACCCGGAGTCCGAGAACGTAGTCGGTGGTAACTCCGTACTTGACGCAGCAGAGTCCGCCGGCGTTGGTGGCTGCATTGCCGCCGATGGAACAGATCTCGAAGGACGACGGGTCAGGTGGGTACCAGAGTCCGTGCTCTGCGGCGGCTTTCTTGACCTCCGCATTCATCAAGCCGGGCTGAGTAACCGCCACCCGGGCGACCGGGTCGATCGTGATCTGTCGCATTCGCTCGGTGCTGACCACGATGCAACCGTCGACGGCGCTGGATCCACCGGACAGGCCCGAGCCGGCACCTCTGGGAACCACCGGTACGCGATTGGCGGTTGCCCATCGCATCACGGTTTGGATGTCTTCGGTGCACGTAGCGCGAACCACGGCAGCGGGGTGGCCGGCGGCCGGATCGGCAGCCCAGTCCTGGCGGTAGCCCGCGGTCACGTCCGGATCCAGCAGGACGGCTCCCTCGGGGAGTGCCGCTACCAATTCGTCGAGGGCTGAAGAACTCGCGGGAGTCATACTCTCATCATGCTCGACGGAGTTCGACGATGCGCCAATTCGCGAGACCACAGCCCGAGTCTGTCGCGCCTGATCAGTTCAGCATTGTCCGGCAGCGATCCTCCGAGTTGCCAGTTGAAGCCCTAGCGGCCCTTCTGCTTTCCGGAGAACCGGCCACCCGAACTCTTGGTCCCACCGGACTTGCCGCTGCCTGATTTGCCGCCCGCCTTGGCCTTACCGGAACCGGCGTTGCGTCCGGATATGTTCTTCGCGGTGCCGGCGCCCTTAGCTTTCTGCCCGTTCTTGGCAGCTTCTGCGCGACGCTCGCGGGCCGCGATCTTGGCCTTGACGGAGCCCTTGATCTTCTCCGCCGGCTCACCGTTTCGGCCGCGGGAACTCTGCGCCGTTCGGCCCCGCACGATGCCGATAAGTTCCTCGACCAGATCTGTGGTCTTGGACTCCATCCATGCCAAAGCCACAGGTGCCTCGGGCGCACCGTCCACCGGACGGAAGGTCAGGTCCTTGCGATGGTGGAACCGCGCCAGCGAATGGGGAACCACGACAACTCCGACGCCGGCGGCCACCAACTCGATGGCGTCGGCGATGGTCGCGGGTCGCTCGGCGGCGGTCTTTCCGGGACGGGTCGGCCAGTCGAGTCTGTCGTCGAGAGGATCGAGCACTATCTCGTCGGCCAGATCGTCGACGGAAATCTGATCGACAGTAGTGAACACGTGATCCTTCGGTACCACCACCACCGGGGTTTCCGCGTACAGCGAGATGGCGCTGATGCCGGTCCGGTCGATCGGCAGTCGAACCAAACCTGCATCTGCTTCACCGGCGCGAAGTGCAGCTTCGAGTTCGAGAACCGGGAACTGAACAAGTTCCAGACGCACCTCGGGGAGCCGCTCGTGCCACACCCGGAC
Source organism: Rhodococcus sp. 27YEA6 (assembly GCF_044908235.1). Taxonomy (NCBI): domain Bacteria; kingdom Bacillati; phylum Actinomycetota; class Actinomycetes; order Mycobacteriales; family Nocardiaceae; genus Rhodococcus; species Rhodococcus sp. 27YEA6. The sequence continues at coordinate 492,854 of NZ_JBIYCY010000005.1, read as the reverse complement.
CCACTTGGTGGGCGTCACCCCCGGGGCGTACGCGAGTCGAAAAATTGCCTGACTATCCGCGTCTGTCACCAGGCAAGGCTACCGCCTTGGTAAAAGCACCCGTATCGGCTGGTTACTCTTGTTGCATGACGTCGAACAAAACTCCCCAGACGATGAAGCCGACGACGGCTGCCAAGAAGCTGGGTGTGTACCTGGAAGCAACACCTGCGCAGTTCCAGGAAGGCGACGTGACTCGTGACGAGCTGACCGCTCTGCAGACCGATCCGCCGGAGTGGCTGCTGGAGCTGCGACGCACCGGACCGCACCCTCGCCCGGTCATCGCAGCCAAGCTGGGCGTATCGATCGCCGGCCTGGCCCGCGGCGGCGTCGAAGAAGCACTCACCACGGATCAGATCGCCGCACTCCTCGAAGAGAAGCCCGAATGGCTCGAAAAGGAACGCGCTGTTCAGGCCGAGGTGCGGGCCGAGAACGTTCGCATCAAGGAAAAGCGCGCTGCTCGCCGCAACCAGCCGCGGAAGGCTCGAAGGGGCTGACGCCCCCTGTGCGCCTTTTTGGTAGCGATGACTACCAGAAAGGCGCACAGGCGCTAGCCTTCTACGACGCTCAGCTCGTCGAACACGATTTCACCCGCGGCATCCGATTCCGGGATGTCGACGACTGCAAGCAGTGCCCATCCGTGATCGCCCTCCGGATCCTCGAGCACCTGCCGCACCCGCCAGAACTCACCCTCTTCGGTGACCTGGAAGAGCGCCGGCCCGCGCGCCGATGGCCCGGTTCCGATTGTTGCGTACTCCTCGAAGTACGGGAGTAGTTGCTCCTCCCACTCGGCGGCGTCGATACCGTCCTCGAGGTTTTCCAGCTCATTCCACTGCCGACGCGACGCGAGGTCGATGCGTCGGAACATCGCATTGCGCACCATGACGCGGAATGCGCGCGGGTTCGCCGAGATGGGACGGGGAATGTCGGCGCCGAACGCAACCTCTTCCGTGTCTGCCTCGGCTCCGGGGTCGGTGAGTGACTCCCATTCGTCGAGCAGGCTCGAGTCGACCTGACGGATCAGCTCACCCAACCACTCGATGATGTCTTCGAGTTCCTCGGTGCGCGCTTCCGTCGGGACGGTCTGTCGCAGCGCGCGGTAGGCGTCGGCGAGGTAGCGCAGGACGAGGCCCTCGGACCGGGTGAGTCCGTAATGGCTGATCAACTCGGCAAACGTCATGGCGCGTTCGATCATGTCGCGCACCACGGACTTGGGGGAGAGGGCGAACTCGGTGATCCACGGGTGGCCACCCCGGTACATTTCGAAAGCCGGGAACAGCAAGTCCGACAACGGTTTCGGCCACGTAACCTCTTCGAGGAGTTCCATGCGCTCCTCGTACTCGATGCCGTCGGCCTTCATCTGCGCAACCGCTTCGCCACGAGCGAAGTGCTGCTGCGCCATCAGAACCTGACGCGGATCGTCGAGCGTCGACTCGATGATCGAGACGACATCGAGTGCGTAACTGTCGGATTCGACGTCGAGAAGTTCGAATGCCGCCAAGGCGAACGGTGAGAGTGGCTGGTTCAAGGCGAAGTCGCGTTGCAGGTCCATCGTCAACCGAGCCATGCGGCCGTACTCGTCGGGTTCGTCGAGGCGTTCCACGATGCCGGCGCTGAGCAATCCGCGATACAGCGAGATCGCTTTGAGGATGTGCTTGCGCTGCGCCGGACGCGATTCGTGGTTGTCCTCCAACAGGTGCCGCATCGCGTCGAAGCAGTTACCCGGGCGGGCAATGACATTGAGCAGCATCGAGTTGCTGACCGAGAATCGCGACACCAACGGCTCGGGCGAGGCGGCGACCAAGCGATCGAACGTCGCTTCGCTCCAGGACACAAACCCCTCGGGAGCCTTCTTGCGTTGAATCTTCTTGATCTTCTTCGGATCGTCGCCGGCCTTGGCGACTGCCCGCAGATTCTCTACTTCGTGTTCCGGTGCCTGGACGACGACGGTGCCCATCGTGTCGTAGCCTGCACGACCCGCGCGGCCGGCGATCTGATGGAACTCGCGGGCTTTCAGATGCCGAGTGCGGACGCCGTCGTACTTGGCCAGACCCGTGAGCAGCACCGTGCGGATCGGGACGTTGATGCCGACGCCGAGGGTGTCGGTACCGCAGATCACCTTGAGAAGCCCGTCCTGTGCGAGAACTTCGATGAGCCGTCGGTACTTGGGCAGCATGCCCGCATGGTGAACGCCGATGCCGTGCCGGACCAGGCGGGAGAGTGTTTTTCCGAACCCGGTGGTGAAGCGGAAACCACCCAGCGCCTCGGCGATCGCTTCCTTCTCTTCTTTGGAACAGAAGTTGACGCTCGTCAATGCCTGGGCGCGTTCGAGCGCGGCGGCCTGCGTGAAATGCACGATGTAGACGGGGGACTGGTTGGTGGTCACCAGATCTTCGATGGTTTCGCCGACCGGCGTGGTCGCGTAGGAGAACATCAAAGGCACGGGGCGTTCTGTGCCGGAGACGACGGTGGTGGGTTTCCCGGTACGCCGCGTCAGATCTTCGGAGAAGAAGTCGACCTCACCGAGAGTTGCCGACATCAACAGGAACTGGGCGTGCGGCAACTCGATGAGCGGAACCTGCCACGCCCAACCTCGATCGGGTTCGGAGTAGAAGTGGAACTCGTCCATCACGACCTGGCCGATATCGGAGTTCGGGCCCTCGCGCAGTGCAAGATTCGCGACGATTTCGGCCGTCGCACAAATGATCGGCGCCGACGAGTTCACGGCGGCGTCGCCGGTCATCATGCCGACGTTCTCGGCACCGAAGACCTCACACAGTGCAAAGAACTTCTCGCTCACCAAGGCCTTGATCGGCGCTGTGTAATAGGTGCGCTTGCCGAGCGACATCGCATAGAAATGCGCGCCGATCGCCACCATCGACTTGCCTGACCCGGTCGGCGTCGCAAGGATCACGTTTGCACCCGAGACCAACTCCATGACGGCCTCTTCTTGGGCCGGGTAGAGCGTCAAACCTCGTTCGATGGTCCACGAAGAGAAGGCGTCGAAAACGGAATCAGGATCCGCGTTGTCGGGGAGAAGTTCCGTCAGCAGCACTCGTACAGGCTAGCCGCAACCGTGGATCAGGTTGCGCTTCGCTCGTCCGAGCCCATGGCGTCGAGCACCGCCATGCGGGTGGACGACGTTCCGGTGATGGTGTTCTCGCCGACCCCGGAGATCAGCATGTGGCGCCAGCGAGCCTCGTCGAAGACGAGTGGTGCGGTGCTGGAAAGAAAATCTTCGACGATCTGCAGGAAACGCATCGGATCGTCGCGGAACGGGAAGTGGCCCGAGCCGCGGAAGACTTCGAGCCGTGAGTTCGGCATCGCCGCGTGCGCGAGGTGAGCGTGGGAGACGGGAATGACGGAGTCGTCGTCGCCCCAGATCAGTTGAACCGGCAGATTCTCGGTCAGATAACAGCGGTCGAGCATCGTGACGACCTGTCCGCGCCAGTCCACGACGGCCCGCAGCGTACGAAGGTAGGCCTCGTAGGCAGTGGGGTCGGGGAGATCAGCGAGCACGCGAATCAGGTCCGGTGTGTCATGCAACATGGTGCCGGGACGCAAATTTGAACCGTGAACTACGCCGGCAAGGTTCCCGGCCATCCGGACGAGCGGCATCGCACCAGGTATCCGGAGCAGCTTTACCACCTCGTTGACCACCGGAACGGACATGAGGCGCAGTAGCGGATGGACGTCCTTGGTGACGCCACCGGCCGAGACCAGCACGAGGCGATCCACCATGTGTGGGAATTGGTAGGAGAACTGCATCGCTACGCCGCCGCCGAGCGAGTGCCCGATGACGGTGACGTGCTCGATGCCGAGCGTCGACAGAAGATCCCGCATGCCGTTGGCGTACGCGGCTACCGAGTAATCCGCGCGTGGCTTGTCGGAACGGCCGTGACCCAACAGGTCAGGTGCGATGACCGTGTACTTCTTGGCGAGGTGGGGAATGATCTCGGCCCACGTCGACGAGTTGTCGCCGATTCCGTGCAGGAGCAGTACTGCCGGACCCTCGCCGGCTATCCGAAATGCGCGTCGGTAGCCGTGAATCGTCCGGAACATCATCCGCGGTTCCTCGTCGGGGACCGGTCGGAGCTGACGGTTCCGTGGTCTGCTCATGTCGCCTCCTGGCTCGGCGTGTGACCACGTTGACTGTCTGCTCCAGTTGTTGAGCCGTCAACGAAAATCACACAGAGTTTGAGGCTATCCGACGGATGTGTCCTGAACAACAGCCCAGGTAACGGAGGGGTTGCGGAATGCGCACAATGTCGAATTATGCGCCCCGCCCGTCACATTTTCGTCAGTTGTCGCCTCGATCGAGGTCTCCAGCTGAGCCGAAGTCGTCATTTCCTGCCTGTTCGGCCAGGAACTTTTCGAACTCTGCGCCGATCTCGTCACCGCTGGGAAGGTCGGCCTCGCCGGCCAGAAGGGACGACTGTTGTTCCTGAGCGGCGACAAAAGTGTCGTATTGACGCTCCAAAGCGTGGACTACAGTCTGAACTTCTTCGTTCCCGGCTATGTGCTCGTTAACCTGTTCCCGAACGCGCGCCGCGGCCTCACCCAGGGCAACCAAGGGCAACTCCAGATCCGAAACCTCGGAAACGTTTTCGAGCAAAGTTTCTGCGGCGCCCGGGTAGTCCGTTTGCGCGAGGTAGTGGGGGACATGCACCGAAAAGCCCATCGCCTCGTGCCCGTGCTGAGACATACGAAGCTCGAGCAGTGATGATGCGCTGCCGGGAACCTGCAGTTCACCTGACCAACGCTGATGGTCCTGGATCAGGTCCTTGTTGGTCGAATGTGCTGTCACACCCAGCGGTCGGGTGTGCGGGATTGCCATCGGAATCGCGTTGAGCCCGATGGTTCGACGCACTCCCAACTGTTCGGACAACAGACGAACGGCTGTGGTGAACCGCTCCCACTTGAGGTCCGGTTCCATCCCCGCGAGCAGCAGGAACGGCGTGCCGGCCGTATCGCGCAGTGCGTACAGATTGAGCGCCGGAGCGTCGTAATCGGAGAAATGATCGGCCTTGAACGTCATCGTCGGTCGACGTGAGCGGTAGTCGATCAGCTCGTCGACAGCAAACGACGCGACAAGCTCGGTCTCGAGGCTTTCGCGCAGATGCGTCGTCGCCAACTTCACGGCGTGACCGGCGTCGGAGTAACCCTCGAGTCCGTGAATCAGGATCGGTCCCTGGCCGTCGGCAGCCGCCAACTGGGGCGCCGGAAATTCCAGCTCGTACATCCTCGACTGTTCGTCCATCGCAGTCCCCTTCGCTCTTCGGTCTTGATCTCAAGTGTCCACTATCGGCGCACGCGCGACAGCATCGGAGTCAGGTGCCCGACAGCACTGGATCAGACGTTCATCGGTAAGAACACCGAGTCGGTGACCGATCATTCCCGATCCGACGAGACGGGCGTTCGCCGAGAGCGAAGCTGAGCGGTATCTTTCGACACTTGGCCTGGGCGTTCGCTAGATGTCGGGTGCGCGGCTTCGGACATGGCAGAGTGGAACACAAGGTCGGCACGGCCGATTTGTCCGAAATGGATTGGTCGATTGTCGGTATCGGTCGAGTGCGGAGGCTTACATGCGGGTGTGTCCACGATCGTCCAGGCGAGTGGCCGCATGCTCACTTGCTGCGGTGGCCGCCGTTGCACTACTCGCGGGCTGCTCCGGGTCGGTCCAAGGAGCGCCCGTTCCGGACTCCGCGCCGGCGACTGCCGGTGCGACCGACAGCGGCACGGCGGCGCCGAGTACGACGGCTGCACCCAAATCCTCGACGCCGAAATCCACCTCTCCGAAAACGGCGGCACCGCTGTCCGAACTGCTGCTGACTCCCGAGGAATTCCCCGAGCCCTTCGGCGCTGTTGTGCTGCCCCCGCAAGCCGTTCCGATGGCAGCGCCGGATCTAGTCGGCGTCCCGCGCGGTGCCACCGTCGATCCGTCCGAATGTGAGCCACCGGAACAGGATTACGGTCCGAACGGGACCGTGATGGCGGTCGGGACCGACAACGCGACGAGGGCAACGATTTCGGTCGAACTCACGAAGGTCGATGCACCACTGGACGAGTTGGAAGCGCAGACTCGGCAGTGCCCGTCCATGACTGTCACTGCGAACGGCGTCACTACGACAGTGACGACGGAAATTCTTCCGCCGTCGCCGATCGATGCCGACAAGACGATGTCACTTCGCCGCACTGTCGTGTCCCCCAAGGCCACAGCCGGTGATCAGACGATGCTGACCTTGATCGCGCAGGTCGGCGACGTACGGGTGGCGACAACACTGATGACGTTCGGTTCTGCGACGCCCTCGACGGCACCGCTGGATCAAGCGTTCACCGCAGCCGTACAGAAGGTCAAAGCAGGCAAGTGATTTCGCAGCACACAGGTCCGACAAGTAGCGGAACTGCTCGGTGCGGCGCGGTACTTGGTCCCCAACAAATGCGGTAATCCACAGACGACTTGGACGCAGCTGTTTTCCCTGGTCGAGCAGACGGCCGGGTCAGGGTGATCAGCGACGGTGTGTGCATGACGACATCACCTCTTCCGGGAGAATTCGAATTCTCCGACGACGACCTTGCCGCCCTTCTCGGATGCGTCGAACGCGTCTCCGATCCAGGCGAATTGATCGCGGCAATACCCGCACTCCTGGGCTTCCATCCGTCCAACTCTGTGGTTGCGCTGTCTCTGATGGGCGCCTCCGCCTCGACGCTCGGACCAGTGATGCGGCACGACTACTTTCCCAGTGTCAGGGGAAAGCCCGCGAGGCAGATGAGCGCGGCGCTGCGCCAGTTCGCCGCCGTCTGTGACGGGGAAGGCGCGCGTGCGGTCGTTCTCGTGGTGATCACCGATTGCTCGGCGGCTGAAACTCTGATCGATGAAACCATCGAGCTGGCCGAGGTATTCGAAGACATGCTCGGCGGAACCTGCGTCGAGCTGGCCGACGTATTGTGCACGGCCGCAATAGAATCTGGCCAGCCGTGGACGAGCGTCATGCGTTCGATTCACCGCGGCACCCTGCCAGACCCGGCATCTTCGTCGGTTGCAGCAGCACAGGTGTTGGGCGGGAGGGTCATTCGCCGTTCGCGTGAGGAACTGGTCCGGTGGGTACACGGCGCCGCTCGCAATCACGACACGATTGCCCGACTGATCGCGAGCCGACGAGAGTCGAGCGCGCACAGTGGGGGACCGAGCGGTGAAACCGCAGTTCAGTGCCGGATCGATCTGGTGTTGGAACACGTCCGCCGTGTCGAGGCAGGCGCTCACCGCCCTGACCCGCAGGAATGCGCCGATCTGGTGGTCGCATTGACGGACGTACGCGTGCGCGACGTGGTGCTGGGATTGGCGATCACGTCCGTTGCGGCACATGCTGAGCAATTGTGGCTCGTGCTCACCCATGAAGTCCCGTTGCCCGAACGAGCTTGGCCGGCAACACTTCTCGGCTTCTTTGCATACGTGCGTGGCGACGGCCCTCTGGCAGGCGTTGCGCTGTCGGCCGCACTGTCGGCCGATTCGGAACACACCTTGGCGGGATTGCTGGATCTATCGCTGCAATCCGGTGTGCGCCCCGACGGAATCCGTGACCTCGCGGCCGTCGGATTGTCCATCGGGGAATCGCTCGGAATCACCGGCTTGCCGCCGGCACTGCCGAGTGGAAGCTAGCGAGCAGCGTGTGAGCGGTCGCCCAGATCCTGGAGGAACTGCCATGCGTCGGCGACGATGACGTCGAGATCGGTACGCGTGGGCGTCCAACCGAGCTCGGCAATCGCCTTGTCGCTCGATGCGATCAGTACTGCCGGATCACCCAGCCGTCGTGACGCGTCCTCGACGTTGATCGGCAGGCCGGTGACCCGCGCACAGGCGGCGATCACCTCGCGCACGCTGAAGCCGGCACCGCTTCCGAGGTTGTAGATGCGGTGCTCGCCGGGAACCGAAGATTCGAGCGCCAGTAGATGTGCTTCGGCGAGGTCCAGCACGTGGATGTAGTCGCGTACCGCGGTTCCGTCCGGCGTGGGCCAGTCGGTTCCGAAGACCGAGATCTTGTCCCGCTGTTCGAGCGCGACCTGCAGGACGAGTGGAATCAGGTGGGTTTCGATCACCCGGTTCTCGCCGGCGGACTTGTACGCACCTGCGACGTTGAAGTAGCGCAAGCTCGTCGCACCGAGGCGGTGAGCGATCGAGTACGAGGTGATCGCATGATCGATCGCGAGCTTGGTCGCGCCGTACGGATTGGTGGGGCGGGTCGGAGCGGTCTCCACGATCGGGGACTGCTCCGGTTCGCCGTACGTTGCGGCGGTGGACGAGAACACGAGGCGCGGAGTACCGGAGACACGGATCGCCTCGAGCAACTCGATGGTCGTGACGACGTTTCCGCGCCAGTACTTTTCGGGGTGCAGCACCGATTCGCCGACCAGCGACTGCGCCGCGAAGTGAAGCACACCGTCGAAAATCGGTGAACCCGCACTGCCGAGGACGTCGGCGGCAAGCGCTCCCACGTCCCCTTCGATGAACTCGGCACCGGCAGGCACCGCGTCGGCATTTCCGGTGGAGAGGTCGTCGATGACGACAACCTCGTGTCCACGCTCGAGCAACACAGTGCTGCACACACTGCCGACGTAACCGGCGCCGCCGGTGACCAGGAGTTTCATCTACTTCCTCAGACCTGCTTGACCTGAACGGCGTGAGCCATTTCCTCGGACAGGTCGAACCCGCTGTGACCCGGCACGATGATCGTCACCGAGCCCGGACGGGTTTCGACCGTCACCCTGGCGTCGGGAACGACGCCGGCGTCACGCAGCTGCGCGATCACCTCGGGATCGGACTGCACGTGCTCGGCCAGTCGCCGAACGACCACAGCTGTCTGTGCGCCGTGCGGAATATCGGTCAGGCGCACCAATGTTTCGGTGGTGGCAACCGGGCCGTCGAGTCCCAACTGGTCCAAGCCCGGAATCGGGTTGCCGTAGGGCGACGTCGTGGGGTTGTTCAGAACGACGACGAGCCGACGCTCGACCTCCTCGCTCATCACGTGCTCCCAACGGCATGCCTCGGCATGTACGTCTTCCCATTTGAGACCGATGACGTCCACCAGCAGGCGCTCTGCCAACCGGTGCTTACGCATGACAGAGATCGCGAGATCGCGACCCTTGTCGGTGAGTTCCAGATGTCGATCGCCGGCGACCATCAGCAAGCCGTCACGCTCCATACGCGCAACAGTCTGGCTGACGGTGGGTCCGCTCTGTTCGAGCCGTTCGGCGATCCGCGCCCGGAGTGGGACTACGCCCTCTTCTTCCAAGTCGTAGATCGTCCGGAGATACATCTCCGTGGTGTCGACTAGATCCTTCACACTCAACCCCTTCGTCAGTTGATCATTCTACCGTTCAGTTCGTGGTTCCGGTGCCGCCTCCACCGCGGCGAGTCCAGCGCGTGTCCGAATTGGATTCGTGTCACTCGATCTCGGTCTCCGAAGCGGGCCACGAGTGTGGTGTGCAGCACGAAACGAGAAGGAAGTAGCGTGATCCCATGACCGCGTCGATCAGATCTGACGGGGACCCCGCGGCGTCTCGAGCGAATCGAGTCGTGGTGTGGAGTCCGGAGTACCTGAGCTATCGGTGGAGCGCCGATCACCCGATGAATCCCACTCGCCTCGATCTCACGATGGCACTCTCGCGAAGCCTCGGACTTCTCGAGGGCGTCGAATTTCTCGAACCGTGTGCCGCGTCCGATGCCGACCTCCTCAGAATCCACACACCGGCATATCTTGCAGCGGTCAAAGACGCGGGTAACTCTGCGAACAACGGTGTGAGCGGCCAGGATGTTCCCCACGGGCTCGGTACCGAGGACAACCCGGTCTTCCCGCACATGCACGAAGCCAGTGCGATCCTCGCCGGCGGCTCGCTGGCCGCAGCGCAGGAAATCGCTTCGGGACGTACGAGGCGCGCGGTCAGCATCGGCGGCGGCATGCACCACGCGATGGCGGATTGGGCCTCTGGATTCTGCGTCTACAACGATGCGGCGGTTGCGATTTCGTGGCTGCTCGACAACGGCTACGACCGCATCGCCTACATCGACGTCGACGCTCACCACGGCGACGGAGTGCAACATGCGTTCCTAGGGGACCCTCGGGTGCTCACGGTCTCGCTGCATCAGCACCCGGCAACCTTGTGGCCGAACACCGGATGGTCGAGCGAAGTCGGCGACGGGGCCGCCGAAGGTACGGCGGTGAACATCCCGGTGCTGCCCGGAACCGTCGACGCGTTGTGGCTGCGTGCATTTCACGCCGTCGTCCCGGGAGCCATTGCAGCCTTCCGCCCGCAGATCATCATCAGCCAGTGCGGAGTCGACTCGCACCGCGAGGACCCGCTCGCGGATCTCGCCCTCACCGTCGACGGTCAGCGCGCCGCGTTTTTGGCGATGCGTGACCTCGCCGACCGCTACTCCGAGGGGCGGTGGCTGGCAGTCGGAGGCGGGGGATACGGACTGGTGCGCGTCGTGCCGAGGGCATGGACTCACTTGATCGCTGCAGCGCTCGATCGCGAGATCGACGTCGACATCGCTGTCCCCGAAGACTGGAAGGAATCGACGAAGCTGCGAGCGCCGAGCGTCGACCTCCCGCCGACCATGGGGGACGGCGGCGATGTCGCCTACACGCCGTGGGACGGCCCGGGTGGTACACCAGAGACAGGTGTCGCCTCGGTGGACCGTGCACTCACCCGTATCGACTCGGCGATCATCGCGACACGTCGCGCTTCGTTCCCGCTACTCGGACTCGACCCGGAGGATCCCCGTGACTGAACAGTCCGATACCGAAGCTGCCGGCGGCGAGGCGAGCGGCCAGGCGCCGAAGACCGACCCCGCTCACACCTATCCCCATTCCTGGGTAGTCGATGTTCTCGCCTCCGACGGCGGAGCGGTGGCGTTGCGACCCATCGTTCCCGAAGACGCGGACAAGCTCGTCGAATTCCACGGCAAACTCTCCGAGCGCACCCGGTATCTGCGCTACTTCGGCCCGTACCCCACGATGTCGGCGCGCGACGTCAAGAACTTCACGACGGTCGACCACCACAACCGTGTGGCGTTCGTGATGATGCTCGGCGACGAGATCATCGCGGTGGGTCGATACGAGCGACTGCTCGACGTCGGTGACGGAAAGTCTGCCGAGGTCGCCTTCGTCGTCGCCGACGCACACCAGGGGCGCGGCCTCGGCCCGATCCTGCTCGAGTACCTGGCAGCGGCAGCGGCCGAGAACGGTCTGACGATGTTCGTCGCCGAGGTCCTCTCCGAGAACCGCAACATGGTGACGGTGTTCCGTGAGGCGGGGTATCAGGTGAGCCGCTCTTTCGACGGTGGCGTGCTGAGACTCGAATTCGCGATCGACCCGACGGAAGCGCTTGTTTCAGTACGCAATTCGCGTGAGCGGGCAGCTGAGGCCCGCAGCATGGGAAACGTGCTCAGCCCGCGATCGGTGGCGGTGATCGGCGCATCAGCGGACCCGGCCAAAGTGGGTAACGCGGTGTTGACCAACCTGCTGCGCGGCGGATTCACCGGACCGGTCTATCCCGTCAACGCGGAGCATCGTTCGGTACACGGCGTTCGGGCATATCCGACGGTTCGTGACATCCCCGACGACGTCGATCTCGCCGTCGTGGCTGTACCTGCAGAATCGATCAATTCGGTACTCGACGACTGCCTCGACAAGGGCGTCAAAGCGCTGGTGGTCGTCTCGTCGGGCTTCAGTGAGAGTGGTCCGGACGGGCGCTCGTCCGAACGCAAACTGGTCCATGCAGCGCGCGCTCACGGTATGCGCCTCATCGGCCCGAATGCGCTGGGTGTCGCAAACAACGACCCGGCGATTTCGTTGAATGCGACGCTCGCGCCGGTCTTGCCGGTGGCAGGCAACGTCGGCTTCTTCTGTCAGTCCGGCGCGCTCGGTATCGCCATTCTCGACGAAGCCGCTCGCAGCCGAATCGGATTGTCCGCCTTCGTTTCCGCCGGTAACCGTGCGGACGTCTCGGGTAACGACCTTCTGCAGTACTGGGATTCCGACCAGTCCACCGAAGTGGTCCTTCTCTATCTGGAGAGCTTCGGCAACCCACGGAAGTTCTCTCGCATCGCGCGTCGAGTTGCGCGGAAGAAGCCGATCGTCGCGGTGAAGAGCGGTCGGCACGCGGTTCCGCCGGTGCTCGCCGCCACCGGAGTCGAGATCGACGATTCGATCGTCCGCGCCCTCTTCGAACAGGCGGGCGTCATTCAGGTCGGGTCCATTTCACAATTGTTCGACTGCGCCTTGCTCTTCGGATACCAACCGTTGCCCGCCGGCCCACGGCTTGCGGTCATCGGCAACTCGACCGCGCTCGGTGTCCTTGCTGCGGACGCGGCCCGCAGTGAAGGTCTGCAGGTCAGCGACCCGGTCGACCTCGGCGCCCAGGCGAGTCCGGAACTGTTCGCCACTGCCGTGCGCGACGCTTTGGCGTCGTTCGACGTCGATGCCGTCATCGCCGTCTTCGTTCCTCCGGTAGCCATTCCGGTCGAGCCGTTCGCGAAAGCACTCAAGGACGCCGTCGCAGGCTCGGACAAGCCGATTCTCACCACGTTCCTCGCAGCTGAGGGTGTGCCGGACGTCCTGGCAGTTCGTGACGAAGTCGGTAACCCGACCCGCGGTTCGGTGCCGTCCTACCCGGGGCCGGAGCGTGCCGCCCTGGCGTTGGCGAGGGCTTGGCGATACGCGGAGTGGCGCAGCAAGCCTGCGTCGAAGGTGGTTCGCCCCGTGGGTATCGACTCCGAGCGAGCCCAGAAGATGGTGGCTGATTGGCTTGAAAACTCTCCTGGCCGTTGGCTTTCAGATGTGGAAGCGGCGGCGCTGCTCGAGTGTTACGGGGTCGCCGTCGTCGAATTCCGTTCGGTCCTGAGCGAAGACGAAGCAGTAGAGGCAGCGGATGCTGTCGGCTACCCGGTCGCGGTCAAGGCAACCGGCGAAATGTGGCGACACCGACCGGATCTGGGCGGCGTCAGGCTGGATCTGAGTGGACCGGAATCGGTGCGCCTCGCTTACCGAGATCTTGCGGCCGCGTCGGGTGAACCGCTGCTGCACGTGCAGAAAATGGCAACCAAGGGCATCGGATGTGTGGTTGGTGTCCAAGACGACCCGTCGTTCGGTTCGCTGATCTCGTTCGGGCTTGCCGGTGTGATCTCCGATCTCCTCGGTGACCGTGCCTATCGCGTACTGCCTCTCACCGAGGACGCTGCTACGGAATTGATCGACGCGCCCAAGGCCGCGCCGCTTCTCTCCGGATACCGCAACGCCGTTCCGGTCAACAAGGGTGCGTTGGTTGATCTGGTCCAGCGCATCTCGGCGCTGGCCGACGACATTCCCGAAGTCCGCGAACTGGCCTGTGAGCCGGTACTCGCTTCGGCTACCGGCGCGGAGATCACCGATTCACGTGTCCGAATCGGACCTGAGCCGAGCGCAATCGACCTGGGGCCCAGGCGGCTGCGGTAGACACAGCGAACAACACCGGCCACCGCACATTCCCGAGGGGGAGGGAAGTAGCGGTGGCCGGTGCTTTGTGCGGTGCGTCAGCGCGAGTGGTGTGGCGCGCTGACGCACGTGCTGTGTTGTTTGATCAGCTCGCGTAGGACCGCAGTTTCTCGGCGCGATCGCCGACGCGGAGCTTGCCCATGACCTCACGCTCGATCTGACGAACCCGCTCACGCGAGAGGCCGAAGAGCTTGCCGATCTGATCGAGGGTGCGGGGCTGGCCGTCGTCGAGACCGTAGCGAAGTCGGATGACCTGCTGCTCCCGCTCGTCGAGCGTCCCGAGCACGCTGCGCACATCGCTGTGCAGCAGACCGGCGATGACGGCGTTCTCGGCCGAGGTCGCCTCGGAATCTTCGATGAAATCGCCCAAGGGCGCTTCTTCGTCGTTGCCCACAGGCATGTCCAGGCTTACCGGGTCGCGGCTGTGGTCGAGCAGGTCGGCAATCTTGTGCGCCGGGATGCCCGACTCTTCGGCCAACTCGTCGTCCGTGGCTTCTCGCCCGAGCTGCTGGTGCAGTTCGCGCTTGATGCGGGCGAGCTTGTTGACCTGCTCCACGAGGTGGACTGGGAGCCGGATGGTGCGGCTCTGATCAGCCATTCCGCGGGTGATTGCCTGACGGATCCACCAGGTGGCGTACGTCGAGAACTTGAAGCCCTTGGCGTAGTCGAACTTCTCCATTGCACGGATGAGTCCGAGGTTGCCTTCTTGAATCAGATCGAGGAGCGGCATGCCGCGGCCGGTGTAGCGCTTGGCCAGCGACACGACGAGTCGCAGGTTCGCTTCCAGGAGGTGGCTACGTGCCGACTGTCCCTCGCGAACGATCGTTGCGAGATCCCTCTTCTTGGCGACTGTCAGGCGCTTTCCCGTGGCAAGAACGTGGCTGGCGTACAGCCCCGCTTCGATTCGCTTCGCCAGTTCGACCTCGTCTGCTGCTGTCAGCAGTGCGGTACGACCGATCCCGTTCAGGTAGACGCGGACCAGGTCTGCGGCCGGGCTCTGGGCGTCCAGATCTGCGGCGCTCGGACGAATGCGAGTAGTGGTGCTGGGGCTTGTCATGACTTGCCTCCCTATCGGCGGTCTCTCACACAGTTCAACGTGTGAGAGTTCCGGGAAAGTTCCCGTGCCGATTTCCGCTAAATCGCCGTGACCTGCAGTTATTTCCCAGTCGTCCTGAGAAGTTGCTGAGAACACAAAAATCTGCAACTCACCGGGAACTCAGTTCGTGACGGGAAGCACCAACCCGTGCCGAACCAGCGAGACCATCATTGTGACGACGGCCTCACGTAGCTGGTCCGGGTCTTCGCCGTTCGCCGCGGCAAGAAGTTCGATCAATTCGTCGACCACCAGTCCATCCGCTCGGAGTCCGGCCAACAGCGCAGCACCGAGCTCGTCGATCTCGTGCTGCCAGTGCGGTCCGTTGCCGCGGTGCACACGCGTGACTACTTGTTGCCATCCCTCGTCACCGGGGAGGTAGACGCGTTCGAGAGCCGTGTCCGGATCGAGGACGAAGCGTTCCTCGAGGACGTCGTGTTCACGCAACCAGGCAAGACGGTCGAAGTAAGCGAGCGCCTCGGCCCCGAGCGGGTCCGAGAAGCCGTGCATGAGGTCCTCGGCCATCAGGTCGGTGGGGGAGTCGGTGCGGCGAAGAAACACGAAACCGAAGCCGACGCCCTCGACATCGGCTTCTTCGAGGTGATCCAGCCAGGCGTTTGCTCTCGATGCCGTTTCCGGATCTCGAGGATCCTGCCCACCGTCCTTGAGCCACGTGCCGACGTACAGAGCCGGATCCGCGACATCGCGCTGGACCACCCAGGCATCGACGCCGTGGGCCGGCAGCCACGACGCGATCCGCGACCGCCAGTCCTGCCCTTCGACGTGCACCCAGGACGCCAACAGAGCTGCCGTGCCGCCGGGGTTCAGGTAGTCGATCGATTGCGAGATCATCAATTCGCTCGCACCGTCGAGATCGAGGCCGGAATCGCGGTACGTGTGATGGACGCGTGCCTCGCCGACGACAAACGGCGGATTGGCGACCACCTGGTCGAAGGTTCGACCCTCGACGGGTTCGAACCAGGACCCTTGAAGGAGTTCGACGTCCAGTCCGTTGAGGGCCATGGTTGCTGCCGTGAGGTCGACAGCACGTTGATTGATGTCGGTTGCGGTGACCGAATCGGCGTACGTGTTCGCGTGCAGGGCTTGGATGCCGCATCCCGTACCGAGGTCGAGTACGCTGCCGACCCTCGCGGTGGGCGTGGCCTGCAGCAAGGACAGTGACGCATGCCCGACGCCCAGCACATGATCGGCCGTGGCCTTCTTGGGACGGATTCCGCCGTCGAGATCCGAGATCACCCAACGATCGCCGTCGCCGACGTCGATGGGGCGAAGATCCACCGCGGCCCGCACGAGCGGATTCTCACTGTCGAAGTTCTCACCTTCGAGCAGACCGGCGTCGACGCACTGCGCGATTGTCAGCGGAGCCAGCGCCGCGGCGACGTCGCCCGCCGGGCAGTCATCGGCGAGAAGGAACAGTCTGATGAGAACGCCCAGGTCCCCGAGTTCTCGGGTGGCGCGGCGCACGGGCACCGGCTCACTTCGACCGAGAGCAGCGTGAACTTCGGGACCCAACGCCTCGAGCACGGTTCCGGTGTCGAATCGATTGCGAAGCAGAGCCTCACGCAGCGCAGGGGTGATGGACAGGAGCGTTTCGCTTCTCACCCTGTCATTCTCGCAGGCGGAACTTGTCAGCCTTCGATGGTGTGGTGCGTCGCGGATTCGATCTCGCCTGCGGTCTTCTTTCGTCCGTCGTATCGACTCGGTTCGTCCTTGGTGCGCGGTGGTCGGTCGTTGGCGATCAGGACGGCGATCCAGGGAAGCGGAATGGATGCACCGATGATGAGCATCGAGATCCAGGCGTTGGCCCAGATGCCGTACGCGATCGCCGCGAGGATCAACGCCGGGAACCGGAAGGACATGATGATCATGTACTTGCGCACTCGGGCTTTGTGCTGTTCTTCGACGGACTGCTGCGCTTCGGTGATCAGTACGGGATTGTCGGGAGTCCCGGCCTCGTCGGACCTGCCGAACGCGCCATTTCGTGCCATGACTCCACTGTTCCACTCTCGGCCGACAATTGCACACGACCCGTGGGTCGCACCGCTGTGACGGAGACGGCATTATTGGAGGGGTGAGCACTCAAACCAAGGAACGTCCCGACGTCTCCACCGACGAAACGACCGACGACGACACCCCGAAGTTCTTCCACTACGTGAAGAAGAACAAGATCGCCGAGAGCGCCGTCATGGGAACCCATGTCGTCGCGCTGTGCGGTGAGGTGTTTCCCGTGACGAAGTCCGCCAAGCCGGGATCACCGGTGTGCCCGGACTGCAAGAAGATTTACGAAGGACTCCGTAAGGGCGACTGACCTCGGGTCAGGCGAGCGGGAGTACTTCCGGAGCTCGGCGGATCGACAGCCTCGACGCAGTCGGCCGCCGGGCTCTTCGCGTCTGCGTGCGGTTCATCGCAGGGATCTTGGTCGACGCACGAGTTCTGGCGCGACTCCGATTGTCTGCTCTCGGTTTGTCTGCTGCGGGGCCGCCCGTACGAGGGGACCGTGGCCGGGTCCGCTTTGTCGCCCGAGATGCGGATCGGGCTGGTGGCCAGGTGCCAGGTCAGGTTGGTGACCGGACCGGTCTTTTCGTCGGTGTTCTGAGCCGCAAGCCACTCTCGCATCTGCTCCATCCGAGTGGCACGAGCCGGCCAGAACTCCTGAACCGTCGCGTTGAACTCGGCGCCGAGCACGACGGCAAAACCGAGGAAGAACGTGAAGAGCAGAAACGCGATCGGCGTTGCCAGTGCGCCGTACGTGTAGCCGGTGCTGGTGACGAATCCCAGGTACCAGCGCAATCCGGTGCTGGCGGCCATGAAGAACACACCGGCGACCAGGGCGCCCGCGAGCAGCCGATGCCACGGCAGCGACTTCGGCAGAGCGACCTTGTAGAGCGTCGTGAGGCCGATGATCACCAGCAGACCGACAGCGGGGTAGTAGAACGTGTCGACCAGATTCGATCCGACCACGTACCAGGAGGCCGGCAGTGCTCGCCCGACGAGCGTCGGCCCCAGAGCTACCAGCGGCAGGATGAACACCGCCATCACCAGGAACATCACGTAGAGCAGCAGGGCGAAGATGCGCTGCCAGATGGGATTGCGGGCATCCTGCTGCCCGTGTGCTTCCACGATCGAGTCGACGAACGTACTGATCGCCGATGATCCCGCCCACAGGGACAGCAGGAAGCCCACGGAGATGATCTCCGGGCGTCCGCGCTGAAGGACGTCCGTCACCGTCGGGCGGATGATCTGGTCGACGACGCTTTCGCTGAAGATCGTTCCGCTGAACGTGACGATCTTGGATTCGATGATCTCGACGGTGTTGGGTCCGAACCACCCACCGATGTAGCCGATCATTCCCAGAAGGCCGAGCAGCAGGGGAGCAAGCGACAGCGTTTGCCAGAACGCGGCCGTAGCCGCCTTTCCGAAGATGGAATCGTCCCAGGCCTTGCTCAGGGTTCGACCGATCAACTGCCCGGTGCGGCGTAGCGGATGCCATCTGCGGTGGTGCAGATCACTTCCGCTCGACTTCTCGCCTCGCGCTTCACTCATGATGTCTCCAGCATCCCTGACGACACACCCGGTTGCCCAACCATGGCGCCGACGTGTCGCACATTTCTGAGACAATTCGCGTGCAGGTCGGCAGGATGCGAGAGAAGCGAAACCTCGCCGGCCGGAGTGAGAACGGCCATGAGTACGCGCTTCGAGTGCGGCTTTCGTCGGTGGCGGCGGCTAGGCTCGTCGCCGGACATTGATGAAAATTCGAGGAGCGCGAGACAACAGTGCGATTCCAGTGGAGGCGCGGCCTATGACGTCTGAGACCGTGGCAGCCGAGTTCGGCAAGTCGCCCGAACCCGCCGGAGCTCAATCCGCGGGAACCCAACCTGGCGCCCCTACCGGTTCCCTTCGTGCATGGCAGCGCCGTGCACTGACCAAATACCTTTCCAGCAGTCCGCGTGACTTTCTGGCGGTCGCAACGCCGGGAGCAGGTAAGACCACCTTCGCTCTGCGGGTAGCTTCGGAATTGCTCCGTGACCGGACGGTCGACCAGATAACCGTCGTGGCGCCGACCGAGCACCTCAAGCACCAGTGGGCGGAGTCCGCTCAGCGCTCCGGCCTCGCATTGGACTCGCGGTTCTCCAACTCGACCGGCCAGACCTCGAGTGACTATCACGGCGTCGTGCTGACCTACGCCCAGGTTGCCTCGCACCCGTCGAAGCATCGTGTGCGGACCGAGGGCCGCAAGACGCTGGTCATCCTCGACGAGATCCACCACGGCGGCGACGCCAAGAGCTGGGGCGACGCCATTCGTGAAGCTTTCGGCGACGCGACCAGGCGTCTCGCACTGACCGGAACCCCGTTCCGCAGTGACGACAGTGCCATTCCTTTTGTCGAGTACGAGCCGGACAAGGAAGGTCTGCTCCGCTCGAAAGCCGACCACTCCTACGGATATTCGGATGCCCTCAAGGACGGCGTGGTTCGCCCCGTCGTGTTTCTCGCCTACTCGGGCGAGGCACGGTGGCGAAACAACGCCGGCGAGGAATTCACCGCTCGACTCGGCGAGCCGCTGAGCGCCGAGCAGACGACTCGGGCCTGGCGTACGGCCTTGGACCCTGCCGGCGACTGGATTCCTGCCGTGCTGCAAGCAGCAGACACCCGTTTGGCGCAGCTGCGCAGTACCGGTATGCCCGATGCCGGCGGACTTGTCATCGCGACGGACCAGACAGTGGCCCGCGAGTACGCGAAGGCCCTGACAGCGATCACCGGCGAACAGCCGGCCGTCGTGCTGTCCGATGACCCCACCGCGTCCAAGCGAA
This sequence comes from Rhodococcus sp. 27YEA6, assembly GCF_044908235.1. Lineage (NCBI taxonomy): Bacteria > Bacillati > Actinomycetota > Actinomycetes > Mycobacteriales > Nocardiaceae > Rhodococcus > Rhodococcus sp. 27YEA6. Next base: position 473,364 of record NZ_JBIYCY010000005.1, on the reverse strand, counting down.
TCGCCGAATTCGGTGCGAGCGACCAGAAATGGATGGTCGCGGTCCGCATGGTGTCCGAGGGTGTCGACGTTCCCCGTCTGGCGGTCGGTGTGTACGCGACCAGCGCGTCGACTCCGCTGTACTTCGCTCAGGCGATCGGGCGCTTCGTGCGCTCGCGTCGTAAGGGCGAAACTGCCAGCGTCTTCCTGCCGTCGGTGCCGGTGCTTCTCGACCTTGCCGCACAGCTCGAGGCCCAGCGTGATCACGTACTCGGCAAGCCGCATCGTGAGAAGGACGGCCTCGAAGACGACCTGCTCGCCGATGCGAACAAGCAGAAGGACGAGCTGGGCGAGGAGGAGAAGGCGTTCACGTCCCTGGGCGCCGATGCCGAACTCGACCAGGTGATCTACGACGGATCATCCTTCGGTACCGCGACATTCGCCGGAAGTGACGAGGAAGCCGACTACCTCGGTCTGCCAGGCCTACTCGACGCCGATCAGATGCGGGCATTGCTGCGTCAACGCCAGCAGACGCAGGTCGAGGCCAACTCGGCCAAGGCCGCCGCCCCGCAACCCACGGCGGCAGTGGTATCCGATCGAGCGGCCACGGCAGATCAGCTCGGTGCGCTCCGCAAGGAGCTCAACGGGTTGGTGGCGATGAACGTTCACCGCACTGGTAAGCCGCACGGCATCATTCACGCGGAACTGCGCCGGGTGTGCGGCGGTCCGCCGACGGCCATCGCTACTGTCGATCAGCTGACCGAACGCATCGCGATTCTCCGCAGCTGGTAGCAGCCGATACCGGTCCCGCACGCTTCGCGTGCTTGCGGCCCCGGAACGGCAGAACGGGCGATCACAGTGACTGTGATCGCCCGTTCTGGCGTTCATGGCGCGCCTCGTGAAGAGGCCACCCCCGGCTGACAGGTCAGATTGCGGGTTCGCTTTCGGAGACGACGGCATTCATCTCGCGAAGTCGATCCGCGTGTTCGGTTGCGTGGTGTCCGCAGAAGAGAAGCTCGCCGCCGGTGGGAAGCACGGCGCGTACGCGTGCTCCGGCACCGCACCGGTCGCACCGGTCGGCAGCGGTCAACTGTGGGCTGGTCAGTGTTCCGGGCATGACTCCTCCGTACTGGCTTTGCGGCATTCGGGCCGCGTGCCTGGGGCCTGGTCCGCCGCGTCGGAATGGCGCGGTAGATCCACTCTTACAGACGTTTGGGGTTTACGGGTTGTTCCCGAAGGCGTTTCTTAGTGTTGTGTCTCACTGGAAATGCGCTGGGCAGGCATTCTCGGGTGAAGATTGTTCGCTGACAGCTGATTCGGATCGCCGACCTCAGCCCGATATTCTGGGCGGATGAACCCGGGACGCGAACCACTTGTCGACGAGAGCGTCGAGTTGCTCCACATGTGCACGCGCGAGGAGTGGGCGCGGGCACAACAGCTCGGTGAACGTATCCCCGACGGATTCGAGGCGGAGGGATTTGTCCACATGTCGACTCCGGCGCAAGTTCATCTCCCGGCCAATCGGATCTTTGCCGGCCGTGACGACATAGTCCTTCTGGCTATCGATCCGGCCTTGCTCGTCGGTCAGGTCAAGTACGAACCGGGTGTCCCCTCGGACCCGGAATCGATGCGATTCCCGCATCTGTACGCCCCGATTCCCGTCGCAGCCGTCACCGCTGTCGTCGAGTATTTTCCGGGCGAGAACGGCGTGTTTTCGCCGGTTCGGTAGGTCGCCGGTTCGCTCGCCGCGAAGTGCTCCCCGCGGATAACGGCCCTCCCGCGATGCAGGTCACCGATCGGCGCTACCGTTGGTGTATGAACGTAGAAGTCACCCCACTACCGGGGATCGGGACGCGCAAGGATTTTGTTCTGTCTTCCGGTCGTCGCGTGGGTGTCGTCACCCATCGGGACGGTCATACCGACCTCATCGTTTCCAAGGCAGACGACCCTGACGCGTGTGCTGCCTCGCTGCCTCTGACCACCGAGGAAGCGGCAGCGCTCAGCAATCTCCTGGGTGCCCCACAGCTCGTTGCTCAGCTCGAGGAAGAGCACCGTGACCTTCCGGGCATTCGAACCAAACAGCTCTACATCAAGGACGGTTCTCGCTACGACGGACAGACCCTCGGGGACACCGGCATGCGCACGCGCACCGGAGTGTCCATCGTCGCCGTCATGCGCGCAGGACAGGTGAGCCCGTCTCCGAACCCCGACTTCACGTTCACCGGGGGAGACCTTCTCGTGGCAGTCGGAACGCCGGACGGTTTGGCTGCAGCGGCAAAAATCTTGGCCAACGGCTGACTGGCGCGTGGACACAACCACCCTCGCACTGATCGAACTCGGCGCGGTCTTCTTCGCGCTCGGACTGCTCGGACGGCTCGCTGCTCGCGTCGGCATGTCGCCGATCCCGTTCTACCTGATCGGCGGCCTGTGCTTCGGACAGGGCGGTTTCATCCAGCTCGGCGACATCGGCGAGTTCTCCCATCTGGCAAGTGAGATCGGGATCGTCCTGCTCTTGCTGCTGTTGGGGCTCGAATACACTGCGGCCGAGCTCGTCACCGGTCTCAAACGCTCGCGGGTAGCCGGCATCGTCGACATCGTCCTCAACGCCACCCCTGGCGCGGTTGTCGGCTTGATGCTCGGTTGGGGCGTCGTGGGGGCGACGGTCATGGCCGGCGTCACCTACATCTCGTCTTCGGGAATCATCGCCAAGGTGCTCAGCGACCTGGGGCGCCTCGGTAACCGCGAGACACCGGTCGTGCTTTCGATTCTGGTGTTCGAAGACCTGGCGATGGCGCTGTACCTGCCGATTCTGACCGCGATGCTCGCGGGCGTGAGCTTCATGGGCGGGCTCGAAGCGGTCGGGATCTCGTTGTTGGTCATCACCGTGGTTCTTGTCGTGGCCCTCCGATACGGACGGTACGTCTCTGCCCTCCTCGACAGTCCCGACAGTGAGACGCTCCTGCTCAAGCTGCTCGGTGCCGCACTGTTGGTCGCCGGCATCAGTTCGGCGATGCAGGTGTCGGCGGCTGTGGGCGCATTCCTCCTCGGAATCGCGATCTCGGGGTCGACGGCGCACAATGCCAGTCGCGTGCTCGAGCCCCTTCGAGATCTGTTCGCCGCAATGTTCTTCGTGGTCTTCGGTCTCAACACCGATCCCAGTTCCATTCCGCCAGTCCTCGGATGGGCCGCGATCCTGGCAGTGGTCACGGCGATCACGAAGCTGGTAACCGGCGCCTGGGCGGCCAGACGTCAGGGTGTCGCGCGAATGGGTCAGGCGCGCGCCGGTGCCGCTCTGATCGCCCGCGGTGAGTTCTCCATCATCATCGCCGGCCTCGCGGTGTCCGCAGGCGCCGTCGACGCCGAACTTGCCGCATTGGCAACTGCTTACGTGCTCCTGATGGCGGTCATCGGCCCGGTGGCGGCAAGAGTTATCGAACCGGTCGCCTCGTTGTACATCAAGGTTCGTACGAAGTCCTGATTGCGGTCCTATTCTGTCCGGATGTCGAACAGAATCGCCCGTCCCGCCGCGACCGCTCTGTGTGCGCTGATCATCTCGTGTGCACCGGTCCCGGCGCTCGCCGGTGGAATTCCCGCTCTCGACCACGCCGGACCCACAGCTGCGCAGGTTGCCGCGGATCGATCGCTGCACCTCGAGGGTGCGTCGAACGCGCGTGACATCGGTGGCTACGACGCCGCGGACGGGCAGACCGTTCGGTGGGGGAAGGTATTTCGCTCGAATGCCCTCGACAAGCTGACACCGTCGGATCTCGCGTCGTTGAGCGAACGCGGAGTGGAATCGGTCGACGACTTCCGTACGGTCGTCGAACGAACGCTCTCGCAGGATCGCCTTCCGAACGGGGCGCGAAGCAACTGGTTCGACGTCATCGGAACCAACCCCGCCAACCTCCCGGCGCTGGTGGACATGCCGACGATGTACGCGTTGATGGTGACCGATCCGGGGGCGAGCCGCGCATTCCACGACGCGCTGGTGAACGTCGCGAACACCGACGGTGCAGTCCTCTACCACTGCTCGGCGGGCAAGGACCGTACCGGTTGGATGACCGCAGTTCTCCTGACCGTCCTCGGCGTGAGTCGCACCGACGTGAACGCCGATTACATGCTCAGCAATCAGTACCTCACCGGACCCCGCACGGGGAGCGCGTTCATCGACGGCGTCGAACAGTCTTGGCTGGACACGTCTTTCGCCACGGTGGATCGGGTGTACGGCAACTTCGACAACTACGTCCGGGACGGCCTTCAGTTGAGCGAGGACGATGTCGCACAACTCCGGGACACACTCTTGGTCTGAGGCGGCAAACGCACAAGAGTCGCTCTCCGGCGATCCGGAGAGCGGCTCTTGTGCGCATAGCTGGTGTGACTAGTCGAGGTAGTCGCGCAGAACCTGCGAACGCGACGGGTGGCGCAGCTTCGACATCGTCTTCGATTCGATCTGGCGGATACGCTCACGCGTGACGCCGTAGACCTGTCCGATTTCGTCTAAAGTCCTCGGCTGACCGTCGGTGAGACCGAAGCGGAGGCGAACCACGCCGGCTTCGCGCTCGGACAGCGTCTCGAGTACCGACTGCAGCTGATCCTGCAGCAAGGTGAACGAGACGGCATCGACTGCGACAACAGCTTCGGAGTCCTCGATGAAGTCACCGAGCTGGCTGTCGCCCTCGTCGCCGATGGTCTGGTCGAGAGAGATCGGCTCACGCGCGTACTGCTGGATTTCCAGCACCTTCTCCGGCGTGATGTCCATTTCCTTGGCGAGCTCTTCCGGCGTGGGCTCACGGCCCAGGTCCTGGAGCAGCTCACGCTGGATACGGCCGAGCTTGTTGATGACCTCGACCATGTGCACCGGGATACGGATGGTGCGAGCCTGGTCGGCCATTGCGCGGGTGATGGCCTGACGGATCCACCACGTGGCGTAGGTCGAGAACTTGTAACCCTTGGTGTAGTCGAACTTCTCGACTGCACGGATCAGACCGAGGTTGCCTTCCTGGATGAGGTCCAGGAACGCCATGCCGCGGCCCGTGTAGCGCTTGGCCAGCGAGACGACCAGGCGGAGGTTGGCCTCGAGGAGGTGGTTCTTGGCGCGGTTGCCGTCGCGGCAGATCCAGCTCATGTCGCGTCGCTGAGCCGCAGGCAACTTCTCGCCCTTGTCAGCGAGGTCCTGCATGATCTGCACGGCGTAGAGGCCGGCCTCGATGCGCTTGGCCAGTTCGACTTCCTCTTCGGCGTTGAGGAGTGCGACCTTGCCGATCTGCTTGAGGTAGGCGCGAACCGAGTCGGCGGACGCCGTCAGTTCGGCATCCTTGCGTGCCTGACGGAGAGCCTCGGACTCTTCCTCGTCCCAGACGAAGTCGCCGGAAGCCTTGTCCTTCTCGGACGGCTCTGCAGCGGTCTCTTCGTCTTCGCCGACTGCTACGACCTCGACGACATCGGACTCGACCTCGGCAAGGTCGCCGTCCGTGATGTCGATGTCTTCCAACTCGACATCGCCGTCTTCGGCGTCAGGATCGCCGGCCTTCTTGGGGCTGGCCTTCTTAGCTGCTGCCTTCTTGGCCGGAGCTTTCTTGGCCGGAGCCTTCTTTGCTGCTGCCTTCTTGGCGGGGGCCTTTTTCGCCGGAGCCTTCTTGGCTGCCGGAGCGGTGACGGTGGCCGCCTCCACGGCTGGAGATTGTGGCTCTGACTCTGATGGAGAATCAGCAGTCTGACGTGTATCGGTGGCTGCCACGTACGCCCTTTCGTGACGGTGTCGTGCGGCGTCACGCCAGAGTGGTGATCCGGCGGAGAGGTCAATGGTTGTTGGCCGGCGCGCAGCCGGACTTCACCATTGTAACGACTCTCAGGAAACTCTTACGTCACGGCGGGCCGTAACAGGTAGATTTTCCGCTTTTCACGTGCGGGTATTCTCATCCGGCGACGGAGGCCGGCCTGGTCAGTCCGACCGATGCGAGCGCAGCTCCGGCAATTCCGGCGGTGTTGAGAAGGGTGGCGGGGACGACCTTGGTGCGGTTGGTCAGATGCGGAATCCACTTCTCGTGCTTGCGGCTGATACCGCCTCCGGCGATGAAGAGATCTGGCCAGAGCAGGTTCTCGAAGGTGGTCAGAACTCGCGAGACCTCGACCGCCCACTCCTTGTAGCTCCAGTCCTTCTTCTCCTTCACCGACGACGCCGCCCGGTGCTCGGCTTCCTTGCCGTCGACCTCGAGGTGGCCGAACTCGGTGTTGGGCAACAGAACTCCGTTGTGCAGCACGGCAGATCCGATTCCGGTGCCGAAGGTCAACAAGATCACGACGCCGGAGGTGTCTTTGCCCGCTCCGAACGAGTCCTCGGCGATTCCGGCAGCGTCGGCGTCGTTGAGGACGGTGACCTCGCGCCCGCCCAGCGCCTTGCCGAACAGGGCGGCGGCGTCGGTGTCGATCCAGGACTTGTCGATGTTCGCGGCGCTTCGCGCGACGCCGCCGGTCACGACAGCGGGCAAGGTGATGCCGACCGGACCGGTCCACTTGGCCTGCTCGACGATCTCGGCGACAGTGCCCGCGATCGCATCGGGTGTGGACGGCTGCGGGGTCAGGATCTTGATGCGGTCACCGATCATTTCCCCGGTGCTCAGGTCGATCGTGCCGCCCTTGACGCCGCTACCGCCGACGTCGATCCCGAAACCTGTGGTTGTCATCGTCCTGCGCTCCTGAGTGTCGAATTCGAGGTCACGATCTACCGTTGCAAACACTAACCCGAACAAGGACCCGGGCGCGTCCTCTCGAACCGCCCGCCTCCAGACGTTCGAGTGGTGCCCCTCGGTAGAGATGTGTTGCGATGGTCCGGTGCGCCCTTCAGAAAGAACGTTGCCCGACTTTTCCGCCGATTCTCTGGACCCCGCACAGTTGCGGGAAGTAGCCGTAGCCGTCGCCGAACGCGCAGCCGAACACGTCCGCTTGCGTCGGCCCGAGGTATTCGGCCTGGTGGGTTCCGGTGCCGCCGAGGGTGGTTCGGTTGCGGCGAAGAGCACGCCCACCGATCCCGTCACGGTGGTCGATACCGAAACCGAACAAGTGATTCGCGACCTTCTGGCGCAATTGCGCCCTGCAGATTCGATCCTGGGTGAGGAAGGTGGCGGAGACACCGACGATTCCGCGGGAGTTCGATGGGTTGTCGATCCCATCGACGGCACGGTGAATTTTCTCTACGGAATCCCCGCGTTCGCCATCTCGGTGGCCGTACAGATCGACGGGTTCTCGGTAGCCGGGGCTGTCGTCGACGTGTCGTTGGAAACCACGTACGCCGCGCATCGGGGCGGCGGTGCAACCATGACCACGGCCGACGGCGTCGTCAGCGACCTGCAAGCCAATGAGGTGACCGAGCTGTCAATGGCGCTGTTGGCCACCGGCTTCGGTTACGGAGCGGATCGCCGGAAGGTGCAGGGCACGTTGATCGGGCAGATCCTGCCGCAGGTCCGCGACATCCGACGCATCGGTTCGGCTGCGTTGGATCTGTGCATGGTTGCCACCGGCCGGGTCGACGCTCACTTCGAACACGGACTGAGTCCGTGGGACTGGGCAGCCGGCTCCTTGATCGCTTCCGAAGCGGGCGCCGTCATCAACGTCCCGGCGCCCAATTCCACGTCGGCCGACGGCGATGTCGTTTACGCAGTCGCTCCGGCGATCGCCGAGCAGTTCGCGCACATGCTCAGTTCGATCGGCGCAGATCAGCCGATTCCGAGCTGAGGCCTGTCAGCATCGCGCCGTGCGCGCTGCTTTGAGCAGTGCGATGTCCATCGGAGCGACTTCGGCGTTTGCGGGCTGCTCGGCCAGAGCATGCAGGATCGCGGTGGCGTCGGTGTTGGGGGTCAGGGCGCCCTTGTTGTAGGTGCCGAGAGCCAGGTCGACGGTGTCGTCGCCGCGGCCGTCCTGGACCAGTTCGGCGCAGGGGGCGACCAGCCAGACGGAACTGGCGGCGGCGAGGCCGTTCGCTCCGAATCGGATCTGACCCTGGCACTCCATGTTCTGGTCGACGTAGACGGGGTCGTTTCCGACCTGGACGTCCGGCGCGCTGGAGAAGCCGAACTCGCTCAGTTGCGCTGCCACCTGGGCCGCCTGACCGTGTTCACCGTTGGCGTTGAACACACGAACCTTGGTGGCGGCGAGGGGAGCGGGATCCACGTCGAGCAGCTTCGAGCGGTCGACGACGGTTCCCAGCGGTAGTGGCGCCGCTGCCGAAGGATCGGACGAAGGTTGCGGCAGGTTGCAGGCGACGGTGTCACTGACTTCCGCCTCGGCGCTCAGGATGCGGACCCACAAGACACTGCCGATCAATGCGAGTACCGCGAACACGGCGATCACCGGCCACGCGCGCCGACGGCGGAACGGACGTCCCTGGTCATCGGTAGAGCTGCCTTCGGTGATCAGAGAAACCACGGTATCCCTCGACTTTCTTGACGAAACTTCTACTTCGCCATCGGGCCGAGCGGCGCCGGCATGACGTTCGGTGCCTACCTTAGAGGGCCTATGTGACGAGACAGCCGAAGCGAGGCTCGACGCGTCGAGTCCTTGTCGATTGCGAAACGGCAGTTGGCCGATTACCGGCCTGTTTCTACCCGGATTCGGCCCGAAAACATCGTGGAAAGGTCACAGCTTGCTCTTGCCTTGGTGACAATTCGCAGTCATTTTTCGGAAATTTCCGATTCGGTTACTACTTTCGTGCTCACGTCGGCTACTGTCTGGCGGCCCAGGTCGTTCAACTGGGCATCGGCCGGACGCCGAAATGACAACCAAATGAGGCGCAGATCACGTTCTCGGAAGGAACTTCCGGGCACTAATTCCAGTCCTGCAGCGTTATGCAGCGACAGGGAATGATCTGGATGCCACGGCGGTTTCCATGCGCATCAAGGATCTACCGGATTCTCGGCGCACACGGGACCGGGATACACGAAGAGGATGGGGTAGACGAGATGGCAACTGACTACGACGCACCGAGGCGTACAGAGTCCGACGAGGTTTCGGAGGACTCGCTCGAGGAGCTGAAGGCGCGACGCAACGAAGCGCAGTCAGCCGTCGTCGACATCGACGAGACGGACACCGCGGAGTCCTTCGAGCTGCCGGGTGCCGACCTTTCCGGCGAGGAACTCTCGGTTCGAGTTGTTCCGAAGCAGGCAGACGAGTTCACGTGTTCGAGCTGCTTCCTGGTTCATCACCGCAGCCGCCTGGCCAGTGATGCCAACGGACAGCTCGTATGCATGGACTGCGCTGCCTGATCTCCCTTCCCGGTGGTCGACCCGTCAGCGCGAGGGTCGACCAAGGGTCGGGAAGTACTGCTTTGCTGTGACCGCGCTGGTCAGAGATCCAGCGCAGCCAGCAGATCAGCGGGACGACGTGTGCTCACCAACCAGTACGGCGTGGGATCCTCCGGGTCGTCGAGCACGATCAACACCATTGTCTTGACCCATGGGCGATGCTGGACGAACGCCGACGGATCGAGTTGGCGCCCCATCGCAGCACTCTTCGCGGAAGCCGGCACTGCTGCCGCCCGTGAAATCAATTCGACCGGCAGGTGGGCTCTACCCACGTGCAGTTCCTTCACCCCTGCTGTCTCCACCACCTCGACGCGCATCCGGCTGAGCCAGAATGCCGCCCAGATCGGGATCGGGAGTAGTACGACGTACGCCAGGTACGAGAGAAGCCCCGGGCGGCCCATGTGGACCTCGGCCGCGAGGAGTCCGGCTACGGCCAACCCGGCGATCCACCACCAGATCGGCACCCACAGGCGCTCGGAGTACAGCGTCGTGGACGGGGGCGTTGTGGTGGCGACGTCAGGTCGAGATGTTTCGGGCACCTGTCAAGGATAGTCCGTCGCTACGAGTAGTCTTGGCCCACGTGAGCGACCATCTCTCCATCGCCTTGAAGCGACTGGATCCAGACCTGCCCGTTCCACAGCGTGCGCATCCCGGAGATGCGGGTGTGGATCTGTGCTCCACCAGCGACGTCACCATCGAACCCGGACACCGAACACTGGTCGGAACGGGGATCGCGATCGCTTTGCCGGTGGGCACCGTCGGGTTGATCCATCCGCGTTCCGGACTCGCCGCCAAATCGGGACTGTCGATCGTGAATGCGCCCGGAACCGTGGACGCGGGATACCGGGGCGAACTCAAGGTCTGCTTGATCAATCTCGATCCGGCCACAGCCATCGACATCCGCCGCGGTGACCGAATCGCTCAGCTCGTGGTTCAACGAGTCGAACTTCCGGTTTTCGAGGAAGTCGAATCGCTGGACGACACGACCAGAGGAACCGGAGGCTACGGTTCCAGCGGCGGGCACGCGATACTCGATACCGATGCGCCTGGCGCGGTAGTCGGAGAGGGAGTCTGAATCATGTTCGGACGCAAGAAGAAGACAGATGTCGACGAGGAAACCACCAGCTTCTTCGGTGACGAGAACGACGAGTCGGTGGAGATCGACGAGGTCGAAGACGATCTCGAAGTCACCGGCGACGAGTTCGGTGACGAATCGGAAGGCCCTTACGACATCTCGGAGATCGATTCCGACGATCCGACGGCAGGCCGTGACGGTCAGCGTCTTGATCTCGGTTCCGTTCTGGTGCCGATGCCGACCGGCGGGCAGTTGCAGGTCGAGATGGCGCCCAACGGTTCGCCGCAGGCCGTGCACCTGGTCACCGAGCACGGCCGCATCACGGTTGCTGCCTACGCCGCCCCGAAATCGCCCGGTCAGTGGCGTGAGGTCGTTGCCGAGCTCGCGCAGTCGCTTCGCGACGACAATTCCGCGGTGAGCGTCGAGAACGGCCCGTGGGGCCGTGAACTGGCTGCTGTGACGGCCAACATGGACCTGCGGTTCATCGGCGTCGACGGTCCCCGGTGGATGGTGCGCTGCGTGGTCGCGGGTCCGAGTGGATCCACCGCCGCGAACGCTCCTCTGGTGGCAATCGCACGGGACATCTTGCGTGACACCGTCGTCAACCGAGGATCAGAGCCGCATCCGGTGCGGACACCGCTGCCCGTGGTGCTCCCGCAGGTGCTCGCCGAGCAGTTGGCGGCCGCACACGAGCAGCAGTTGGCGGCAGCGCAGCAGCAACAGGTCGCCGCCCAGCAGCAACAGCAGTCAGCACCGCCCGCTCCGCCGGCACCTCCAGCACGGCCGACCCCGCCGCCTCGTAGCGGCGAATCCGGTTCTGCCATGCAGCAATTGGGTCAGTAACAGAATTTTCTTCAGGCGCTCGCGGTGGTATCGGATTCGATCGCCGCGAGCGCTTTGATGCAGGTGGACCCGAGAACCGCGGGGTCGCGCCCGATCATGTCGAGCGTCGTCGTGGCGACTGCGCCGCGGGGGAGTGAAGCCGCCCAGGCCTGCGCCACTGACGCGGGATGAACCGGATCGTCCACCGCCGACGCAATGCCGACCGGAACGCCCACCGCCCGTAGCGCGCTCTCGCCGAGTGAGTGGTACGACGCCGCCTCGTCGAGCGCAGCCGGGAGATCGGGCCACTGAGAGCGCCAGGAGCGCTCGAGTTCGGCTCCGAGCCACGCCGGACTCGACGCGAGCATCGCAGCGATCACCGACTCCAAGCCTTCGGAGCGCAGTTGCCCGGCGGTGAACCGCGCGCTCGCTGCTGCGGGGGCGTCGTCGGCCGAGCCCGTCCAGGCCGGAAGCGCTGCCAACACACTCACGGTTCGATCGGGATTGTCGGCGGCCCACTGGAGTGCAACGGCCGCTCCGATCGAGACCCCTCCGACGATGATTCGGCCGTGCGTGTCCGCGGCTCTGTCCATCGCGTCCAGATAGCCGTCCACGACACGCCGAGGGTCCGGTTCAATTGCGACGATGCGCACACCCAGAGCCTCCAGCGGCGCCCGGAATGCGCGGTCCGCGAAGTGGGCGTCAGAGCCTGTACCTGGGAGAACGACGGCAACGGTCGCCAATTCCGAGTTCTGCATCTCTTGATCTTGCCCGGTGCCCCCGAGACGCGGACTGACCGGTGTGGTTACACGCTCGTAATGGGTCTACAGTGGCGATCACACAGCCCTTCACGTGACGCGAAACCCTTGCGTCACACATGTTCGCAGGAGCGCGCAATGGCACCCGCCGCCGCAGGATATTTTCGTCGACTGACCCAGCGTCTGACCGAGGACGTCGACCAGTTGGACGCCCAGGAGATGGCCGAGTCCAACAAGGCTTCCGGAGGTCAGAAGGCATGCGATTGTCGTCGCGGTGAAGAAGTCACGATGGTGGGCCGACTCCGCAGCGTCGACGCGTGTCCCAAGTCGGGAAATGCCAGTATCGAGGCCGAGTTCTTCGATGGCACCGAGGTGATCAATCTCGTCTGGATCGGGCGTCGCCGGATCCCGGGAATCGAGACCGGTAAGACCCTGCTGATCCGCGGTCGTGTGGGCGAGCGTGACGGTCGCAAGGCGATCTTCAACCCTTACTACGAACTGCGCGGCGAATAGGCGCGTTTCCCGCATTTACCGTGCAACTCGGTGACTGTGGCACCCTCGACAGGTGACTGAAACACAACAGCGATCGGTAATCGACCAACTCGGCGGGCTGAGTGGTCTGATCTATTCGTCTTTGCCGATTCTGATTTTTGTCCCGGTCAACAGCATCTGGAATCTCACCGCGGCAATCTGGGCCGCATTGGGCGTCGCTGTCGCTATCGCGGCCTGGCGCCTCTTCCGCAAGGATTCCCTCCAACCCGCTATTTCCGGTTTTCTCGGAGTCGGAGTTTCCGCATTCATCGCCTACCGCACCGGCGACGCCAAAGGATATTTCCTCTTCGGTATCTACACGAGCCTCGCCTACGGTGCGGTCTTCCTGATTTCGATCCTCGTACGCTGGCCCCTCGTCGGAATCATCTGGGGCTATCTCAACGGGCACGGCAATCTCTGGCGCAAGCACAGCTCCGCCGTCCGGCTCTACGACGTCGCGACGGCAGCGTGGGCGTTGGTCTTCGGTGCGCGGTATCTCGTTCAGTCACAGCTCTACGACACCGACCACACCGGATGGCTCGCAGTCGCGCGTATCGGCATGGGTTGGCCGTTGACCGGTTTGGTGCTGCTCGTGACGGTCTGGGCTGTGCGTAAGGCCGATCGCATCGTCGAGCCTGAACCGGTTGTGGAGCCCGAAAGCAGCGAGCCCACCGCCACGGACGCAGGGTCCGAAGAGGTGGGCTCGGTGAATCTGACGAAGCCGCGCGAAGACCGAGATCTCAGCTGATCAGGTCCTGGTACTCGGGGTGCTTGTCGAGGAACTTCACGACGTACGGGCACACCGGGTGAACCTTGAGGCCGCGTGCTCGTAGGTCGTCCAGAGCCTGGCGGACGAGAACCCCGGCCAATCCGAAACCTTCGAAGGCGGGGTAGATCTCGGTGTGGTTGAACGAGACGACGTCACCGGAGGTGGTGTAGTCCTCGATCCCAGCGAGGTCGCCGTCGGCATGGATCTCGTACCGGCTCTGGGCCGGATTGTCGGTGACTACGGTGTTTTCGGGCGCTTGTGCCATGTGATTCCCTTTCGTCGTCAGTGTGTTCGTCGGTCAATTCTCCAGGCGGAGTGCAACGCGCAACTGATCCTCGGCGTCGACGGCCGCAACGAAGAGCAGTTCGTCCCCGCCTTCGATGGGATCGTCCATCTGCGGGACGATCACGCGTCCGCCACGCAGGATGGTGACCAGTGCGCAGTCTCGCGGAAGTTCGAGTTTCTTGACGGCTTTTCCGGCAAGAGGTGTGTTGTCGGGCAACGTGATCTCGACGAGGTTGGCCTGTCCCTGCCGCAGTGTCATCAGTTTGACCAGGTCACCGACCGAGACGGCCTCTTCGACGAGCGAAGCGAGCATCCGCGGTGTCGAGACGGCGACGTCCACGCCCCAGGACTCGTCGAAGAGCCACTCGTTGCGGGGATCGTTGACGCGGGCGACAACTCGGCGAACACCGAACTCGGTTTTCGCGAGCAGACTGAGGACCAGGTTTGCCTTGTCGTCTCCGGTCGCGGCAATCACGACCTCGTACGACTCCATCGACGCGTCCTCGAGTCTGCTGAGTTCGCAGGCGTCCGCGTGCACCCACTTCGCCTCGGGCACCGACTCCGGTTCGATGTGATCGAGTTTGCGTTCGATCAGCATGACGTCATGTGAGCTTCGAATCAGCTCTCGCGCAATGGAACGGCCTACGGCGCCGGCTCCGGCGATGGCGACCTTCATCGAGAACTTCCAATCACGTTGTAGTGCAACACAGTCGCAGTCTTGTTGTGGGGGGCGGCGTACGGATCAGTCATCTGCGGCCTCCCTCAGTCGTCGCTCGGCGGCGGGTTGCCGGCCAGTGCGACAGCTTCGGCGACGGTTCCCGACACGGCGGCGATGTAGACCTGATCGTCGGCCTGGATGACAGTCTTGCGGTCGGGGAGAATGCCGGTCCCGAAGCGGATGATGAAGGCGACTCTCGAACTGGTCGCGCCTTCGAGGAGCGCGATCGGCTTGCCCGCCCAATCCTCGTGCAGGGCAAGTTCGGTGATGGCGACAGTGCCCGAAGGATCGCGCCACTTCGCAGTCTGACTTTCCTTGGTCAACGTGTGCAGGAAACGATCCGTCGACCACGGCACGGTGGCGACCGTGGGAATGCCGAGTCGCTCGTAAACGGCGGCACGCTTGGCGTCGTAAATACGTGCGACGACGCGTTCGACGCCGAAAGTCTCGCGTGCGACTCGCGCTGCGATGATGTTGGAATTGTCTCCCGAGGACACCGCGGCAAAGGCGTCGGCCCGCTCGATTCCCGCCCGGACCAGCACGTCACGGTCGAACCCCATTCCCAGAACCTTGGTTCCCGGGAAGTCGAGATCGAGACGCAGAAACGCACTCTGATCGCGGTCGATGACGGCGACCTCATGTCCGATCCTGGTCAGAGACGCGGCGAGGGAAGAACCCACTCGACCGCACCCCATGATGACGACATACACGCCCTACTCCGTTCATGGACCCTCATGGCGCGATTGCACGCCGAATCGAACGGTACAGCCCCTCACGGGAAGAGCAAGTACAACGGTCGCTCGCGTGCCGGTTGTCACGACAAAAGGTGAAGTTGGGGCTCTGATGACTCCGAATCGGGCGAGACGGCTTACGCTTTGCACGTGTCTAAGCTCTCGACCGCTACCAAGCGGCTCCTGCTCGGTCGGCCGTTCCGAAGCGACAAACTCGGGCACACGCTGCTACCCAAGCGAATTGCACTACCGGTCTTCGCGTCCGACGCGATGTCGTCCGTCGCGTATGCCCCCGAAGAAATCTTCCTGGTTCTCTCCGTCGCGGGTATTTCCGCGTATGCGTACACACCCTGGATCGGATTGTCCGTCGCCATCGTCATGGCTGTGGTGGTGGCGAGCTACCGCCAGAACGTCCACGCATACCCCTCCGGTGGCGGCGACTACGAGGTCGCGACGGTCAACCTCGGCCCGACCGCCGGTCTGACCGTCGGTAGTGCGCTGATGGTCGACTACGTGCTGACGGTCGCCGTGTCGATCTCGTCGGCGGCGTCGAACATCGGCTCGGCTCTGCCGTTCGTCGCGCAGCACAAGGTGTTGTTCGCGGTTGCGGCGATCGTGTTGCTGACCGCGGTCAACCTTCGCGGTATCCGTGAATCGGGGACCGCGTTCGCAATTCCGACCTACGCATTCATCGTCGGCATGTTCCTGATGCTCGGGTGGGGATTCTTCCGGATCTACGTCCTCGGTGAGGATGTGCACGCGGAATCGTCGTCGTTCACGCTCAACGCCGAGGATTCGCATCTGTACGGAATTGCCTTCGCGTTCCTGATCGCCCGCGCATTCTCCTCGGGCTGTGCCGCACTGACCGGCGTCGAGGCCATCAGCAACGGCGTACCGGCGTTCCAGAAGCCGAAGTCGCGCAACGCTGCCACGACCTTGCTGCTGCTCGGGTCGATCGCCATCGTCCTGCTGATGGGCATCATCATCCTGGCTCAGAAGATCGGCATCGTCTACGCACACAATCCGCAGGAACAGCTGGTCGGAGCGCCGGAGGGCTACCATCAGAAGACCTTGATCGCGCAGATCGCCGAAGCCGTGTTCAGTGGTTTCCCGATCGGTTTCTTCTTCATGGCGATCGTCACGGCACTGATCCTGGTTCTGGCCGCGAACACCGCGTTCAACGGATTTCCGGTACTCGGATCGATCCTGGCGCAGGATCGGTACCTACCGCGTCAGCTGCACACGCGCGGCGACCGACTGGCATTCAGCAACGGAATCCTCTTCCTCTCCGGTGCTGCCATCGCATTCGTCGTGGTGTTCGGCGCCGAGGTCACCAAGCTCATCCAGTTGTACATCGTCGGCGTCTTCGTCTCGTTCGTGCTCAGCCAGACGGGCATGATCAAGCACTGGACTCGGCATCTGAAGTCCGAGACCGACAAGGCGCAACGGGCCCGTATGCAGCGCTCGCGAGTGATCAATTCGATCGGTCTGGCAATGACCGCCACCGTCTTGATCATCGTTCTGATCACCAAGTTCGCTGCCGGCGCATGGATCGCCATCGTCGCGATGGTCGCGATCTTCATCGTGATGAAGATGATCCGCAAGCACTACGACAGCGTCGCAGCCGAGCTCGAGGAGCAGGAGTGGGACGGCGTACTGCCCAGCCGCACGCACTCGATCGTGCTCGTCTCGAAGTTGCACATGCCGACGATGCGAGCTCTCGCCTACGCGCGAGCCACGCGACCGGACACCCTCGAAGCCATCACGGTCAACGTCGACGAGCCGGACACCCGTGCACTCGTGCGTGAGTGGGAGAAGAGCGACGTGACGGTTCCGCTCAAGGTGATCGAGTCGCCGTACCGCGAAATCACCAAGCCGGTTCTCGATTACGTCAAGCGTGTACGACGCGATGCTCCGCGTGACGTCGTCACCGTCTTCATTCCCGAGTACGTCGTCGGACACTGGTGGGAGCAGATCCTGCACAATCAGAGCGCGCTTCGTCTGAAGAGTCGTCTGCTTTTCCAGCCCGGCGTGATGGTGACCAGCGTTCCGTGGCAGCTGAGTTCGTCGGCAAAGGCGAAGCCGCTCGACATCGAGAAGACCGCAGGTGCCACGCGTCGCGGTTACGACACCGGCGAGAAATGATCACCGGCGAAAAATGATCGGCAACATCGAAATGGCAGGCGTAGTTCGTTGAGTGAGAATTGGACCGGACAGACCTTCGAGGTCGATCTGGGCAACCCCGGTCACGGCGGGTTCGTCGTCGCCCGGCACGAGGGGCGGGTCGTGTTCGTCCGTCACGGTTTGCCGGGGGAGCGTGCGCTGGTCCGGGTGACCGAGGACAAGGGCGGATCGTTTTGCCGCGCCGACGCGATCACCGTTCTCGACGCTTCTCCGCATCGGATCGATCCGACATGCCCGATCTCCGGCCCGGGCGGGGCGGGCTGCTGCGACTACTCGCATGCGGATCTGAGCGTCCAACGTGAGATGAAGACCTCGGTCGTGCGGGAGCAGCTTCTGCGACTGGCTCGTGTCGAATCGGACGTCGAGGTAGAGGAACTGCCCGGAACCGGAGGCGGAACGGGTTGGCGCACGCGAGTCCGGTTGGCGGTGGACGGGCACGGTGTCGCCGGATACCACGCGTACCGCAGCAACCGGATCGTCACAGACCTGCGGTGCACCCAGATCGATCAGAGCGCGTACGACGGTCTCGGCGGTGCGCAGTGGGCGCCAGGTAGCGAGCTGCAGGTCGTTCTCGACGCTGCGGGCGAGCGGCACGTCGTGGAAATCGCGGCACCCGCGGTGTCCAAGACGGGACGGCGGACGCCCGGGCGACGCGGCGCGATGGCACGCCGAGCGGCAAGCGGCGGCCCGCGAAAGACCCGAGTTGCCATCGGATCGGACACAGTGACCGAGCGCGTCGGCAGTCGAGAATGGGCGCTGGCCGCGACCGGTTTCTGGCAGGCCCATCGCGGCGCTGCGGCCGCGTACTCACAGGTGGTCGGGGAGTGGGCCGGAGCCGCTACCGCGGACACGGCCTGGGATCTCTACGGCGGTGTCGGCGTGTTCGCAGCTGTGCTCGCCGAGCTTGTCGGGCCGTCCGGCGTGGTGGAGTCCGTCGAATCTTCGGCGCGTGCAGTCGCGGACGGGCAGGCAGCGCTGTCCGATCTCGGTCAGGTGCGCTTCCACAGCGCCCGCGTCGAGAACATCATCGCGGATCTGGAGCGTTCGCCTGCTGTCGTCGTGCTCGACCCGCCACGTGCGGGGGCCGGCCGTCCGGTCGTGGAAGCTCTCGCCTCAACGGGCGCTGAGCGGATAGTCCACATCGGGTGCGACCCGGCGTCGTTCGGTCGCGATATCGGCCTCTACCTGGAGCAGGGCTTCAGAATCGGTGGCCTCCGGGCGTTCGACGCGTTCCCCCAGACTCACCACATGGAGTGCATCGCGCTCCTCGAACGCTGAGACGTCCCGAAATCTTTCCCTGAAACGGTGTGACGCTTCTCGCGTTCACAACAGTTGCTTGCATTACGCAACTAATCGTATAGTTTCGTTCTGCAAGTAGTTTTCCGTTTTCAAGTCACGGCTCGTTCGGGCCACTCGAATTCAGGGGTAGGCAATGTCGGTACAGCCGGAGACGGCCCAAGCGCTCGTCGACACGATCTTCATGTTCGGCAGATCGCTGCGAGCCGCGGTCACCACCGGTGCAGACAGCCTGCTGCCGCCTGCGCTGGTCAGTGTGTTGTTCATGCTGGCGGCGCGTGGGGAGTGCCGACAGAACGAATTGGCCGTCGATCTGTGTGTCAGTCAGTCGTCGCTCAGCCGACAAATGTCGGATCTGGTCGACGCTGGGTATGTCGAGAGAAATCCCGATCCGGCTGACAAGCGGGCGTTCCGCATCCGAGTATCGGAAGAGGGACACGACGTTTTACGGAGAACCACGCAGCGGCGTGCGGCGCGTTTGCGCAACATGCTCGAAGACTGGAGCCAGGAAGAGGCCATGGCCGCAGTGACATCGCTGCAACGTCTCAACGAGACGTTCGGCGCATCGAATCGGCAGGCCTCACCGGCAGTTCCGCACACGGGCGTAGAAAGTATTGGGAGATAAGGCACATGGCAGCAACAGTAGGAGAAACCCGGGCAAGTACCGGAGGTGACGGATCGGCTCGCGAAGCGGGCGCGATGACTCACCGCGAAATTCTCGAAGCACTCACCGGACTCATCGCAGCGCTGTTCACCGCGCTGCTCAGTAGCACCATCGTTTCCACAGCGCTTCCCACGATCATCGGTGAACTGCACGGAACTCAGACGCAGTACGCCTGGATCATCACGACAGCGTTGCTCGCCACCGCGGCGTCGACGCCGATCTGGGGCAAGCTTGCCGACCTCTACAACAAGAAGGTCCTGGTCCAGACCGCGATCGTCATCTTCGTGATCGGCTCGGTCATCGCCGGCGCGGCGCACAACGTTCCGTTGCTGCTCGGTGCGCGTGTCATCCAGGGCATCGGTATGGGCGGTCTGACCGCTCTCGTCGTAGCCATCATCGGCACGATCATCCCGCCGCGAGATCGCGGTCGCTACTCCGGATACATGGGTGCGGCCATGGCCGTCTCGATGTCCGGTGGACCGATCCTCGGCGGCGTCCTCGTGGACACTGCCGGCTGGCGCTGGTGCTTCTACGTATGTGTTCCGCTGGCAGTCATCGCATTGTTCCTGCTTCAGCGCACACTGCACGTCGAGACCGTGAAGAAGGACAACGTCTCCATCGACTGGATGGGCGCCACCTTGCTCACCGCCGGTGTCAGCGTCCTGCTGATCTGGGTTTCGTTTGCCGGTCAGGACGACTACTACGCCTGGTTCTCGAAGGAGTCGGCCTTCTTCGTCATCGGTGGTCTGGCCCTGCTCGGCCTGACGATGTTCGTCGAATCCAAGGTCAAGGATCCGATCCTGCCGATCAAGATCATCACCGAGCGCACAACGGCTCTCGCGATCATCGCCTCGATCGCAGTTGGTGTCGGCCTCTTCGGCGCGACGACGTTCCTGACGCAGTACTTCCAGACCGCACGCGGATTCGATCCCACCGAAGCCGGATTGCTCACCATTCCGATGGTCGCAGGCATGCTCGTCGCCTCGGTCGGCTCGGGCCAGCTGATCACCAAGTTCGGTCAGTGGAAGCCCTTCATCGTCGCCGGCGCAGTTCTGCTGCTGGTCGGTTTCGGGCTGCTGTCGACGATCGACCACGCAACCAGCCTGTGGACAATCGGAATCTTCATCGCCATCGTGGGTCTCGGTACCGGCATGCTGATGCAGAACATCGTTCTCGCCGTGCAGAACACGGTCAGCGTCGAGAACATCGGCGCGGCCAGCAGTATCGTGGCGTTCTTCCGCACCTTCGGCGGCGCGATCGGCGTGTCGGTGCTCGGTTCGATTCTTGCGACCCGCGTCAAGACACTGACAGTCGATTCGGTCTCCACCTTGCGGCCCGAGCAGCAGGCAGTAGCTGGAAAGAGCCTCCAGGACGGCCTCGACCTGAGCAATATGCCTGACTTCGTCTCGCAGATCGTTCGGTTCGCCTACGGCGACGCAACAGGACGGATCTTCCTGGTCGCAGCCGTCGTCGCCGTGGTCACGCTCGTGTCGGTCATCTTCATCCCGAACCGTCCGTTGCGCACCACCATCGACATGGCAACCCCCGACGCCGAGCAGAAGTTCGAAGAAGAACGCGAAGAGAAGAACGAGGAGAAGAACCTCACTCGCTGATCCGCAAGCCCGGCTGGTCTACTGCCGGCCGCGTCTTCTGAATTACTGTTGTCACGCCATAGCCCATCGAACGCGGACCGAGATCGATTCTTCGATCTCTCCGCGTTCGACGGCTATCGGGGCCGAATCCGCTTTCATCGCCGCGACACGTCCGCGCATCGGCACGATCTGGTCGAAGTCCTCGAGCACCTCGAGGACTTCGACCAGATCTTTGTCTGCCAGGTCTGCGAACTGTCTGGCCTTCGATTCGGCTGCCGTCCAGGCCAATTCGCGTGCTCTTGTCGCCAGATCGCTGCGGTCGTCGAGATCGAACTCCAGTCCGTCGAGCCGAATCGCGTCGCCACCCACCGATACACATGCCGCGATGACGGCAGCGGGGGAGTTCGCCGCTTCCGGCTCCAGCTCTCGCAGTACGACTCGGAAAGTTGTCGATGCCGTGAATCCTGTTGTCTCCTGGCGGCCTCCGTCGCTCCAGTGAGTCTGCGGATGGACGCTCAGCCCGGCGGTGGTGAGGTCCGCTCCGCGCACACCGCGCGCGTGCAGGGTCTCGGTCAGGGCACTGGACAGACGCGCGACGGCGTCGAACGCGTCGGAAACGGCCGTCTGTGTCACCGATACTCCGATCGTCAATCGCACGATGTCGGGAACAGCTGTTGCAGTGGCGGTTCCGGTCACCGTGACAGTGGACGGCTCCGAGGTGAAGGCGGTGGTGGGCACGTGTGGTTCCTATCCGATTCGTCCGGCGGATATGACACTCCGCAACATCAGGTCCAATTGCTCGTAGGCGCCCGCCGCCAGTCGTTCGAGAAGCGCAAGTTTCAACTCGGGTGCCTGCGCGGTCAGTTCTGCATATCGCTCCGGAGTCAGGACGGCCACGGTGACCGTGGAATCGGCGCGGATGTCGTTGAGGAACGGAGTGTCGAGGAACATCGTCATCTCGCCGAACGTCATTCCGGCGGAGAGCGTCGTGATGCGGTGCTCGACCCCGTGCGCGTCGGTGAACATGGTGCTGACCTGGCCGCTGAGAATCAGATAGAACCCCGAGGCCGCTTCGCCTCGGCGGGCGATCTTCTCGCCGCGGGCATAGGTTCGCGTCTCCAGTTCTGCGGAGAATCCCTCGATCTGCGCCGCGGACAGAGCATCGAGAACTGGGTGGTCCTCGATCGAGATCGTCGACGCCTGCCGATCGGCCTCACAATGCACCGCAAGCAGCGTGTCTTCGCACCACTGCATGGCGGAATCGAGATCGGCAAAAACCCGACCACTTCGTCTGGCGGGGTCGATGCTCGAACTTCGTTGTCCCAGCAGTCCTTGCGGATCGACGACGGCCACAGCACAAGCCTGCTCGGCCAGTTGAACCTGCAGCGCGGTGATCATGCGTACTGCGACGTCGCTGGCGTCGTCGACGCGGCGGACGTCGATGACGACAACTTCGAGGCCCTCGTCCACCGAGCCGATTTCGCGGACCGCCGATTCGGCACCGGTGAAGAGGAGATCGCCGTGCAGTTCGTAGACCCGGCTGCGCTTGCCGACGTCGTCGAGCACGGCTTGTTCGGTCGGGGTGCGTCGTACTCGCGACGGTGCTTCGATGACGCTGTATCTGGCCCGGATCGACGAGCGTGACGCCCGCGTCACGTGGAGGAAGTGCAGTTCGAGTTCCTTCGACAGCGCGCGGGCAGACGCAACTCCGCGAACACTGTTGCCGTGAACGTCGAGCCTGGGGGAGTACACGGCGATGCCGATCTGGCCCGGCAGAACCGCCAGCACTCCGCCGCCGACGCCGCTCTTGGCCGGCAATCCGACCTCCACCAGCCACTTGCCGGCGCCGTCGTACATCCCGCAGGTTGCCATGACACTGAGGACCTGTTCGACGCCTGCGGGTGCCAGCGCACGCTCGTGGGTGAGCGGATTGACGCCGTTGTTCGCCATCGTCGCAGCCATCAGACTCAGATCACGGCAGGTCACGTCGATCGAACACTGACGGAAGTACAGGTCGACGGCCTCGTCGGGATTGCCGGTGATGACGTCGAAGGATCGCAGCATGTGGCCGATCGCACGGTTGCGGTGACCGGTGCGGGCCTCGGAGGTGTAGACGGCTTCGTTGAAGGTCAGCTCGCGGCCTGCGTATCGCGAGTACGCCGAGCGGATGCGCTCGAAGCGGGCCTCGGGATTCGGTCCGGCAACCAGTGATGCAGCGGTGATCGCCCCGGCATTGATCATGGGGTTTCGTGGCCGTTCGGTGAGCGGGTCGAGGCTGATTTCGTTGAACGGCTCGCCGGATGGTTCGACGTCGATTTTCGCGGCAACCGCCTCGCTTCCTCGATCGGCGAGAGCCAAGGCGTAGGTGAAGGGCTTCGAGATCGACTGAATGGTGAACGGGATTCGCGAGTCACCGATCTCGTAGACGTAACCGTCTACGGTGGCGATGCAGATTCCGAACGAATCGGGGGCGACCGCCGCGAGTTCGGGAATGTAGTCGGCCAACTCGCCTTCGTCGAGTGATCGGACTTCGTCGAACACTCGCGTTATCAGGTCGTCGACCACAGTTCCCATACGTCGACCTTAAGCTGACATGGCGGTCGTTTTGTGGAACAAGAGTTGCCGAGTCGATCGCAACGGATCCCATTTGTCTGTGATTGCGATCACGAGCGATCCGCGGGATTTCGCTGTTACGCGAAGTCACACCGGAATCGGGCCGAGTCCGCGTGTCGGTTCGCCGGAACGCTCCGTAGACTGGCAGCACTGTCGCGAAGACAGCCGCGGCGCGCACCGGTGCAGCTGTGAAGCACGGAGGGAGCGATCTCGTTGGGTGTTCTTGCCCGCATTCAGGGTCCTGACGATCTACGTCAGTTGAGCCACGCCGAGATGACGGAGTTGGCCGACGAGATTCGTGAGTTCCTCGTGCTGAAGGTCGCTGCGACCGGTGGTCACCTCGGGCCCAACTTGGGCGTCGTGGAGTTGACCCTCGCACTGCACCGAATTTTCGACTCGCCGCAGGACGCGATCATCTTCGACACGGGCCATCAGGCCTATGTACACAAGATCCTCACCGGTCGTCAGGATCAGTTCGACACTCTGCGTAAGCAGGGCGGACTGTCCGGGTATCCGTGCCGCGCCGAGAGCGAACACGACTGGGTCGAGTCCTCTCACGCTTCCGCCGCGCTGTCCTATGCCGACGGCCTCGCGAAGGCCTTCGCGTTGACGGGTCAGAATCGCCATGTAGTTGCCGTCGTCGGTGACGGCGCGCTGACCGGCGGAATGTGTTGGGAAGCTCTCAACAACATCGCGGCAGGCAAAGACCGTTCGGTGGTGATCGTCGTCAACGACAACGGTCGCTCGTACGCACCGACCATCGGCGGACTCGCCGACCATCTCTCGGCACTGCGCACTGCGCCGAGTTACGAGCGCGCCCTCGACAGCGGCCGACGCATGGTCAAGAGACTGCCCTGGGTCGGGCGCACTGCCTACTCCGTCCTGCATGGGATGAAGGCCGGTCTCAAGGACGCGGTCAGCCCTCAGGTCATGTTCACCGATCTGGGTATCAAGTATCTCGGACCGGTGGACGGACACGACGAAGCCGCCATGGAATCGGCATTGCGCCGGGCAAAGGCCTACGGCGGACCGGTCATCGTGCATGCCGTCACGCGTAAGGGCAACGGTTACGCACACGCCGAGAACGACGTGGCCGATCAGATGCATGCCACCGGCGTCATCGATCCCGTCACCGGTCGCGGCACCAAGTCGTCCGCGCCGGACTGGACGTCGGTCTTCTCGGCCGCATTGATCGAGCAGGCTTCGCGTCGTGAGGACATCGTCGCCATCACCGCGGCCATGGCCGGGCCCACCGGCCTCGCGGCATTCGGTGAGAAGTTCCCCGACCGCATGTTCGACGTCGGTATCGCCGAGCAGCACGCGATGACCTCGGCCGCCGGTCTTGCACTGGGCGGACTTCACCCCGTCGTTGCTATCTACTCGACCTTCCTCAATCGGGCTTTCGACCAGTTGTTGATGGACGTCGCTCTGCTCAAACAACCGGTGACAGTCGTGCTCGACCGCGCCGGGGTCACCGGAGTCGATGGTGCCAGCCATAACGGGGTCTGGGATCTTTCGCTGCTCGGAATCATCCCCGGGATCCGTGTCGCGGCACCGCGCGACGCCGACACACTGCGCGAAGAACTGGACGAGGCACTTCTCGTCGACGACGGCCCAACCGTCGTTCGTTTCCCGAAGGGCGCTGTACCCGAAGCGATTCCGGCCGTGAAGCGACTCGACGGAATGGTCGACGTTCTCAAGTCCAGCGAGGGTGAGCGCGGCGACGTGCTCCTCGTCGCGGTGGGCCCGTTTGCATCCCTGGCACTCGAGATTGCCGAGCGGCTGGACAAGCAGGGCATCTCGGTTGCCGTCGTCGATCCGCGGTGGGTTCTGCCGGTCGCGGATTCGCTGGTGAAGATGGCGGACAAGTACGCCCTCGTGGTCACCATCGAAGACGGTGGTCTGCACGGCGGCATCGGTTCGACGGTCTCGGCCGCGATGCGGGCAGCCGGAGTGCACACGTCGTGCCGCGACATGGGCGTTCCCCAGCAGTTCCTCGATCACGCCAGCCGCGAAGCCATCCACAAGGAACTCGGACTCACGGCTCAGGACCTCTCCCGCAAGATCACCGGCTGGGTGGCGGGGATGGGTAGCGTCGGCGTCCACGTCCAGGAAGACGCGTCCTCGGCTTCGGCTCAGGGCGAAGTCGCGCAAGGCTGACAGCTCGTCTCACGATAATCTTCACTACGATCTCGAAAAGCGGTGGCCCACGGATCAATCCGAGGGCCACCGCTTTCGGTGAAATCGTGAGAGCTCGCTACTGGACGGATTCGAGTGTGCTGCCTCGCGTTTCCTTCACGAACCTCAGGACGACGAACAGCGACAACACTGCCATGACGGCGTAGCCGGCGTAGGTGTACGACAGATTCCAATCGGCCAGTGCCGGGAACGTCCAGGACACCAGGAAGTTCGCGACCCAGTTGGTGGCGGTCGCAATTCCTACTGCTGCAGCACGCACGCGGTTGGGGAACATCTCGGAGATCAACACCCAGACCACCGGGCCCCAGGACAGAGCGAAGAAGAATACGAATGCGTTCGCACCGATAAGTGCGATAGTCGCGTTCGCTCCGGTCAGCGTGGCCACAGATTCGCCGATCTCGTTCTTCGTCACTGTTGCCGAATGGAAACAGAACGCCGCGGTGCCCAGTGAGATGGCCATACCGGCGGAACCGACCAACAACAGCGGCTTTCGACCGACCCGGTCGATGACGGCGATGGCGACAAATGTACCGACGATGTTGACCAAGGCGCTCACGACGCTGATCAGCAGGGATCGGTCGGCGCCGAATCCGACCGCCTGCCAGAGGGTGCTCGAGTAGTAGAAGATCACGTTGATACCGACCAACTGCTGCAATGCGGCGAGTGCAATACCGACCCACACCAGATGGGAGACCCCGAGCCGCTTCGAGAAGAGTTGGCGGACTGTGGTCTTGGCTTGCTTCTCCGTCAGAGATTCGCGGATCTCGTTCATACGTTCGGTGACGGCGTCGTGATCTCCACCTTCGAGATCGGAGATGATCTTGCGAGCACGATCGTCCTTGCCCTGCGCCACGAGGAACCGTGGAGATTCGGGAATCGTGGTTGTCATGATCAGGTACAGGACTGCGGGAACCGCCTCGAGCATCAGCATCCACTGCCAGGCTTCGAGGCCTGCGATCTGATTGCGATCACCACCGGCCGCGGCCTGGAGGGCGTAATTGACCAACTGCGACACGGCGATTCCGAGAACGATCGCCAGTTGGTACATCGAGCCGAGACGTCCGCGAATCGCGGCGGGGGAGATCTCCGCGATATAGGCCGGGGCGATGACTGACGCGAAACCCACTGCCAGGCCGCCGACCACGCGCCAGAACGTGAGGTCGTAGACGCTGAACGGAATTGCGGAGCCTACGGCGCCGATGATGAACAACACCGCGGCTATCTGCATGACGCGGATGCGGCCGAGTCGGTCGGCGAGTGTGCCTGCGATCCAGGCGCCGAGTGCTGCGCCGAGCAGAGTCAGTGAGACCGTGAGCCCGGTGCCCGAGGCGCCGATGTCGTACTTGTCTCGGATCGCACCGACCGCCCCGTTGATGACGGCGGTGTCGTATCCGAACAGAAAACCGCCGAGCGCGGCGGCGCCGGCGAAGAGCACTGCATGTCCGACGTCGGCGCGAGTAGCGCCTGATCCTCCGCCGGAGGCGGTTCCGCTGAATGCCATTCCTGCCCCCTCAAAGGCCCTACGGTCGACACCCCGATGCGCCGATCCATCCGCGAGCACTCTGCACGCTACGCCCACCGGGACAGATTTGGCGGGGACTCACGCGCCGTTACCCAGCTGAGTCCATTCCCGCAGAGAATCAGCTTGACACAGTAATGTCGTATTGATTGCAGTTAGTATGCAAACAATATGGTAAGTGCAGGTGAGGGCGCTTTACTCGCCCGAGAGACGCTCGGCTTTTGCTGCGATGTCTTCGAGATCCTTCGCCATGAATTTCCGGGTCACCCGCCTCTCCGGCGAGCCGTTCGATACGGATCACGCCGGAGAGGGTTGTCGGGAAAATCTCGTTTCTAGGCGGAGGCGCGCTTTGCGGCTTCGCTCAACGTCGGTGTGATCTGGCCGAGGACCCACGGCGTGCTCAGGACGTTGACGTTGCTCAGTCCGCCGATGACCCGGGTGTCGCTGAGGAATGCGGTGGATCCACGCTTGACCGCGCCGAGTCCACCGACTGCGGGTATGCCGGACGGATCACCGGAGCCGTCGGTGAAGCCGACGATCACATCGGCGTCGATGTCGGCGATGTTCTCGTAGGAGATCGTCTTGAAGAACGATCCACCTGCATTGTCCGCGGCTAGCTTCTCGACGCCCGGTGCGTTGACGAACCCGAGTTCGGTCAGCACCTGGACCCGCGGATCAGTGGGCAGATAGACGTTGATGTTGCTCGAATCGGTGTCGAAGTTGACCACTGCCAATGTCTTTCCGGCGAACTCCGGGTGGGCTGTGGCGGTATCGGCGAGAGTCGCGTCGAGGCCGTCGACGAGCTTGTCGGCCTCTTCGCTCTTGCCGACTGCCTTGCCGACGATGCGGGTCTGGTCCTGCCAGGATGTCTGCCAGGCCGCGCCGGGGTAAGCGGCCGTCGGTGCGATCTTGCTCAGTTGGTTGTAGACGGATTCCTCGAAGCCCTCGTACGGCGCGAGGATGACGTCGGGGGTCAACGACGCGATGGACTCGATCGGCGGTTCTCCGCTGGCCGGCATGTCGAAGAGCGTTGTCTTGTCCGCGTCGAAGTAGTCCTGCGCCCACGGCATGACGCCGTTGTCGTCCGCGCCGTAGGTGTACTTGGGCTGTCCGACCGGAGTCAGATCGAGTGCGTACAGTATGTCCTGCGCGTTCCATCCGAGGGTGACGAGGCGCTCGGGCTTCGAGTCGATGGTCGTGGTGCCGAAGGTGTTCTCGATGCTGACGGGGAATCCGCCCGTACCTTGGGATGGCGTGGATGTGCCTGAATCCGAGGAGCACGAGACAAGCGCGGTGACCGCGATTGCAGCCGCACCGAGGGCAGTGAAGCCCCGAACAGAAGTTTTCATGAAGGGCAGCCTAACCTACTGAATTTCGGCAGCCAAACGAAACCGATTGTGCCGTTTATGCAGGTGGGGAGTCGGATCTGGACCGCGTTTCTCAGTGCACCGTTTCGGTGGGCAATACTTTCCTCGTGCGATCACAGCAGAAGATTCTCGGTGCCGCCCTCGGACTGATCGAAGGTGGCGGATTCGAGGCTGTGAACATTGCCGCAGTTGCCACCGCGGCCGGTGTCTCGCGCCAGACGGTGTACTCGATTTTCGGCACACGTGAAGAGGTCGTCTCCCAGGCGATGGGCGGTCTCGCTGTCGAGGTTCTCGGGGAGATCACGGCACAGGTGGAGTCGGTCGACACGGCGTGTGAATACGTCGTCGAATTCATCGTTGCCGCGCGAACTGCCGTGCGTGCTCACCCGGTGCTCGCGACTCTGCTCCTCGCCGAGCGGGGAAACCCTGTCTTCGATCTCGAAATGATGAGTCGAGCAATACCTTTCGCTGGTCAGATGCTCACCCCTATGGTCGAACGTGGCCTCGCCACCGAGGCGGAGTTGGATGAGATAGTGGAAATTGCCGTGCGACTGGGGCTTTCGGTTGTTGCATTCGACAGTGACCTCGTACATTCCGACGACTCCTTGCGGGCCTTTCTCTCGAGGTGGCTCGGGCCCGCAATCCGGTCGACCTCGTAGTTCCTTGCCTGCTCCGCCAAAACCTTGACACTCGAGCGTCAGAGTGTCTAGTTTTGGCGTGCCCGGAATTCTCTGGCGACATTCTTCGAGGGAGCACCAGTCATGTCCGGAGTGAAACGTAGATCGTTCTTGGCCGGTACGGCCGCCGTGGGAGTCGCGATGATGGCGCCACGCACTGCCAGGGCTGCAACAGGGATTCCGCTGACACGTGAAGTGCACCGTGTCGTGGTTATCGGATCGGGGTTCGGCGGCGGGGTGACGGCACTTCGCCTGGCCGAGGCGGGGGTTCCGGTCACTTTGCTGGAGAGAGGGATTCGGTGGCAGACCGGGCCGAATGCCGAAACTTTTCCGCACCCAGCCAGTCCGGACAAGCGCATCCTCTGGCATCAGTCAAACCCGACTCTGTTCGGCAGGCCGGCGATCTTCGAGCCATACGCGGGTTTGTTGGAGACGGTGACCGGTGAGAACATGACCGCGATCTGCGCAGCCGGTGTGGGCGGCGGATCGCTTGTGTACCAAGGGATGACGCTGCAACCGGAAGAAGCGGTCTTCAACACGCACTTTCCGGAGGAGCTCGATTACGCACGAATGGGCCGCGTCCATTACCCGCGGGTGGCGCGGATGCTGCAAGTGGAAACTGCACCAGACGAACTGATTTCCAGCCCGAACTACGAGGCGGCACGTGTATTCGCGCGTAACGCAGCGCGTTCCGGTCTACCCGTGTCGAAGATTCCGATGCCGATCGACTGGAACTTCGCGTTGGCCGAATTGAGGGGTGAGATGAAGCCGTCTTACACCAACGGTGACGGCGCGCTCGGTGTCAACAACGGTGGCAAGCATTCGGTGGATGTCACCTACATTGCGGCTGCGGAAGCGACCGGATTGGTGAATGTGGAGACTCTGCACCAGGTCACCGATGTCGAGCGGGCCGCCGACGGACGGTGGCGCGTGTACGTGGACCGGACCGACATTTCCGGCAAGATTCTCGAGAACAAGATCTTGACGACGGATGCGCTCGTCATGGCTGCCGGCAGCATGAACACCACCAAACTCCTGGTCCGCGCCGCGGCAACGGGGCGGATCACGGATCTGCCGGACGAGCTCGGCGCAGGGTGGGGGACCAATGCCGATCGGATCTACATCTGGTCGGATCTCGCCGAGAATTTCGGCGCGACGCAGGGCGGGCCGGTCGTCTACGGCAGCCGGAACTGGGACGACCCGCATAACGCGTTCACCGTCATTCAGGCGTCGTTCCCGCCGGTGGCGTTCGACGCTCACAGCACGGTGATGGTCGGATTCGGTGTGAGCCGCGACCGGGGTCGGTTCGTGTACGACTCAGCGCGAGGCGAGGCGGTGCTCCGTTGGCCGAGTGATGGCGACTCTGCTATCCAGCAAGGCCACATCGGACCTGCGGCCCAGCAGATCGCGGCAGGAGGACTGCTCACCGATACGAACGCGATACTGCCGTCCACGTGGCATCCCCTCGGCGGTGCCTGCATGAACTCGGTGTGCGATCTCGATGGGCGGATTCTGGGCCAGCGGGGGTTGTACGTGCTCGACGGCGCTCTGCTGCCGGGAAACTCCGCTGCGTGCAATCCGTCGATGACCATCGCCGCCGTCGCGGAGCGTGCGCTCGAGAACATCGTGAAAGACGATGTGGGAACCCTATTCTGAACCTGCGCAAACGCCACGGACGGCGTACCCGAAGGCGCGCCGTCCGTGACGGGTCGATCGACTGACTCAGACGCTGGCAACACCAGGCGCGAGGAAGCGCTTGCCGTTGACGGCCTCGGAGGTGCCGGTGCGGTCCAGGTACGGCGTGATGCCGCCGTTCCAGAATCCGAATCCGCCGCCGAGCAGCAGGCAGAGGTCGATGTCCTCGGCTGCCGCCACGACGCCCTCGTCGAGCATGATCTGAATTTCCTCGGCAAATGCACGACGTGTGCGCTCGAGGACCTCTTCCGAGGTGGACACCTTGTCACCCTGCGGCCACAGTGCGGCGACCTCGGGGTCGACGGCCTGACCGTTCTCGCCCCAGGTCCACACGCCGGGCTTGCGGGCCTCGACGAGTGCTTCGAGTCCGGGTGAGCTCTTGAACCGGTCCGGGTACGACTCCTGCAGGGTCTCACCGGTGTGCAGTGCCACTGCGGGTCCGACGAGGGCCAGCAAGGTGAACGGCGACATGGGCATGCCGAGTTCGGCGATGGCATTGTCTGCGACGTCGAAGGGGGTGCCTTCGTCGACGGCGGACATGACCTCACCCAAGGTGCGGGTGACGAGGCGGTTGAAGACGAAGCCGGCCTTGTCGCCGCAGAGGACGGCGGACTTCTTCAGCGACTTCGCGGTGGCGAAAGCCGTTGCCAGAGTGGCATCATCGGTTTTGCTGCCCTTGATGATCTCGAGGAGGGGAAGAACGGCCACCGGGTTGAAGAAGTGGAAGCCGACCACACGCTCGGGATGTTCGAGGCCGGACGCCATCTCCGTGATGGAGAGCGAAGACGTGTTGGTGGCGAGGATGGTTTCGGGGGCGATGAACTGCTCGAGTTCCGCGAAGACCTTCTTCTTGACGTCCATGTTCTCGAAGACGGCTTCGATGACGAAGTCGGTCTTGGCGAACGCGGCCTTGTCGAGGGAGCCGGAGACGAGCGCCTTGAGGCGGTTCGCAGCGTCGGGGGACAGGCGTCCCTTGCCCTGGAGCTTCTCGATCTCGGTGTGGACGTAGCCGACACCCTTGTCGATGCGTTCCTGGTCGATGTCGGTCAGGATGACCGGCACCTTGAGCTGGCGGACGAAGAGCAGCGCGAGCTGGCTGGCCATGAGGCCGGCGCCGACGATGCCGACGCCGCTGACCTTACGAGCGAGCGAGCGGTCGGGTGCTCCGGCGGGACGCTTGGCGCGCTTGTTCACCAGATCGAAGGCGTACAGACCAGCCCGGAGTTCGTCCGTCAGGAGGAGGTCGGCAAGAGCCTCGTCCTCGGCCGCGAAGCCCTTGTCGAGCGAGGCGGCATCGGTGATGTCGGTGCTGCGAGCCAGTTCGAGCAACTCGACGGCCTTGACGGCGCCGGGAGCGTTGCCCTTGGTCTTGCCGTCGACGATCGCCTTCGCACGAGCGATCGCGTCGTCCCAGCCCTGGCCACGATCGATCTCGGGGCGAGCGGGGGTCACTGTGCCGGCGAGGACCTGCGACGCCCAGGCGAGGGACTGCTCGATGAAGTCGGCGGAATCGAGAACGACGTCGACGACGCCGAGTTCGAGTGCCTTCTTGGGGGAGAGCACCTTGTTCTGGTTCAGCGAGTTCTCGATAACCACGGTGACGGCGTTCGACGGGCCGACGAGGTTGGGGAGCAACTGCGTTCCGCCCCAACCGGGGACCAGACCGAGGAATGCTTCCGGAAGACCCAGTGCGCCCGCATTGGCGGCAACCGTGCGGTAGTGGCTGTGCAGTCCGACCTCGAGGCCGCCGCCCAGAGCGACACCGTTGATGAAGGCGAACGTGGGAACGGACGACTCACGCAGGCGTCGGAACACCTTGTGACCCAAGCGGCCCAGCTCGAGTCCCTGCTCACGAGAGGTGATCGCGGGAACACCCTTGAGATCCGCGCCGGCGGCGAAGATGAACGGCTTGCCGGTGACGGCGATGGCAACCGGGTTGGCGGCAAAGGCTTCGTCGAGGGCGGCGTCGAATGCTGCGAGTCCGCCGGGACCGAAGGACGACGGCTTGGTGTGGTCGAAGCCGTTGTCGAGGGTGATCAGTGCAAAAGGGCCCTCGATGCCGGGGACCGAGATGATCTTCGTGTAGGCGTTCGTCACGACCTCGTCGGCGAATGCTGTTGCAATATCAGACATTTAGTTGACTCCTGCCTGGTAGTCAGCGTGGTTCGGGTTCTCCCAGATGACGGTGCCGCCCATGCCGAGGCCGATGCACATGGTGGTCAAGCCGTAGCGCACGTCGGGACGCGTCGCGAACTGGCGGGAGAGCTGCGTCATCAGGCGAACGCCCGAGGAAGCGAGGGGGTGGCCACACGCGATGGCGCCGCCCCACTGGTTGACGCGCGGGTCGTCGTCGGCGATTCCGTAGTGCTCGAGGAACGCGAGGACCTGAACGGCGAACGCCTCGTTGATCTCGAAGAGTCCGATGTCCTCGATCTTGAGGCCGGTGCGTGCCAGCAGCTTCTCAGTGGCGGGAACCGGGCCGATGCCCATGACGGCGGGGTCGACGCCCTGGTAGGCGAAGCCCACCATGCGCATGCCGACCGGCAGGCCGAGCTCGGCTGCGGTGTCCTCACCGGCGAGCAGTGCTGCGGTGGCACCGTCGTTGAGTCCGGCTGCGTTACCGGCGGTGATGCGTCCGGCCGGTCGGAACGGCGTCTTGAGCTTCGCGAGATCTTCGACGGTGGTTCCGGGGCGCGGCGGCTCGTCTTCGGTGGCCAGACCCCAGCCCGCGGAACTGCGGGTGGCGACGGGGACCAGGGTGTCGGCGATGAAGCCGGCCTTCTTGGCAGCGTCGTACTTGTTCTGGCTGTTGACGGCGTAGGCGTCCGTGCGGTCCTTGGTGATGGTCGGGAACCGGTCGTGCAGGTTCTCGGCGGTGTTACCCATCACGAGGGCGCTCGGGTCGACCAGGCGGTCGGCGAGGAAACGCGGGTTGGGGTCTGCGCCCTCACCCATCGGGTGGTGACCCATGTGCTCGACGCCACCGGCGATCACGACGTCGTACTGGCCGAAGCCGATGCCCGACGCGGTCGTGGTGACGGCGGTCATCGCGCCGGCACACATGCGGTCGATGGCGAATCCTGGAACGGTTTCGGGGAGACCGGCGAGGATCGCAGCGGTGCGGCCGATGGTCAGGCCCTGGTCACCGGTCTGCGTGGTGGCTGCGACAGCAACTTCGTCGATCCGTGCGGGATCGAGCTGCGGGTTACGGCGAAGCAGCTCACGAATCGCCTTGACGACGAGATCGTCTGCGCGCGTGTCGGCGTACATGCCTTTCGGGCCGGCCTTGCCGAACGGGGTGCGAATGCCGTCGACGAAGACGACGTTGCGTTGGTTGTTTGTGGATGGAGCCACGCGAATTCCTCCTGATGGAGCTGCCCACCGCACCGAAGGGCGGTGAGACGTTGGTTCGGCGATCACGGCCAGGCGTCCGGCCTCGTGTCGAGCGTACTACTGCCCATTACTGACCGGTAACTTAACGTGCCGAATTGCTCCAACCTCACACCGGGGTCAGGTCAGGATTCCGGCTCTTCCACTTCGGGCTCGGCCGGGACCACGGAGTTCAGTGCCTCGGCGAGGACGGGAACGGTCAAAGTGCGTTGCCAGCCACGTGCGCCACCGGAAGTGAGCTTGGTCTCGATCGCACTCTCGACTTCGGCGATGTCCGAGTCGGGTTCCAGTTTCCAGTCCCAGCACAGGCGCCTGACCAGGTCGGGTTGGAGCAAATTCTCCACGGGCACCGAAACCTCTTTGCTCAGGTCCGACAGTGCTGCGCGCGCCGCGGTCAACCGATCAGCCGCCGCTGGATCCTGGCGGGCCCAGCGACCGGCAGCGGGCGGCCCGACGATGGGCGGGGTTTTCGGCGGAAGCTCGCTGTCGGGGAGCCTGCGCGCGGCTTCCAGTGCATCCATCCAGATACGCGAATACCGGCGTTGACGTGGTCCGCCGAAGACGGGAAGCGAGCGGAGCGCATCCAGCGACCGAGGATCTTTGAGAGCGGCATCGATGATCGCGGAGTCAGGAAGAACCCGACTCGGAGACACGTCGCGCTTGCGTGCGAGATCCTCGCGCGCCTGCCACAGCGCCCGTACTGCCGCCAACTGACGGGTGGTCTTGAGTGAGGTGATGTGCGACGTACGACGCCAGCGGTCCGGTTTGGGCTTGGGCGGGCCGGCCAGACGGATGTACTCGAACTCTTCCTTCGCCCACTCGAGCTTGCCTTGGGATTCGAGTTCGGCTTCCATTGCGTCGCGCAGTTCGAGAAGCACTTCGACGTCGAGGGCAGCGTAGTTCA
Organism: Rhodococcus sp. 27YEA6; assembly: GCF_044908235.1. Classification (NCBI taxonomy): domain Bacteria; kingdom Bacillati; phylum Actinomycetota; class Actinomycetes; order Mycobacteriales; family Nocardiaceae; genus Rhodococcus; species Rhodococcus sp. 27YEA6. The sequence continues at coordinate 438,301 of NZ_JBIYCY010000005.1, read as the reverse complement.
ACCAGGCGTCCGGCAGCGGACGTGTCGACCAGTCCGCAGCCCCGTGACCCTTGCGAAGTTCCACTCGCAGGGTTCGTTCCACGATCGCGGCGAGTCCGACTCGCTCGAACCCGGCCAGTCGTCCGGCCAGTTCGGTGTCGAACAGCTCGGCCGGCGTCAGGCTCAGTTCGGCGAGGCCGGGGAGATCCTGATCGGCAGAGTGCAGCACCCATTGCAACGGGTTGATCACCTCGGCCAACGGCTGCAGGTCTTGCGCTGTCGGAATCGGGTCGAGCAGGAACGATCCTGCTCCTTCGCGTCGAAGCTGGATCAGGTACGCCCGTGCCGAATAGCGGAATCCGGATGCGCGCTCGGCGTCCACGGCGAGCGGGCCGTGGCCGGAGGCCAGCGCGGCCGCGGCGTCGGCGACACCGGCGGCAGTGGTGATGACGTCCGGAACTCCGTCACGCGGAACGAGCAGCGGAACTACGTCGGAGGTGGGCTCGGTTGCATCATCGGTGACTTCGGACATGGTCACTGACTCTACGTCGCAGTCGGGGCCGGGGTTGTCACCTCAGCGTCGAACAGTTCGTCGAGTGCGGCTCCGAAACCTTGCGCGAGCTGGTCCAATTCGGGTGCCAGATCGGAGCAACTGACGATGCCGACGTCGAGTTTTCCGTCGAGAGACATCACAGTCACGTTGAGACCTGCTCCGTGAAAGATCGGGCCGAGCGGGAACATTCCCTTGATCTGGGCACCGAGGAAGTAGAGCGGCACCGGCGGTCCAGGCACATTCGACACGACCAGGTTGGACACGACGGGGTGACGCTCGGCGAGTTTGAGCGACGAGTACACGCGCATGGCGGCGCCGAACACCGCCGGCGAAGCGAACTGCGACCAGTCCTGGAGCATGTTCGCGCCCAGAGCCTCGTTGTGGTTCTTCGAGGTGGCGTTGTAATCGCTGATTGCGTGCAGGCGTTCGACCGGATCGGCGATCTGGGTGCCGAGTTGCGTGAACATGCCCGAGATCTGGTTCGTGCCCGGACGATCGGATTTGCCGTGGACCGACACCGGCACCATGGCGACGAGGGAGTCCTCCGGCAGTTCGTCCCGGTCCTCCAGATACTTACGCAGTGCCCCGGCGCAGAGCGCGAGAACCACGTCGTTGACCTTGACGCCGTGACGGTCCTTGACGGCTTTGACCTTCGCGAGATCGAGTTGGCTGAACGCGACGTTGCGGTGACCGGTGATCGCGCCGTTGAACGAGGTCCGCGGCGCGGTGAACGGAGCAGGCATCGCTTCACCCTTTCGCGCACGCGTCACCCACTTCGGGAGCATGGCGATTCCGCCCGGGACCAGACGGGCAATTCTTGCGGGCCGGGCGATGACGGCCATGAGTCCGCCGATCGCGATGTCCAGCGTTCCCGCGTCGCCCGCACCCTGTGCTGTGGGATCCACGAGCGCCGGTGAATCCGGTTCGAGACTGCACAGCTGAGCCAGGATGTTCGCGCCGGTGACACCGTCGGCAGCGCTGTGATGGATCTTCGACATGACGGCGATCTGTCCGTCGGCAAGTCCCTCGATGACCCACATCTCCCACAGCGGTCGGGAACGATCCAGCGGTTGGCTCGCGATGTGTCCGGCGAGCTCTGCCAGTTCCGCGTGTGTGCCGGGAGCAGGTACCGCGGTCCGATGGCAGTGCCGCTCGATGTCGAAATCGTGATCGTCGACCCACACGGGGTAGTCGAGATTGAGACGGGAATCTTTGAGTTTGCGCCGGAAGGTCGGCATGGTGGCCATTCGCGAGTCCAACTCGCGAAGCAGCTTCCGGTAGTCGTAGCCGCCCGGGATGGTCGTGGGGTCGAGCAGGACAAGTCCACAAACGTGCAATAGCTGGGTCGGTGTTTCCAAGTAGAGGAAGGTCGCGTCGAGTCCGCTGAGACGTTGCATGACTCATTCTAGAACAGGTTCTAGTATTTTTCCGGGGGAATGCTCAAACGAGTGAAAGAGTCAGTCGTTCTGCCGCGACAGCGTGGTTATCCCGGCAGGCGGAAGCCCCGCCGCGTACGCGAGAACCTCGCAGAAAGCCTCGACGTGGTGAGCCAATTCGGACGAAGTTGCAGTCCAGGACGCTCGCAACTCCAGTTGATGGGCTCGCGGAGGCCCGGCGATGTCGCCGTACCGCACGGAAGTTGTAGCTGTGACCGTACCGCCCAGGGCCACAAAAGGTTCCGGTCCGGCCTCCAAAGCGTCCACCAGCCAACTCCAGGCTACTTCGGGAAGTAGTGGATCCGCGGCGACGGCTTCGTCGAGATCGGCCTGGATGTACGCCACCAACCGCATGGTGCCGTTCCACGCCTCGTCGCCGTCCGGATCGAACAACAGGATCAGGCGGCCGAAAGCGTCACCTTCGGACTGCTCGGCCACGACGTCGGAGTCCGGGTGGAGAACCTCGGCCCCCACCGCGTGGCTGTACGGAGCGAGGCGCTGCGGCGGGCGGATGGGACCGACCTCTATCTCGGGCCGAACCCGCGCAGCGGTCATCGCCTCCACGGCGGCACGGAACTCGGCCGGGTCGGCTGTCGATCCGGATGTCGTCACAGGTCAGGACGTTAGTCGGGGATGCGGGCGGGGAGGTGGAGGCGCGCCGACCGAGTGTGGCTCGGGTGTGTGGCCGCTCACGAACCGCTCGGGTGTCCGATCCCGAGTGTGGGACGTGGCAGCATTGAGTCGATCGAAGACACACGTTGGCGGAGAGCGCGAGGACTGATGAGCGGGTTGGACAACATGAATTCAGGCATTACCGGGTCGGCGGAATACAGCGCTCGGCGAGTCTTGCCCGACGCACCGTTGCTTGCCGCGGCGACCGGACGCACTCCGAGTCGACGGCCGGTGTGGTTCATGCGTCAGGCCGGGCGTTCGTTGCCGGAGTACCGCGAGATCCGCGCCGGGATCGGCATGTTGGAATCTTGTTTCGATCCGGCGCTGGTCTGTGAGATCACGATGCAGCCGGTGCGCCGTCACGACGTGGACGCGGCAATCCTGTTCTCGGACATCGTCGTTCCACTCAAAGCCGCGGGAATTGATCTCGACATCGTTGCCGGCGTCGGACCGGTGGTCGCCAATCCGATTCGCTCCATCGCCGACGTTGCAGCACTCCCGCGACTGGTTCCCGAAGAGGTAGGCGCAATCGCGCAGGCCGTTCGGCTTCTCACCACCGAGTTGGGCTCCACGCCGCTGATCGGCTTTGCCGGAGCGCCGTTCACTCTGGCGTCGTATCTGGTCGAAGGTGGTCCGAGCCGGAACCACGAGAAGACCAAAGCGCTCATGCACTCCGATCCGAAGACCTGGCACGCGTTGCTCGGAAGTTTGGCCGACACCACGATCTGCTTCCTGCAGGCGCAGCTCAAGGCGGGCGTCGACGCGGTCCAGCTGTTCGACTCGTGGGCCGGCGCGCTCTCGCTGGCCGATTATCGGGAATTTGTCCTGCCGCATTCCGAGCGAGTGTTCGCCGAGGTTGCCGCTGCCGGCGTCCCGCGTATCCACTTCGGTGTCGGCACCGGTGAACTTCTCGGCGCGATGGGGGAGGCAGGCGCCGACGTCGTGGGTGTCGACTGGCGGATTCCGCTCGACGTCGCGGCTGGTCGTGTCGGTCCGGGTAAGGCGCTGCAGGGCAACCTCGATCCCGCCGTACTGTTCGCGGGCCCCGAGGTGATCGATCGTGAGGTGCGCCGGATCGCCGCCGAAGGGGACCGCGCGATCGAGGCCGGTGCCATCGGCCACATCTTCAACCTCGGCCACGGAGTTCTTCCCGACACCGATCCCACGGCGATCACCGCGGCGGTGGAGCTGGTGCACTCGCTGTGACGACCAATCGGCCGTCGGTCGCGGTGATCGGAGGAGGAATCTCCGGTCTGGTTGCCGCGTACCGGCTTCGGCGCAGTCTGGGCTCCGAAGCGGACATCACGATCGTCGACGACTCACCGCGACTGGGCGGGAAGCTGCGAACGATTGATCTGGGCGGTGGCCCGATCGACATCGGTGCCGAGGCTTTCATCGCCCGTCGGCCGGAAGTTCCTGCGCTTCTCGCCGAGCTGGGTCTGACCGATCAGATCGTCTACCCTGCGGGGCTGAGCCCGTTGATCTGGTCTCAGGGATCACTGAGTCGGTTGCCCACCGGAACCCTGATGGGAATCCCGGCATCGGCGGAGTCGGTGAGAGATCTTGTCGACGAGCAGACCCTGGCTCGCATCGCCGCCGAGGCCGGCGTCCCGCTGGAGTGGACCCGCGGTTCCGATTGCAGTGTTGCCGAACTGGTTTCGCAGCGATTCGGTGATCAGGTGGTCAGCCGATCGGTGGATCCGCTTCTCGGTGGGGTGTATTCGGGGCTGGCGGAGACCATCGGCGTGCGTGCAGCTTTGCCGACACTCGCTGCGGCCCTCGATGCGGGCTCTCGGAGCCTCACGGATGCAGTCGCAGCCGCATTGCCGACGCCTGCACCGGGGCCGGTGTTCGGAGCGCTCAGAGACGGGTACGGCATCCTGCTCGATGCGCTGCAGCAGGCCGCCGACGCGACCTTCGTCCGCGGCGAGGCTTCTGGGTTGCGCAGCGACGGGGCTGGTTGGAACGTCGATCCGCTCGGAAGCGTCGACGCGGTGATTCTGGCCGTCCCGGCGCCGCGCGCAGCGGCGCTGTTGGCCGGAGTCGATGCGGATGTTGCGAGTACCGTCGCTCGGATCGAACTGGCGTCGTCCGCGGTGGTGGCGCTCCGGTTGTCCGGGCAGGTCGAACTTCCGCAGAATTCAGGGATCCTGGTAGCCACCGACGCCGACCTGACCGCCAAGGCGTTCACGCTGTCGAGTCGAAAGTGGACACACCTCGCTGATCGCGGTGAGCACCTCGTTCGGGTGTCGTTCGGTCGATTCGGTGCATCGGAGATCGTCGACCGGTCGGATGGCGAGTTGATCGACTTCGCGCGCGCCGATCTCGAGACCGTGACCGGAATCACCGAGGAGCCAGGCGCGACCTTCGTACAGCGGTGGCACGGAGGTCTTCCCCAATACGCCCCAGGTCACACGGAAATCGTGGCTGAAATCGAGTCCGGGATGACGCAGTTCGACGGCCTCGCCCTGGCCGGGTCGTGGCTGCACGGCGTCGGGGTTCCGGCGTGTGTCGCAGTCGGCACGACGGCGGCTACACGGATATTCGAGCGAGTGGCACGATAGACCCATGGCACGCCTTGATTTCGACAAACTGAACTCTGAAATCCGTTACCTCATGTTCTCCGTGTTCCAGGTGGAACCCGGTGTGCTGGGCGATGATCGGGAAGCTGCGGTCAAGGACGCCCGCTTGTTCTTCGAGGGTCTCGAAGACAAGGGCGTCGTGGTTCGCGGGATCTACGACGTCGCCGGCCTGCGCGCCGACGCGGACTTCATGATCTGGACCCACGCGGCCACCATCGAGGAACTGCAGGCCGCGTACGCGGATTTCCGTCGCACCACCGTCCTCGGACAGGCCAGTGCTCCCATCTGGAGCAACTCGGCGGTGCACCGCCCCGCGGAGTTCAACAAGAGCCACGTGCCCTCGTTCATCGCGGGTGAGGATCCGGGCGACTACATCTGCGTCTACCCGTTCGTCCGCTCGTACGAGTGGTACCTGCTCCCCGACGAGGAGCGTCGCAAGATGCTCGCCGATCACGGTATGGCTGCTCGTTCGTACAAGGACGTTCGCGCCAACACGGTCCCGGCCTTCGCCCTGGGGGACTACGAGTGGATTCTCGCGTTCGAAGCACCCGAGCTCATTCGTATCGTCGATCTGATGCGCGATCTACGTGCCACCGAAGCTCGCTTGCACGTTCGCGAAGAGGTGCCGTTCTTCACCGGCCCGCGCGTGGACATCGAGAAGCTGGTCCTTTCCCTTCCCTGATCTGCTTCGAAAGTAGTTCCTGTGACAACTGCACCGAACCGGCGTCGTCAACACATGTCCCATTGGGGAATGTTCACCGCCGAATCGGTCGCCGGCGAGGTGACCGCCGTGCATCCGTACGAGGGTGATGCGAATCCTTCGCCGATGCTCGGGAACCTCGCCGGTTCGGTGCGCAGTCGGGCTCGTGTTTCGGGCCCGGCGGTGCGTCGGGGTTGGCTCGAGAACGGGCCGGGTCCCAGCGACCGACGTGGAGCCGACGAATTCGTCTCGGTCTCCTGGGACGAACTGACCGAACTCCTCTCGCGTGAACTACGTCGCGTGGTCGACGCGCACGGAAACAAGGCGATCTTCGGCGGCTCGTACGGCTGGGCCAGCGCCGGCCGATTCCATCACGCGCAGAGCCAAGTTCACCGATTTCTGAATCAGCTGGGTGGATACACCAAGTCAGTTCACAGCTACTCGCTCGGTGCCACCGGTGTCATCATGCCGCGTGTGGTCGGAACGCACTGGAAGTTGTTCGCGCGCTCCACGTCGTGGGACGTCATCGCGAAGCACTCCGAACTCCTCGTCTCGTTCGGAGGAGTGCCGATCAAGAACACCGGAGTCAATGCCGGTGGTACGAGCGATCATCCGACGCGCGGGGCGCTCGACGCGTTTCGTGCCCGCGGCGGAAAGATCGTCTCCTTCAGTCCGTTGCGTGACGACGTCGAGGGTGACTGTGAGTGGATCGCACCCGTTCCGGGAACCGACGTTGCAATCATGCTTGCCCTGGCCTTTGTCCTGGCGTCGGAGGACCTGCACGATCGCGATTTCCTGGGCCGTTTCTGCCTCGGTTACGAACGCTTCGAGGATTACCTGCTCGGACGTTCCGACGGTGTACCGAAGGATCCGCGCTGGGCGCAGAAGATCTCCGGTGTGTCGGCGGAGTTCATCACCGACCTGGCTCGGAGAATGGCGTCTGGCCGGACGCTGGTGACCGTCACGTGGTCGTTGCAACGCATCAAACACGGTGAACAGGCACCGTGGATGGGCGTGACACTCGCAGCGATGCTCGGCCAATTCGGGCTTCCGGGTGGAGGTTTCGGGCACGGCTACGGTTCGATGAACGAGCCGGGTCTGGCTCCGGTGCCGTATCCCTTGCCGACCTTCTCGCAAGGTGTGAATCCGGTGTCGGATTTCATTCCGGTAGCCGCGATTTCCGACCTGCTGCTTTCGCCCGGGGAGGAGTTCGATTACGACGGCCGACGCTTGACCTATCCCGACATCCGGTTGGTCTACTGGGCCGGTGGCAATCCGTTTCACCACCATCAGGATCTCCCGAGGCTGCGACGGGCATTTGCGCGTCCGGACACGATCGTCGTTCACGATCCGTACTGGACGCCGATGGCCCGCAACGCCGACATCGTTGTCCCGTCGACCACCTCGCTCGAACGAAATGACCTGAGCTGCACTCGAAACGACCCGCTTCTGGTCGCGATGCAGCAGGTCGTTCCACCTTTCGAGAACTCGCGTGACGACTACGACACGTTTGCCGCTCTCGCTTCTGCGCTCGGATTCGGGGAACAGTTCACCGAGGGGCGATCCTCACAGGAGTGGATCGAGCATCTCTACGGTCAATGGCGGCCGTTCGTCGATGCAGACGGCGGCAACACACCGACGTTCGAGGACTTCTGGGCAGAAGGGCACTACCGGATGCGAACCGAAGACAACCTCGTGCTCTTCGGTGACTTCCGTGAGAATCCCGAGAAATATCCGCTCTCGACTCCGAGTGGGAAGATCGAGATCTTCTCCGAGACCATCGAGTCCTTCGGCTACGACGACTGCGCCGGCCATCCGCGCTGGTACGAGCCCGACGAGTGGCTGGGTGGACCGCGAGCCTCGCAATTCCCGCTTCACTTGATCGCCAATCAGCCCAAGACGCGTCTGCACAGCCAACTCGATCACGGCGCTGCGAGCCAGGCGTCGAAGATTCAGGGACGCGAGCCGATTCGTATGCACCCCGATGCAGCGGCCGCGCGCGGCGTCTCGGCAGGAGACGTGGTGCGGGTGTTCAACGATCGCGGAGCGTGCCTTGCTGGTGTGATCGTCGACTCGGACTTGCGGAGCGACGTCGTCCAACTTTCCACCGGTGCCTGGTACGACCCGCTCGATCCTGCCGATCCCGACTCTCTGTGCGTGCACGGCAATCCCAACGTTCTGACACCGGACATCGGTACGTCGTCACTCTCGCACGGGTGCACCGGCCAGCACGTTCTGGTGCAGATCGAGAAATTCGACGGGGCCCTGCCGCCGGTCAAGGCGTTCGATCCGCCCGTGCTTCGTTCACGCTGACGGAACCGATCGGCCACCTCTCGCGTCGAACCTCGTGAGCGCCTGAATCAGGTGTCACGATCTATCGAAGGTGGGGGCCATCGTGAGTGCAGCGGATGTTGGTTCGATGCGGGGGCAAGTCGAAGTACTTCGGGCTCAGATCGATTCGATGCAGCACGTTCTGTTGGAGCGGACTCGATCGCTGGCGGACTTGCAGGAGAGGATCGCTCGAGCGACGGCGAGCGCGCGTTCGAGTGACGGCAGCGTGGAAATCGTCGTCGACGCCTCGGGGGCGGTGGTGGGAGTCGATCTCTCGGGGAGTTCTTACGCCAAGCATTCGCCGGCAGCGTTGGGGAATCTGATCCTGGCTACGGCCGCGTCTGCGGCAGAAGACATACGCCGACAGGTTGCCGAGATGACGAAGCCGCTCACGGAGGCGGCCGGAATCGACTTGCCGGACCTGGTTCCGGGCGTGCTCGGATTGCGCGAGATTCTCGAACCTCGTCCGAGCTCCACACCGGCTTCCTGCGACGAGAACTGGGACCGCACCGTTCTGAGGAGCTCCGGCAATGTCTGAGCTGGGCGTGAATGTGGCCGCGATGAAAAGTGCTGCACCAGCCTTCGCGGTGGTCGCTGCCGATCTCGACGAGGCGCGGAGCGCTCTCGACGCAGTGGTCGCCGCCGAAGAGGGTTGCTGGGGCACTGACCAGTTCGGATCCGCATTCTCAGGCGCATATGTTCCCGGTGCTGAGTCAGCAGTCGGTGGGATGACGCTGGTCACGGGCGCGCTGCGCGAATTGACCGCCACGCTGATCGAGATCACCGATCGTTTCGAATCGATCGACACCTCGCTTGCCGACGACATGGCGGGTGGGCTCTGATGGGACTCGAGATTCCAGGCTGGTTACAGGCGGTTGCGTCGGTCGCGGTGGGCAGTGACTGGCCGCAAGGAGACGAAACGGCACTGTGGAGGTTGGGTGATGCCTGGTCAGGCGCGGCTGATCGGATCGAGGCTTCGGCCGCTGCCGGTGGTTACGGATTGCAGGCAGTACTGGCATCGATCGACGGTCGAGCCGGCGACTCGTTGTCTCGGTATTGGTCCGAGGCCGGGGGAGTTGCGGAGGTCTTCGAGCGGTTGTCCTCTGCCGCGGCCGAACTGGGTCAGTCATGCACCGATACCGGCACGGACATCGAGTACACCAAACTGTCGATCCTCGCGGCGCTGGGCGCACTGGCGCTCGAGATTGCCGCCATGGTGGCGGCTGCTGTCCCGACACTGGGTGTCAGTACCGCCGGGGTCGTGGCGGCTGAGGTCGCAACAACACTCACGGTCCGAATGTTGTTGCAGCAATTGTTGATACGAGTGATCGAGGCTGCGGCAGTGGAAGCTGCCGCTGCCGTCTTCTCCGGCCTCGCCATTCAACTCGGGCAGATGACGATGGATCATCGCCAGTCGATCGACGGTGGCAAGGTCGTGACCGAGGGGCGCGACGGTTTCATCAAGGGACTTGCGAACGGAGGGTTGAAGACGACGCCGGATCGTGTCGGCCCTGACCCGAACCCGCTCCCGACCGGTTCGAGAGTGCAGGAGATCGCGCGGGGCGCCTTCGACGACGCGGTGTCGGGAGCGTCCGCTGCGATCGTGACGAAGGAAGTCACGGGCGGCGACGCCTCGTTGACTGACATCACTTCCGGCGCGATCGGTGGCGGGATCGGTTCCGTCAAAGACGGACTTGTCGCTCGCAACGAGGACCTGAATGCGGCCGGTCTGAGCCCGACTGCGCTGAACTGGGACTTCTGAGTGGAAAGTCTCGAATCGTGGGCTACCAGTGACACGGGGTAGCCCACGACCTGGCTACTGAGCGGGCTTGAGAACCAGCGAGATCGAGTTGATGCAGTACCGCTGATCGGTCGGCGTCGGGTATCCCTCGCCCTCGAAGACGTGACCGAGGTGGCTGTGGCACTTCTTGCAGATGACCTCGACCCGGCGCATTCCGAGTGAGCTGTCTTCTTTCAGGATCACGGCATCCGAATCCGCCGGATCGAAGAAGGACGGCCACCCGCAGTGCGATTCGAACTTCTCGGTGCTGCGGAACAGTTCGGCTCCGCAGGCCCGGCAGGAGTAGACACCTTCCGTGGTGGTGTCGGTGTACTCGCCGACGAAGGGGCGTTCGGTGCCGGCTTGGCGCAGGACGGCGAACTCCTCCGGCGTCAGTTTTTCGCGCCACTCGCTCTCGGTGTACGTGACCTCAGGTGTGCTGTCGATGCCATCGTGTGAAGAACTCATGCCTCCACGCTAATGCTTTGTCGCCGTTTCGGCTTCGTGGGCAGGTGAGACGGTATCGAGTGGGGGATCGAGGAGGTACGCGGGATCGATTCCCCGATCCAAGCGGCCCTCTCGACGCGCGACCAGATACCGGTATCCGAGGACACAGAAGATCACGATCAGCAGAAGGCTCCAGCCGAGGGTGCTCTTGGTGTATTCGGCCGCCCGGCCGAAGGTCGGCCAGCGGTTCGACCACCAGCTGTCGAACGTCATGAAGCCGTAGACGGCGAGCCAGGCCGGCCAGTTCCGCATGACCGAGTTCTTGAGCACCACGGACATCAGGAGCGGGAGCAGCATCATCGAGTAGTACATCTGGCCGAGCGAGGGCAGCAGGAACGACGCGGTCATGATCACACCGGTCGCGGTGGTGAGGAAGAACAGTTCGTCGTTGCGGTAGTAGCGGTACAGAAGCCACAGCGAGACGACGACCATGGCGGCCAACACGACGCGCAAGAGCAGGATCAACCATTCGGGCAGACCGAAGTAAGCGCCGTTTCCGACAATCGAACTGTTGAAGTAGTCACGAGATTCGAGCAGGTACGGCACGGTGCGGCGGACGAAGTCCATCGGATCCGACGCCAGCGGCCATGCCACGACCGTGAGAATGAACGGGATGCCCAGGGCGGTGACGAACACCTTCCACTGACCGCGAACGAGTGGCAGCAGGAGCAGCGGCGCGAGAGTGGGTTTCACTGCGATGGTGAGACCGATCGCGGCGCCGGCCCACAGATCCTTCTTGCGCATCAGCAACAGGAGGAAGGCAACTTCGCCCAGCAGGACGAGGCCGTTGATGTTGGTGAACACCAACGTGTTGGTGACCGTCTCCGACATGAACGCGCCGAGCACCAGAATCGGCGCCGCGATGGAACTGATCGTCAGGTCGAACAAGCGCAACAGCAGGTAGAGAGCCACGAGAATGGCGACGGCATTGACACCGATGAACAGCCACCGTGAGCGCTCGGGATCGAGGATCGCCAGGGGTGCCATCAACAAGGAACCCGATGGTGGGTACAGGTAATGGGGGTCTACGGAGTTGAAATCTGCGGTGTAGACGTCGCGCCCGTTCCAGAACGCCAGCGCGGCGTTGTAGACCGGTCGGAAGTCATCGGTGATGGCGCCGTTGACTGCTGTGACGATGACACGATTGAGCACTGTCATCACGGCGATCGGCCACAAAACGAAGTTGACGACTTGTTGGGTTGTCCGCCCGGTACGCGGCTCGAGCTGTCGAAGGAACACTTCGGCACGGTACACCGGAGCAGGGTGTGATCGGGGGATGCACCCCTTTTCGGTCGTGGTGGACGAGCGCCCGAGTCAGGCCGGGCACACGCTTCCGTTACTGGGAAGGGAGGCGTCGCTGAGGTAGAGGCGCATCGCCTGTTGAGCGCAGGTGGATTGTGCCGCGGGGTGACCCGCACCTTGCCAGTCCAGAGTTGCGAAGCGCGATCCTGCATTGGTCACGACGCCGGTGACGGTCGAGAGTCCGGAGTTCCCGACGGCCGGGTCACCCTGACCGCTCAGCACGAGGACTGGGGGCTTCAACTGATTCGGCAGGGGGGAGTTGGCGGTCGACGGCCAGCTGGCGCACGCCAGCAACCCGAGCGCGGCTTCTCGCCCGAACACCGGATAGTTGGTGCCCCAGGTGTCCGCAAGCTCGCGCGCACGCCCGATGCCCGGCCATTGCATGCCGTCGGTGCACCGTCCGATGAACTGGCCGTCGCCGTCCACCTCGTTCTCCGCCCGGGCGGCGCGCTCTCGAATCGGCGAAGCGTTGCCGGTACCGAGCGCGGACAGAGCGTCGGACAGTGAGCGGGTCTCCTGCTCACGGTTGGTTCCGGCAGTCCACAGGCTGGCCGAAATCGCGTTCGACACCGCAGCGGCGGACAGCGGCTGGAATTCATCGGCTCGAGCGCGCTCCATCAAGTCCGTGACCGATTTCTTCGGATCAGGTCCGAGCGAGCACCTCAGCGCCACACATCGCTGAGCGAACGCGGTCAACGCGGCTTCCTCGCCCTGCACGCGACTCTCTGCCTCGGTGGCAGCGTCGGTGGCCACCGGAGCGGGAGAATCGAGGATCAACCTCGCGAGGTTGTTCGGGTGGGCCGCCGCATAGCTCAGCGCGATGTCCGAGCCGGACCCTGCCGACCACAGAGCGATGGTCTCGACGCCCCACCGTGTACGTAGAGCGTCGATGTCCTCGGCAGCGGAGTCCGCGCCGAACTTCAGTTCTTGAGGGTCGAGGTAGTCGGTGCAGGCAATGGTGGCGTCGTGACCGAGAGCGGCGACCGCATCGGCGGCGTCACCGGTGGAATCCGCGTCGAACTGGCCCAGATCGTGAAGGCCGCGCCGAATTTCCGGCGTCATGCAGTCGATTGCGGTGGACCTGTCGATTCCGCGTCGATCGAGGGCAACCACGGGATGTTCGGCGAGAACCGTGTTCAAGCCGGATGCGGCGAGCATGGCCAGAGAGTTTCCCGACGAACGATCGGTGCCCGATGTGAACACGATCGGATACGCGTCGGCAGGCGTCGACGAGGTCCGAGCGCGGGTCAAGCCGGCAGTGAAGTTGCCGTCGATGGCGCCGGTCACGTCGATGGGGGCATTGAATTCCGCGCATTCGAGAATGACACCGGCGCTCGACGCCGCGAGAGCCTGGTCGGCGAGTGACGTGCCGGTGCAGTCTCGCCACGGTATGTCATCGGTCGGGACGCCAGGGTCAACCGGCGGCGCATCGGGCGACGGTCCCTCGCTCTGGGCAGGGCTGCCGTCGGTGCGGCCTTCGACCGCGACGGCGGGCCGAAGCGACGGACCGGCGCCGCACGCACAACACGTCGCGAGGACGACGGCCATCAAAGCAACTCTGCGCATGCCGACCAGAGTGCCAGGTTCACCGACGTGGCTGCTGACGAACCCATCGAGTGAGGATCGTGCCGTCCGTATCACCGAGAATGTGCGCGGGACGCATGGCTGTGGGCATTGCGTTGGGGGAGAGTGAGATTCGGCCGACTTTGCTCCCCACCAGTTGAGGTGACGTGGTGATGCAGAGTTCGTCGACGGCATTGTCCTCGATCAACTGCCCGAAAAGTGACGGTCCGCCCTCGCACAGCACGCGACGGAGCTTGCGAGCCGACAAGGCCCTGTCGATGTCGCCGCTGGTGACGTTCGGTGAGTCCGTCACCTCCACCTGCGCTCCGGCAGATCTCAGCGCCGAAATTGCCGCGGAGTCCGCGTCGCGACCGACAACAAGGATCGGTGGAACTTCGGTATCGCGAAGGAGTCGGCTTTCGGGGTCGATCGACGCGTGCGCCGAGACGACGAGGATCGGTGGGACCGGAGCGAGGCCGTCGGCAGTGCGACGCGCCCGGGCTTCGTCCGAGACCTGCACACCCCCGTAGTTCTCGGCTCGCGCTGTGCCTGCGCCGACCACGACGACGTCACAAAGTTCGCGCAAGATCCCGAATACCGACTTGTCTGCCGGTGTGCCCAGTCCACCGCTCACTCCGTCGACGGCGACGCACCCGTCGATGCTGGAAACGAAGTTCACGCGCATCCAGGGTTGCGAGAGGTTCTCCGGATAGGCGTACAAGCCGCGGAGTTCGTCGTCGTGGCCTGGTGTGAAGTAGGTCGCAATATCCATACGGTGCACATGAGAGATCACATCACGTAGATACCCTTGACGGATGCATGAACGTCTTGTCGATCGAAGCCCGGTGGTACCCGCCGATCAACTGGTAGCTCAAATGGTGCCTCCCGCAATGTTCGACGAGGTGAGTTTTGCGTCCTACATTCCTGATCCGAAGGAACCGAGCCAGGCAGCTGCTGTCGCCAAGGCCGAGGAATTCTCCAAGCGCGTCACCAAGATCCGTAGTGGTGGACGCCGCGGACTGTTCGGCAAGAAGACCCAGGCGACCGGCGCCGGCCTGTACCTCGACGGCGGGTTCGGTGTCGGTAAGACTCACTTGCTGGCGTCGATCTTCCACAGCGTTCCGTCGCCGAAGGCTTTCGGAACCTTCGTCGAGCTGACACACGTCGTCGGCGCTCTCGGCTTCAACAAGGCGGTCGAAGCGCTCGCCGACCACAGCGTTCTCTGCATCGACGAGTTCGAGCTCGACGATCCGGGCGACACCATGCTCGTATCCCGCCTCCTTTCGGAGCTTTCCGCGCGCGGCGTGTCCATCGTCGCGACGTCGAACACGCTTCCCGGCCAGCTCGGGGAGGGTCGCTTCGCCGCCCAGGACTTCCTGCGCGAGATCAAGAAGCTCGGCTCGATCTTCGAGACGATTCGCGTCGACGGCCCCGACTACCGTCACCGCGATCTCCCGCCCGCACCCGAGCCCATCTCCTCGGAGGAGTTGGTCTCTCGGGCCGACGCCATCGACGGCGCCACGCTCGACAACTTCGACGAGCTGTGCAAGCACCTCAGCACCCTGCACCCGTCGCGGTACAACAAGCTGGTCGAGGGTGTGAAGGCCGTGTTCATCGACGGTGTCCACCCGGCAACGGATCAGTCCGTTGCACTGCGCATCGTGGTTCTCGCCGACCGCCTGTACGATGCGAGCATCCCGGTCACCGTTTCCGGCGCACGCCTTGACGAGATCTTCACCCCCGAGATGCTCGCCGGTGGGTACAAGAAGAAGTACTTGCGCGCGACCTCGCGCCTGCTCGCACTTTCTCGTTTCGAGGTCGCGGCCGGCTAGTCTGCACGCCTGTCAGCTGACGGGGCGCTCCATCACGAAATCGTGGTGGAGTTGTGCGCCCACGAGGAAAGTCTTCGTGCCGACCTGTGTGAAACCGTGCTTTGCGTAGAACTTCTGGGCGCGCAGGTTCTCCTGATTGACGCCCAGCCAGATCCCGGCACTTCCGCTGCGTCGTGCGTGGTCGACAACCGCGTCCATCAAGGATGCTGCCGCGCCGGTTCCGTGGTTACCCGGAAGCACGTACAACTTGCTGAGTTCTGTTGTCGGGCGAAGTGTCACAGCAGCTTTGACGTCCGGGTCGGCGGGCTCGTCGTCGACAAGCATCGCGTAGCCGACGATCGAACCGTCGCGAATGACCTTGAGAACGGTTCGCGTCGGATCGGTCAGGTACTCGGAGAACTTGTCGACGGAGAGAACGTTGTCGATGAAGGCACTGATGTCGTCGTCGGATGCGTCCGGCGGACACGCCAGTGGAAATGTCACCGCTGCCACGTCGGCGATTGCTTCGGAATCCCAGATCCCGGCCCGGTCAACGGTGATCGTCACGTCAGTTTCTGCCTCTCGCGCACACAATTCGGTCGATCAAGTACACCACTTTCCTCGGGCGCAATGCTCAAGCGGCGTTCTCGGCGACCGGAGTTGTGGCTCGTTTCGGTGCGAACGCGGGAGCAAGAGCTATCAAGATCGCGCAGAACGCCAGCGGAATCAGGAACCCGATTCGAAGGTCACTGAAGGCAGCGACCGCGCCGACGATGCCGCCGCCGACGACTGTGCCGACGTAGTTGAAGAGGTTGATGCGTGCGATCACCGCATCGACCTGATCCGGGGGAGCCATCCTGCCGGCAGCGCTGAAGCAGATCGGAGCGATCACCGGTACCCCGAGCCCGACGATGAGGAACCCGGCGATGGCAACGGCGGGAGATTGCGCGAGGACGACAACTGTCATACCGACTACGCCGATGAGAGAGCCGATCCGCACGACGGTGGTCTCACCGAATTTCCCGACCCAGTAGTCCCCGGTCAGTCGTGCGACAAGTGCCGCGATCTGATACGCCGCCACGGAAAGGGCAGCGGTCCCGGCGTCGGCGAGCAGTTCGTCCTTGACGTACAGAGTCGACCAGTTTCCGACGCTGAAGTCGACCGCGTAGAACAATGCCATCGCGACGCCGAGGAGGACGAAGGCGCGGGTGGGTACCGCGAATTTTGCGGTGCTCGTGATGTTTGCCTCGGCAACCGGAGACTCGGACCGATCGAGCAGTTGCGGGCCGAAGGCCAGAAGCATCAGTCCGACAACAACTCCCGCGATCACCTGCGTGACGCGGATCGAAATGTCGAGGCCTGCGGTAGCAGAGATGAACAGGGCGCCGACAATCGCTCCGACGCTCCAGGAAGCATGGAACGAGGAGAGGATGAAGCGGCCCTTGGCGTGTTGGATCGAGACTGCCTGCATGTTGGCGGCCGCGTCGACCATGCCGAGTCCGATGCCGTAGATCGCCAGGAAGACGAAGAACATCGCTGCGTTGGGCGCAATTCCGGTTGCCCCGCCGAAGACTGCGATGACGGCGAGCCCAGTTCGCAGGGTCATCTTGCTCGACGTTCTCACGGCCAGCATCTCGGCGAGCACGCTGCCGAGCCCGGCGATGACGGACACGGTGACAACCGCAACCACAACCAGTGTCTCGCTCAGCTCGAACAAGTCCTTGTACTGCGGCAGCTGCGTCAGAATGGCGGCGAGCAGAAATCCTTGAAGTCCGAAGGCCACCGAAGTGGCGATCCGAGCCCTCGTCAGGGTGCGGGTGTTATCCGTCATCAAGCAGGGCCTTTGTCTCGTTCGTTCGGTTAGGCCGAACGGTACTGGATCTTGATACTGGTCGAGTGTCCAACAAAGCTGCGTGTTTTGCACGGTTCTTTGATTAACTGACCGACATGACTCGGCAGCCGACACCAGAATTTCCGACTTCCTTCGTCTGGGGAACCGCCACTGCGGCCTATCAAATCGAAGGAGGTGTGGCCGAAGACGGTCGCGGACCGTCGATCTGGGACGAGTTCTGTGACCGTCCCGGTGTTGTCGTCGGGGGCGACACCGGGACGGTCGCTGCCGATCATTATCACCGCTGGGAGTCGGACATCGAGCTGATGAATCAGCTCGGGCTCGACGCTTATCGGCTGTCTCTGTCGTGGTCGCGCATTCTGCCCACCGGATCGGGGGCCGTGAATGCGAAGGGGCTCGACTTCTACGACCGCCTGATCGACCGACTGTGTTCGGTGGGAATTACTCCTGCCGTCACGCTCTTTCACTGGGATCTGCCCATTGCCTTGCAGGAGCAGGGCGGCTGGATGAACCGCGACACCTCGTATCGGCTGGGGGAGTATGCGCAGGTCGTCGGCGAGCGACTGTCGGATCGGGTCGGAATGTGGATGCCGCTCAACGAACCAGTTGTGCACACGCTTTACGGGCATGCCCTCGGAGTTCACGCCCCCGGACTGGCCTTGGGGTTCGAGGCTTTCCAAGCCGCACATCACCAGCTGCTCGGGCATGGCCTCGCTGTCGAAGCGCTTCGGGCAACCGGATGCACGAACATCGGAATCGCCTCGAACCATGCTCCGGTGCGTGCCGCTTCGGATTCGCCGGAAGACGTGATGGCTGCCGACATCTACGACCACGTCGTCAATTGGATGTTCGCCGACCCGGTTCTGGTCGGGAAGTACCCGGCCGACGAATTCGCTCAGCTGCTCAGCGGTCCTGTCGACGAGGACTTGAAAATCATCGGGGCGCCGCTCGACTGGTACGGGATCAACTACTACGAGCCGACGATGATTGCTGCTCCGGTGGAAGGCCAGGGGACCGAAGGTGTGCTCGAAGTCGACCTGCCCCCGGGCCTGCCCTTTGCCCCTGTCGCGATTACCGGTTATCCCACAACCGATTTCGGTTGGCCGATCGTTCCCGAGGGGCTGGGCGAGATCTTGCGGACGTTCCACGCCCGCTTCGGTGACGCACTGCCGCCGATCTACATCACCGAAAGCGGATGTTCATTCCACGACGCCCCGGATGCCGCAGGCGTCGTCGACGACGAAGCACGAATCGACTACCACGATGCGCACCTTCGCGCCCTCCGATCGGCAATGGACGACGGTGTCGACGTCCGCGGTTATTTTGTGTGGTCACTTCTCGACAACTTCGAATGGGCTGCGGGATACAAAGAGCGATTCGGCCTGGTGCACGTCGATTTCGACACCCAGAAGCGCACTCCGAAGACCTCGTTCGAGTGGTATCGCGCCCTCATCGCCGAGCACAAAGCGGCTCAGGTCTGACCTGTGCGGAGTCGGTCTGGGTTGCATTCTCGAACCGGGCCGCCTACCCTCGTCTCTCATGAAGCGAATTCTCGTAGTAAGCCGCCGTAGCGGGGTCTGAATCGGACCGACCCCTCGCTGCGGGTCGTCTTGCTACCAGTTGGTCCTCCACTTCATTCCAGGAAGACCACGATCATGACTTACAACTTCGCTTTCGCTTCTGATTCTTCTGCTGCTGATCCCTTCGCGGCGCGTCACGGCAAATCTCTGCCCGCCGGCTTGCGTGCCGAATGCTCAGCGATGTCGTGGACCGAGTTCGAGTCCACGTATGCGGCTATGAGCGGCCCGATCCGTCTGGGTGCGTGGTCCTCCGAGAAGATTGCGCCGGGTCGTTGGACCTTCGAAGCGACTCTCGGTCTGGGGGAGCGTATCCAGAAAGTGTCCGCCACCTCGACCGGCGCGATCTCGGCCATGACGTCGATGCTGCACGACGCGGGAATCTCGCTCGAGATCCTGTCTTTCCATCAGCACCAGATCGGCCACCGCACTGCGACGTTCATCTTCACCGAGTGCGACGGCCGTCGGAGCTGGGCGATGGGTATTGCGGAGTCGTCGACGGAGTCCTCGCTGCGCGCGATGACTTCGGCAGCGAACCGCTTCTCTCACTGAGCAGTTACAACAATCTGATCAGCTACATCAACCGCAGTACTGACGTGGATTCCCGAGGGGCTTGCGTCAGTACTGCGGCCCGTGTGTTCGGCGCTCGAACGCAAAAGGCCGGAACCCTGAGGTTCCGGCTTCTTGCATTCTCAAATGGTGCGCGATACTGGGATTGAACCAGTGACCTCTTCCGTGTCAGGGAAGCGCTCTCCCGCTGAGCTAATCGCGCGGGTTCTGGAGAAAAATGGAGCGGACGACGGGATTCGAACCCGCGACCCCAACCTTGGCAAGGTTGTGCGCTACCAGCTGCGCCACGTCCGCATGAGCAATGAACTCCGTTACCGGAACTCAGTACTTTTCTAACTTATCAGACCTGCAAGCAGGTCTTGACCATCAGGCCCTAGGGCCTGACGTGGTGCGCGATACTGGGATTGAACCAGTGACCTCTTCCGTGTCAGGGAAGCGCTCTCCCGCTGAGCTAATCGCGCGAGGTGGAGACGGGAATCGAACCCGTGTGCACGGCTTTGCAGGCCGTTGCCTCACCACTCGGCCACTCCACCGTAAAAGGTTGAGTCACACCTCTCGAGCGGACGACGGGATTCGAACCCGCGACCCCAACCTTGGCAAGGTTGTGCGCTACCAGCTGCGCCACGTCCGCATCGCACCGTGTTGCTTGGGGAGCTGCTCGCTCTCCTCGGTGCGTTGGAAACATTAGCCGACCGTGTCGGATACACACAAATCCCCAGCTCAGTGGCGTGTTCGGAGTCGAATCGGCCCGTCGCGCGCGTTGCAACTGTCCGTCTTGGCGATGAATACGGTCTGAAATCAGTTCGAATTCGTAGATTTCGGAGCGGCCTGGATGCAAAACGAATGCCAACCTGGTGATTCGTATTCATCGCGCAGCCGTGTTAATGTTCCAACTCGTTCGAGCGCATGCGTTCGTATGACTTACGGTCCCGTGGCTCAGTGGGAGAGCGTCCGCTTCACACGCGGAAGGTCGCTGGTTCGATCCCAGCCGGGACCACAGAAAAACACTGAAGGCGTTCCCGATCATCGGGGACGCCTTCAGTCGTTCGAGAGCACAGCTGTTCGAGGGCACGGTTATTTCGGCATGCAGACCGTCGTCGCAGGTCGCCGGGCGACGATTTCGGTAGCCTGGTCGAAGAGACATTTCGCGACCGAAAAGGTGACTGCTTTGAGTACCGAAAAGGTCGATTCTTCCGTCGACGATTCAGACCTGTCCGTCTTCCAGGACGCAGAGTCCCGCTGGGAGCGGTGGCGCGCGGGAATCGCCGCGCGGCCCACCCTCAATCTTGCGTACCGCATCGGCGTCGGAGTCGTGGGCACGATCGTGTTCGCCGCCGGCATCGTGGCTATTCCGTACCCCGGGCCCGGTTGGCTCATCGTTTTCGCCGGCCTCGGCATCCTGGCGTCGGAGTTCGCGTGGGCACATCGACTCCTTCATTTCGCGAAGGCTCGATACGACCGGTTCATGGAATGGTTCGGCAAGCAGTCGCTGTTCGTCAAAGGGTTGGGCGTTCTGTTCACCACAGTGATCGTCCTGGCGACTTTGTGGGTGCTCGGCACTTTCGGCCTGATCGGGACATGGGTGGGCCTGGACTACTCGTGGCTCGAGTCGCCGCTGTGAGTTGAACGCGGCCCGGTTTCCTTCACTCGGTTGTCTCACCATGTCGGTAGGGCCGATAACATGATCGTGCGCGTGCTCGCAGTGGGTACGACGCCTGTCTAACTTGTCGCAATACCTTTAGGAGCACATCGCCGTGACCAGTCCCGCGCCAGAGCACTCAGCCGCCCCACTTCGGGTGCCCGCGGGGACGACCGCCGGGACTGCAGTGCGCGAAGCCGGATACCCCACGAAGGGGCCCGACGTGATCGTCGTTGTCCGCGATGGCGAGGGAACGCTCAAGGATCTGTCGTGGACACCTGATGTCGATGTCGACGTCGAGCCGGTGGCAGCATCCACCGAAGACGGCCGCAGCGTCATCCGGCACTCCGCGGCCCACGTCCTCGCGCAGGCGGTTCAGAAAGAATTCCCCGACGCGAAGCTCGGCATCGGTCCGCCGATCAAGGACGGCTTCTACTACGACTTCGCGGTGGACCGCCCGTTCACTCCGGAGGATCTGGCCAAGCTCGAAAAGCGTATGAAGCAGATCATCAAGGGATCACAGCGCTTTTCGCGTCGAGTCGTCGATTCGATCGAGGACGCTCGGGTCGAGTTGGCCGACGAGCCCTTCAAGCTCGAATTGATCGACGACAAGTCCGGTATCGACGATCCCGAGATCATGGAGGTGGGCGGCAACGAGCTGACCATCTACGACAATCTCGATCCTCGTACCGGCGACAAGATCTGGTCCGATCTGTGCCGCGGCCCGCACATTCCGACCACCAAGCACATCCCGGCCTTCAAGTTGACCCGAAGCTCCGCCGCCTACTGGCGTGGCAACCAGGACAACGCCGATCTTCAGCGTGTCTACGGCACCGCGTGGGAGTCCACCGAGGCTCAGGACGAATACCTCGAACTGCTCGCCGAGGCCGAGCGTCGTGATCACCGCAAGCTCGGTACCGAACTGGACCTCTTCAGCTTCCCCGACGAGCTCGGTTCGGGTCTGCCGGTGTTTCATCCCAAGGGCGGCATCATCCGCACCGAGATGGAGAACTACTCGCGCAGCCGCCACATCGAGGCGGGCTACGAGTTCGTCAACACTCCGCACATCACCAAGGGGCATCTGTACGAGGTTTCCGGTCACCTCGACTGGTACCGCGACGGCATGTTCCCGGCGATGCACGTCGACGAGGAACTGAACGAGGACGGCACCGTGCGCAAGCCGGGCCAGGACTACTACCTCAAGCCGATGAACTGCCCGATGCACAACCTGATCTTCCGTGCTCGCGGACGCTCGTACCGTGAATTGCCGTTGCGGCTCTTCGAATTCGGCTCGGTCTACCGCTACGAGAAGTCCGGCGTCATCCACGGCCTGACCCGCGTGCGCGGCATGACCCAGGACGACGCTCACATCTACTGCACCCGTGAGCAGATGCGCGACGAGCTGACCACCACGCTGCAGTTCGTGCTGAACCTGCTCAAGGACTACGGCCTCGACGACTTCTACCTCGAGCTGTCCACCAAGAACCCGGACAAATTCGTCGGTAGCGACGACGTCTGGGAAGAGGCAACTGCAACCCTCGCCGAGGTCGGCGAAGCTTCCGGCCTGACTCTGGTGCCGGATCCGGGCGGAGCCGCCTTCTACGGTCCCAAGATTTCCGTCCAGGTCAAGGACGCCCTCGGCCGCACCTGGCAGATGTCGACCATCCAGCTCGACTTCAACCTGCCCGAGCGGTTCGAGCTCGAATACACCGGCAACGACGGCGTCAAGACTCGTCCGGTCATGATCCACCGTGCGCTGTTCGGCTCGATCGAGCGGTTCTTCGGTGTCCTGACCGAGCACTACGCGGGCGCGTTCCCGGCGTGGCTGGCGCCGGTGCAGGTTGTCGGAATCCCGGTGGCCGAGGCGTTCGCCGATCACCTGTTCGACGTCACGAAGAAGCTCAAGGCTGCCGGTGTGCGCGCCGAGGTCGACTTCAGTGACGACCGTATGCAGAAGAAGATCCGTAACCACACCACGCAGAAGGTCCCGTTCATGCTCCTCGCGGGCGAGCGTGACGTGGAGGCCGGCGCGGTCAGCTTCCGTTTCCGTGACGGCACGCAGATCAACGGCATTCCCGTCGACGACGCCGTCCGGATCATCACCGAGTGGATCGGCCGCCGCGAGAACGCCTCGCCGACAGCCGAACTGGTGCAGCCAAGCGTGGCGCAGTGAGCGCCCCCGGTGACGACGGTCCGGGTTCGCTGATCGACCACGGCGTCGGTGACCCTGACCATTTGCAGCGCATTTGGTCGCCGCATCGGATGTCGTACATCACCGAGGCGCCCAACACCCCGGGCACGACAGGTGAACCGTTCATCGACATTCCGAAGATGTCGGACGAAGAAGGACTGATCGTTGCCCGCGGTGAGCATGTCTATGCGGTTCTGAACCTGTATCCGTACAACCCGGGGCACCTGATGGTGGTTCCGTACCGCAAGGTCGCGGCACTCGAAGACCTGACGCCGGAGGAGAGCGCCGAGTTGATGGCGTTCACCCAGCAGGCGTTGCGGGTGATCAAGAGCGTGTCGAATCCTCACGGATTCAACGTCGGCCTGAATCTCGGTGCCGCTGCGGGCGGTTCGCTGTCCGAGCACCTTCACCAACACGTAGTGCCACGTTGGGGCGGCGACGCCAACTTCATCACCGTGCTCGGTGGGGTCAAGGTGATGCCGCAATTGCTGCGGGAGACCAGGGGACTACTCGCCGGTGCCTGGCAACAATAGGTTGACGCATCCGGCTTCATGGCAGGATGCATTGCTGCAACGAGTTCCGAACCGGAACTCACGACGGGGAGGGTTCCTGCGGTGTTGAGCTTCTTCGGGCGCGCATCGGTGTCCAAGGTGACGGCACCTATGGGGAAGGCGCTGGTCAAGACCGGTCTGACGCCGGACTCGGTGACGGTGATCGGCACGGTGGCAAGCGTCGCCGGTGCGGTGACGCTGTTTCCGTCCGGACATCTGTTCTGGGGAACCATGTTCATCTGGTTCTTCGTCATGTTCGACATGCTCGACGGCGCAATGGCTCGTGCTCGCGGCGGCGGAACGCGGTACGGGGCGGTACTGGACGCGACCTGCGACCGCGTAGCCGACGGCGCGATTTTTGCCGGCCTGGCCTGGTGGGCGGTCTACCACGAGAACAGCAAGTGGCTGCTCGTCGCGACGCTCATCTGCCTCGTCACCTCGCAGGTCATCTCGTACGCGAAGGCGCGTGCGGAGGCGAGCGGGCTGACTGCGGACGGCGGGTGGATCGAGCGCCCGGACCGACTGATCATCGTGTTGGTCGGATCCGGCCTGACGGGTATGGGTCTTCCGTGGGCAATCCACATCGCGATGTGGGTACTTGCCGCCGGAAGCATCGTGACGGTCTTCCAGCGAGTGCTCGCGGTGCGCAATTCCCCTGGCGCTCGGGAACTTCTGCCGATCGCCCCGGCCGCATCGACGGTCGAAGGTGCGCCGGACACGGACGGCGAGGCAGAGAAATGAGCTTTGCCGAGCGTGCAACCGACCTGGGATACGCCGCGGGTTGGCGGCTGGTGAGAAGCCTGCCGGAATCGGTGGCGGTCAAGCTGTTCGACGCCGGAGCGGATTTCGCGGTACGCAAGGGCGGACCCGAACAACTCAGGAAGAACCTCGCGAGAGTTCTGGGCACGACGCCGGAGCAAGTTCCGGATCAGTTGATCAAGGATTCGATGCGCTCGTACGCCCGGTATTGGCGTGAGGCGTTTCGTCTTCCGTCGATGGACCTGGTCGCGACAGGTAAGGCGCTGCATGCGCTGGTCGAGGGCCAGGAGCATCTGGAAAAGGCAATGGCTGCAGGTCATGGCGCGGTATTGGCGCTGCCTCACAGCGGTAATTGGGACATGGCCGGCGTGTGGTGCGTTCAGCAGTGGGGCGGGTTGACCTCCGTTGCCGAGCGGCTCAAGCCCGAATCCCTGTACGAACGGTTCGTCGACTATCGCGAGAGTCTCGGCTTCGAGATCTTCCCGCTCAGCGGCGGGGAGCATCCACCGTTCGTCGAACTCTCCAAGCATCTGCGTGAGAACAAGATCGTGTGCCTGTTGGGGGAGCGCGATCTGGCGAAGAAGGGTGTGCCCGTCACCTTCTTCGGCGAACCTACTCGGATGCCCGCGGGCCCGGCGAAGCTCGCGATCGACACCGGCGCGCCGCTACTTCCGGTCCACTGCTGGTTCACACCCGACGGATGGGGTTTCAAGATCGACCCACCGATCGACGTATCCGGCGGAGTCGGCCCGGCCACGCAAGCACTTGCCGACCGTTTCGCGGTCAACATCGCAGCGCACCCCGCTGACTGGCACATGCTTCAACCGCTGTGGCGCTCGGACCTTTCCGAATCGCGGCTCGCCCGCATGGAGGGTGAATGAAAATCGGCATGATCTGCCCGTACTCCTTCGACGTCCCCGGCGGCGTCCAGGCGCACGTGGTGGATCTGGCCGAGGTGCTGATCGAACGTGGTCACAAAGTGAGTGTGCTTGCGCCGTCGTCCGATGACGACGAGTTGCCGGATTTTGTGGTTTCCGCAGGTAAAGCCGTCGCGATTCCCTACAACGGTTCTGTTGCGCGGTTGTCTTTCGGCCCGACGGCGAACAACCGCCTCCGCAAGTTCATCGCGGAAGGTGACTTCGACGTTCTACATATCCACGAACCCAATGCGCCGAGTCTGTCCATGCTCGCGTTGCGCATCGCGGAAGGCCCGATCGTCGCCACCTTCCACACGTCGACCACGAAGTCGTTGGTGCTGAGCACGTTTCAGGGTGTCTTGGCTCCGTATCTCGAGAAGATCAGCGGCCGGATCGCAGTCTCGGAGTTGGCGCGTCGTTGGCAGGTCGAGTCTCTCGGATCCGACGCGGTCGAGATCCCCAACGGCGTCGATGTCGCAGCGTTTGCCGAGGCCGATCTGTTGCCCGGCTACCCGCGCGAAGGTGGAACCATTCTGTTCCTCGGTCGCTACGACGAACCGCGCAAGGGGATGGCCGTCCTCCTCGGCGCACTGCCGGAGTTGGTCGAGCGTCACCCGGATCTCGAAGTGATCGTGGTCGGACGCGGCGACGAGGAGAAACTCCGCAAAGAGGCGGGCAAGTACTTCAAGCATCTCCGCCTGCTCGGGCAGGTCAGTGACGAGGAGAAAGCGTCGGCGCTTCGCAGTGCGGACGTCTACTGCGCGCCCAATCTCGGCGGTGAGAGCTTCGGGATCGTGCTGGTCGAGGCCATGGCGGCTGGCACTGCCGTCGTGGCCAGTGAGTTGGACGCTTTTCGCCGTGTTCTTCGCGACGGTCAGGCCGGCTTGCTGGTCCCCATCGGGAACTCCGATGCCTTGGCCGAGGCAATCGATTCCGTTCTCGGTGACCCGGATCGACGACGCGCGCTGGTCAACACCGCGACAAGTGTTGTTGCCGAATACGACTGGCCGGTGGTGGCCGAACAGATCCTGCGTGTCTACGAGACCGTCACGGTTGGCGGCACCGGCGTACGCGTGGTGGGTTCATGACCTTCTCCGCTCTGACGATCTTCATTCTCGGGCTCGTCGCTGCCGTCGTCCTGGTCGTCGGACTGTGGGCGTACGGGACGGCGAACCGACTCGATCGACTGCATGTGCGTTCGGATCAGTCGTGGTTGGCGCTCGATGCGGCTCTGTCCCGTCGTGCCGCGGTTGTCCGCGCGGCGGCTGTGGACATGAGCGCCGACGACGCCCGCAGATTCGTCACCTTGGCGGACGCCGCCGAACGTGCGGATCGTCAGGATCGCGAGCTTGCCGAGAACCGGCTGTCCAATGCTCTCGCTGCCTACGGCACGACGTCGCTGCGACCTCAACTGGTGGCCGAGTTGGCCGATGCCGAGGCGAGGGTCCTGATCGCTCGGCGGTTCCACAACGACGCGGTGCGCGACACTCTCGCGTTGCGTACGCGTCGACTTGTTCGCTGGCTGCACCTCGGGGGAACGGCACCGCTACCTCATTACTTCGAGATATCGGAGCGCACGACCGCGGCGGCGGTGCCCGAGGGCATCACCGTGGATACGTCACGGACCTCTGCCCGCGTGGTGATGCTGGACGAGGACGATCGGGTGCTGCTGTTGCGCGGCCACGATCCCAAGATCCCGAACACTTACTTCTGGTTCACCGTCGGCGGAGGGCTCGAACGGGGCGAACACCTACGGGCGGCTGCCGTTCGTGAGATCGAGGAGGAGACCGGATTCGTCGTGGCTCCGGAGAATCTGCGAGGTCCGCTCTGGCGTCGTGTGGCGATTTTCCCGTTCGACGGTGAGCTGATCCGTTCGGAAGAGCTGTTCTTTGCTACGCGCACTCACGGCTTCGAGCCGGTCTTCCAAGGCCACACGGAATTGGAACAGCGTGCCATCACCGGCCATCGCTGGTGCAGCGCCGACGAGATCCGCCGACTGGCCAAGTCCGGTGAGCCCGTCTACCCGTTGGATCTGGCAAACCTCCTGGTGGAGGCCGCGACGATTGCGGACGGTTCCGAGGATCCGGAAGTGCGTTCCATCCGCTGATCGTTCGGTCGTTCAGTGCTCGCGGGCAGTTTAAGGCCAGCAATGGCAAATTGGATACGGAATCGAAGGCCGGTTCGTCCTAGAGTTCTGGCCAGAGGCCTCCGCGCGAATGAACTCGTGTGTTCGCCGTGCCTTGTTTCTTTCGTCACGCCACTACTGCAGGAGTTTGCTGTGAGCACCCCCGACTCTGCCCCCACCACCGCCATCGGCACCGCCCGCGTCAAGCGCGGCATGGCTGAAATGCTCAAGGGCGGTGTGATCATGGACGTGGTCACCGCTGAGCAGGCCAAGATCGCCGAAGACGCCGGCGCCGTCGCCGTCATGGCACTCGAGCGGGTCCCCGCAGACATTCGCGCACAGGGCGGCGTCTCGCGCATGAGTGACCCGGACATGATCGACAGCATCATCTCCACCGTCAGCATCCCCGTCATGGCGAAGGCACGCATCGGTCACTTCGTCGAAGCGCAGATCCTGCAGAGCCTCGGCGTCGACTACATCGACGAGTCCGAGGTCCTGACCCCGGCCGACTACGCCAACCACATCGACAAGTGGAAGTTCACCGCTCCCTTCGTCTGTGGCGCCACCAACCTCGGCGAAGCGCTCCGTCGCATCAACGAAGGCGCGGCCATGATTCGCTCGAAGGGTGAAGCAGGCACCGGAGACGTCTCCAACGCCACCACCCATATGCGCACCATCCGCGGCGAGATCCGCCGGTTGACCTCGCTGAGCGAGGACGAACTGTACGTAGCCGCCAAGGAACTGCAGGCCCCGTACGAACTGGTCGTCGAGGTCGCCAAGGCCGGCAAGCTGCCGGTCACCATGTTCACCGCCGGCGGCATCGCCACCCCGGCAGACGCTGCCATGATGATGCAGCTCGGCGCCGAGGGCGTGTTCGTCGGATCGGGCATCTTCAAGTCCGGCAACCCGAAGCAGCGCGCCGAGGCCATCGTCAAGGCCACCACGTTCTACGACGACCCGGACGTGCTCGCCAAGGTCTCGCGCGGACTCGGCGAGGCAATGGTCGGTATCAACGTCGACGACCTGCCCGTCGGACACCGCCTCGCAGAGCGCGGTTGGTGACAGCAGGTTCGACGACCGGGCTCAGTGCCTGAAAGTCCTCACAGACGAAGGGGCGGCGGTTGCGTTGGCAACCGCCGCCCCTTCGGGGTGTGGCAGACCGATCAGATGCTGTCCGATACCTCGAACACGAACTCGACCTCGACGGCACTGTTTCGGGGTAGTTCGGCGACGCCGATCGCAGAGCGGGCGTGTTGTCCAGCCGAACCGAAGATCTCGGCCAGCAGGTCGGACGCACCGTTGATCACCTGGGGTTGCTGCGAAAATCCGGATCCGGAAGCAACAAATCCAACGACCTTGACGACCCGAACGATGCGATCGAGCCCGACTAAGGCATCGACTGCCGCGAGTCCGTTGAGAGTGCACAACCGCGCCGCCTGGGCGGCGTCTTCGACGGAGACGCCCTCGCCCAACTTGCCGATGCACGTCGTAGTGCCGTCGACGAGCGGCAATTGCCCCGACGTGTAGACGTATGACCCCGTTTGAACGGCGGGGAGGTATGAGCCTGCGGGGGTGGCAACAGGCGGGAGCGTCAGGTCGAGTGCGGCGAGTCGTGCGGTCCAGGTACTTGCGTCGTTCATCGGTTCCTCAATGGGTTCTTTTGTCCGGGAATGGTGTTCGAGTCTGTCATCGGGAGTCTCGGCAAGTCCAAGTCGTATTTGCGCCCACCCCATCACTTTTGGTGATATTCGCCGTCGTCGGATTCAAAATGGTGTTCGAGTTGGCCACCTAAACTGTGTCGTATGTCGTCAATTCGTAACATCTCACTGGGGATACCTGTCCGTTCCGGTCACATACTCATAATCGACGGCACGGACTCTGTCACGGGGGAGAACTTTCATCGATTGATCGGTGGCGGTATCGAGTTCGGTGAGACGGCCGAGGCAGCGCTGCGGCGCGAGTTCGCGGAGGAACTCGGCGTCACGTTGGGAAGCGTCGAGTTGCTCGAGGTCGTAGAGAACATCTTCGAGTTCGAGGGGCGACCTGGGCATGAGATTGTCCATGTCTTTGGAGTCGACTCGGCTGACATCGATGCGTTTCCGCTCGACGTGCAACTCCGAGTCCTAGACGAAGGTAGTCCAGTCCACTGGGTATTGAGTGGTGGGTCCGACCGCCCTATCTACCCGGCCGAAGCTGCCCGCATTATCAACGCCCTGGTTCAGTAGGGGAATCCGTTGCCGGAACACGAGTGGCCGCAAAGGTTGCTCCGCAACAATTTTCGGTCAATCAGGATTGTTCGGACTGATTCCTGGAAATCATGGATATCGAACGTATATTCGAATAATGTTGAGGAATGTTCGATGACGGAGTAGGAAGTTCGGGTACCGCAGCGCAGCTGTCCGGTGCTGAATCCGACTGCGCCCTCATCGATCTCATCGCCGATCTGCATGCGCGCGAATCGATGCTCGTGGAACGGAAACTGGCTGCCATTGCCGAGTTTTTCGAGCGTCGCAGCGCTGACCACACTGATAACGGTGCTTGGTCGTCTACCGCTCACGAACTGGCTGAGGCCGAGCTCGGCGCGGCATTGACCATGGGCCGTGCCGCAGCGGGAAAGTTGATCGGTCTCGGCTTTTCTCTCAAGACTCGCCTCCATCGCACGCGTGCCGCCATGGCGCGCGGAGAACTGGATCTGTATCGAGTCGGATTGATCGACTCCGCTACGGCCAACGTAGCCGACGATTTGATCGACGAGGTGGAACGGCAACTCCTCGAGAAGATCTCGGCGCCACCGATGCCTGGCGGTACCGGCTTGACGGGTCGCCGATTGACAGCGGCTATCGACCGGATCGTCGCCGTGGTGGATCCCGAGGGGATACGCGAACGTCGACGCCGCGCCCTGGCTGATCGGTTCGTGGGTGTGAGCGCTGCCGAGGACGGAATGGCGCGGATATTGGGGAGTATTCCGGCGGAGGAAGCACGGGCTTTCGACCGTCGGTTGCGGGAGTTGGCAATGTCGGTGTGTCGACACGATTCCCGTAAGTACGAGCAACGACGAGCTGACGCATTGGGAGCGTTGGTATCCGGGTCGACGATTCTGCCGTGCGATTGCGGCCGGGACGAGTGCCCACAAGATCGAAGCGGGATTGTGGTGGTGCGTCGGCCGTTGGTTCACGTGGTCATGCTGGAATCAACGCTTCAGGGCGGTGACGCACCAGGTGCAGACGAACCCGCTCACCTCGACGGTTATGGAGTGATCAGTGCAGAGCATGCGCGTGACATCGCCGCGGGTGCGCTGATTCGGAAGGTGAAGGTACCAGCCGATGCCGCGCTCGAGTCTTCCGGTGAGGGCGAGCCAGTACCTCCGCCCGTTGTTCCTTCGGCGTCGGTCTACCGCCCCGGCGCTGTCCTCGACACCTGGGTGCGGGTGATCGCAGGAAGCTGCCAGTGGTTGCACTGCGATGTCGCTGCATGGAATTCAGATCTTGATCACACTGAGCCCTTTGATCATCGCGATCCCACTTGTGGTGGAAAGACCGTGGCGTCGAATCTGAGTGCGTATTGTCGAAACCATCACCGCCTCAAGCATTCCGGTCAGTGGTTGCATATCTCGAACCCGGACCGGAGTGTCATGCTGACCTCGCCGACCGGACATTGCTACCGAACTAGGCCGTCAGGTCTGCTGGCGGGAATGCTCGAGCCTGTACTGCCCGAGGGTGGTCGGCGTCGGCGCACACGTCTGGAAAACAAAGCCGCTCGTGTGCGGGGTGAACGCCGGCGGCAGCGGTTACGAATGCACCTCCGAATGAAGAAGAAGGCCCGGAGGAGGACCTTCGACGGCGGAGGCGATCCACCCCCATTCTGAGTAGGGCGGCATGCAACTCCATGATTTTGTATGCCCACTTTGGTGGCCGGCGGTGCGTCAGGCATTGTGTGAAGGTCGGTAGACGTCGGTACACGGGAAGATGCGGAGCATCGATGGCGAGGATCGAAGAAATTCTGGAGTTGGAACGCCTCGAGCGGGACATCTTTCGAGGAATCATCGCGGAGACCACCCTGACCCGCACTTTCGGCGGCCAGGTCGCCGGACAGGCATTGGTGTCGGCGGTACGCACGGTCGATCCGGCCTACTCGGTTCATTCGTTGCACGGATATTTCCTGCGTCCGGGAAATCCGATGGAGCCGACGGTTTTTCTGGTTGATCGTGTTCGGGACGGTCGATCGTTCGCGACCCGCTTGGTCACCGGAATTCAAGACGGGCAAGCCATTTTCACGATGTCGGCGTCCTTCCACGTCCAAGACGAAGGCATCGAGCACCAGGACGAGATGCCACCCGTTCCTGACCCCGAGACCTTGGCCATCGCCCAGGATTCGGAGGATCCCGAGACTGCGTGGCTGGCGCGTGAGTGGTCCGATTGGGACCTTCGAATGGTGCCGAAGGCCGACATCGACAAACGTCCGGGCGCTGCCGCGCAGCAGCAAGTGTGGTTCCGTTCCCGCGAGGCACTCCCGGACGACCCGGTATTTCACGTGTGCACGCTTGCCTACATGAGCGACATGACGCTGCTCGGATCTTCTCGCGGCCCCCACATGGACGTCGCCATGCAAAGCGCTTCGCTCGATCACGCCATGTGGTTCCTGCGGCCGTTCCGCGCCGACGAGTGGCTGTTGTACGACCAGACGTCGCCGTCAGCGGGCTTCGGTCGCGCACTGACGCAGGGACGAATCTTCGACAGCCGAGGAAATATGGTTGCTGCAGTCGTCCAGGAGGGTCTGACCAGGCTGTATCGCCCGAAGTGAGGTCGGCCGACGTGAGATCAATCGCAGTGAGACCTTCACTGGCGAGACCGCACCGCAGGCCGGGCCGGATGGTCATATCTGACCTCGAAATCGACCTCCTCGGACACTTCTGATCGGTGTTCGAGGAGTGCCTCGACGGTCCACAGATCTGCCTCCGGTGTGTGCCGCCGCATGGCAGGTTCGCTCATGTCCAGGCGGACGCTGACGTCGAACTCCAGCCCGCGCCCGAGCAACATCGGACCGGCGATCACGATGACCGCGCGCTCATGGACGGGGATACGGGTCGACCGAGCCGATCGATCGGTGGGTTCGTCCCAGAGTTTCGGCAAGAACGCCCGTTTTGTGCGGGCTGCGGTGATCACTTCACGATCGAGTGCCGGATAGTCGAACCAGATAGTGCGGTAACTCAGCGCATCCTCGTGGCCGAACTCGTATCGCAGCGAAGCCGGCCGCACGTAGTCGTGCAGTGACACAACAGCACTCGGCCTGCTGCGCGACTCGACGGCGGTGCCGACCAGTTCCGCGAGCCGAGACGGCTGTGCACAATCAGGTCCGTCGATCGCTACTACCGCCACCGACGGAAACGATCCGCTCAGCGTTGCAATCTGCTCGGCCAAGGCGAGGGGACTGGACGGGATGAATGTACTCACGCCCACCATGGTGCCGTGCCCGCTCGCCGAGGCGATATTGTGAACCGTCATCGCGCCCAGTGCGGCGGTCTATGTTTTCGGAGGACTCATGGTTGGTATCGAGGAGATCCTCGCGCTCGAACACCTGGAGAAGGACATCTTCCGTGGTGCGGTCCATCCCACCGCACTTCAACGGACGTTCGGCGGGCAGGTTGCCGGGCAGTCGTTGGTTTCTGCCGTGAGCACCGTTGACGAGAGCTACCACGTGCACTCGTTGCACGGATATTTCCTGCGCCCGGGCAATCCGAAGATTCCGACGGTCTACCTGGTGGACCGCATCCGCGACGGGCGCTCGTTCTGCACCCGCCGGGTGAATGCAGTTCAGGACGGCAAGACGATCTTCACGATGTCGGCCTCGTTCCACGTCGACGACGAAGGTATCGAGCACCAGGACCGGATGCCCTCCGTTCCGGCGCCGGAGGACTTGCCGGACGCGCAGACCGTTCCGAAGTTGGCTGAATCGCAGTTCTATCAGGAGTGGAAGAACTGGGACATCAGAATTGTGCCCGCTGAGCAGAGCGCGTCAGCGCCGGATCTCGCCGCGCAACAACGCGTGTGGATGCGCTACCGCGAGGCTCTGCCGGATCGTCCGCTGCTGCACATCTGCACCCTCGCGTACCTCAGTGACATGACCCTGCTCGGAACTTCCAAAGTCCCGCACCGCGGCGTGAAGACGCAGACTGCTTCGCTCGATCACGCGATGTGGTTCCTGCGTCCGTTCCGGGCCGACGAGTGGTTGCTCTACGACCAGACGTCGCCGTCGGCAGGTTTTGGTCGCGCGCTCACTCAGGGGCGTATCTACGATCGCGATGGCAACATGGTGGCAGCGGTGGTTCAGGAGGGTTTGACGCGTCTCGAACGCGAACCCGACAGCCATGAGAGCAAGAACAGCCGTGAGAACAAGACAGGAACTGTGTGATGACGCGTCCGTTGATCGGTGTACTCGCCCTCCAAGGTGATGTTCGCGAACACCTTGCCGCACTCGATGATTCGGGAGCGGATGCGGTGGGTATCCGGCGCCCGGAGGAACTCGACAAGGTCGACGGCATCGTGATCCCCGGTGGCGAATCCACCACGATGAGCCGGCTTCTGCAGGTATTCGAGCTGCTGGAACCGCTTCGTGAGCGACTCCGCGGCGGGCTGCCGGCTTACGGATCGTGTGCGGGCATGATTCTGCTCGCCAGCGAGGTACTAGACACCCGGCCGGACGCCGAGCATCTCGGCGCCATCGACATGACGGTGCGCCGCAACGCTTTCGGTCGGCAGGTCGATTCTTTCGAGTCCGACCTGGAGTTCGAGGGCATCATCGGTGATCCCATTCGCGCTGTCTTCATCCGCGCGCCGTGGGTGGAGCGAGTTGGGCCGGGCGTTGAGGTCCTTGCGCAGGTTCCCGCCGCCGCGGGGGAGGCCGCGGGCCGGATCGTCGCGGTTCGGCAGGGCTCGGTGATCGCCACTTCTTTCCATCCCGAGGTTACCGGGGACCGTCGAGTGCACGAGATGTTCGTCGATCTGGTTCGCGGATAACTGGAGTAGTCAGCCTCGGCCGAACCTACAGCTCCAGTTCGCGGGCAAGGATCGCCGCCTGGACGCGTGAGGTGAGGTGCAACTTCGACAGAACTCGCGACACGTGCGACTTCACCGTCGGAGCACCGACTCCGAGTTCACGCGACAGTTCGGCGTTGGACATACCCGTCCCCAACAGCGCGAGGACCTCGCGTTCACGGTCGGTGAGCTCGTTCAATCCCAGCGGTTCGGTGGGTTTGGGTGCGCGCTGCACGAACTCGCCGATCAGGACACGCGCCGCGCGCGGAGCGAGCACTGCATCTCCGGCCGCGACGTTGCGGATAGCGCTGGTCAGCTCGTCCGCTGTCGCAGTCTTGAGCAGGAATCCCGAAGCACCGGCGCGCAGGGCCGCGAAGACGTATTCGTCGAGGTCAAAGGTGGTCAACACCAGAACCCGGCTGCGGGTCGTCCCGATGATCTGACGCGTCGCTTCGATGCCGTCGGTGCCTGGCATCCGGACGTCCATGAGTACGACGTCGGGTTGATGCGTGCGGGTGACGGTGATCGCCGACGCTCCGTCACCGGCTTCTGCGACGACATCGATGTCGTCGTGCTGCCGCAGGATCATCGCGAGTCCGGACCGGATCGCGGCGTGGTCGTCGACCAGGGCGACGGTGATCACCGATCCGTTCCGTTCGGCGCGGGGACCGGTATCTGTGCGCATACCGTCCATTCTCCGTCGACCGGAAGTGCGTCGAGTGAACCGCCCAGCAGTTCGGCGCGGTGACGCATGTTTGCAAGTCCGTGCGTTCCCGCCCGAAAACTGGATGTGTCGCGACCGATGGGGTTTCGGATCTCGATCTGTAATGCATTGTGCTGGAGAGAGATCGACATCGAGATCGGTGCACCAGGCGCATGCTTGAGCGCATTGGTCAA
Source organism: Rhodococcus sp. 27YEA6 (assembly GCF_044908235.1). Taxonomy (NCBI): domain Bacteria; kingdom Bacillati; phylum Actinomycetota; class Actinomycetes; order Mycobacteriales; family Nocardiaceae; genus Rhodococcus; species Rhodococcus sp. 27YEA6. Next base: position 402,976 of record NZ_JBIYCY010000005.1, on the reverse strand, counting down.
CGCCTCCTGGGTGATCCGGTACGCCGTGTGATCGACCACGCTCGGCAGGTCGGCAGTATCGATGTCGATCGCAACGTGCACGGCGGCGCCGGCTGCCCGAACTGCGTCCAGGACGACGGGCAACTCGGTCAGCCGCGGGGGAGAGGAACGCGGGTCCGGGGTCTCGTCGTCCCCGGCGTGGAGCAGTTCGATCATCGACCGCATCTCGGAAAGGCCCGCGAGACTGCTCGATCTGATCGCTCCGATCATCTCCCTCAATCCGTCGTCTGGTTGGCCCCGTTCACCGGAGAGAGCTGAGGTGGACAGTGCCGCCTCCGAATGGATTGCGATGGCGGAGAGGTGGCTTGCGATGACGTCGTGCAGATCGCGCGCCATGGTTGCTCGTTCGTGAGCGACTGCGGCCTCGCGGTCCAGAGTGGCGAGTGCTTCGTGGACTCTGGAACGCTCGCGTTCGGCCTCGGTCAGTTCGACTTGTCGACGGATGACCAGTGCCCACCACACCGGTGTACCGAAGAACAGAGCGGTCACCACGCCTGCCCCAGCCGCAGCGCGGACGTCCTGGGTGGACAGGTAGACGAGTGCGGTGAGCGCGGCAACCGTCACCGCGGTCAGAGAACACACCACTCGGCCCAGCCGCGCCGTCCCGTACAGAACTGCGGCGTAGGTGAGATCCGAGAGGACCAGCCACATCGGCAGAGTGGGTCCCAGGGCAGCGTCGACCGCGACGATGACGGCCCCCGCCGCCAAAGCTGTTGCCGGACGCACCCGCCGGAACGAGTCGATCGCACACAGCAGAGCCAGCATCCCGATCCGAACCCCGGCGGGAACGTCGGCGACACCTCCGACATCGGTCCACATTTGGTACAGGCCGACCAGGTAGAGGAGTACCCCGATCGCGAACAGGCCGAAGGCGATGAGCGGATCGTTCCACTTGCCGACACTCCGACTTCTGGTCACCACAGACTTATCAGAGCACATCGGGGCGTCTGACTTGTCATACCAAATGATGAGGTCGGCGTTGTTCCGATGGCTGATGTGCGGATTCGATAGAGAAGACAGGCTCGACGTATGAAAATTCGCTTCGAGTTGATGATCGGCATTCTCTTGGTCGTCGGTGGCGGCTGTCTGTGGCTGTTCGCGCGTGACGCCGAGTTCTTCTGGTTTCGCGGCGGACCACTCGGCGTGATCCTCGCGATCATCGGTGCCTTCGACATCGTGAATGCAGTCCGAACGAGGGAGACAGCGATACCCGAGCGCCGAAACGACTGAGGTGGAACTCGTCCTGATCACCACGCTGGGCGGGCTCGCCCTGCTGGACAGTACGAGCATCGGAACATTGGTCGTCCCGGTCTGGATGTTGTTGATGCCGGGACGACCGCAGGTTCGCAGGCTGCTGACGTATCTGGTGGTCATCACGACGTTCTATTTTGTTGTCGGGGTGGCAGTCTGGACGACGGCACGGGCAGGTATGCCTGTCGTCGCCCCGCTGCTCGAAACCCCCGCCGCCCGCGGTGCGCAGTTGATACTCGGTATCGCGTTGTTCGCGTGGAGCTTTCGATTCGATTCCGAGAAGAGGCGCACATCCGGTCAGGCCGATCGAACTCATGTTTGGCGAGAGCGGGTGCTCGGCTCGGGCAGTTCCACGAGAAGTGTTGTACTTCTGGCAATTGCTGCCGGGACCGCCGAGTTGGTGACGATGCTGCCCTACTTGGCGGCGATCGCGATGATCACCGCTGCTGGGCTGTCCGCAGTCACGTCTGCGTCGATACTTGCCGGATACTGCCTGATCATGGCCACTCCGGCAGTGCTTCTGTTGTGCGGGCGGATCGTGGCCGGCGACCGACTGGACAAGCCGCTGAGCGGGGTGGACTCGTTCATCTCACGCCACGGCGACAGCGCGATGGGTTGGGTGTTCGGCATTGCCGGCTTCTACCTCGCCGGCAATGCCGCTGCCGTGTTGTTCGTGAATTGACGTTGTTCGTGAATCAACCAGCCTGAACCAACGAATTGATCAGCTTCACACCGTCTTCCGGGTGATCGACGGTCACGGCGAACAGTCGTCCGTTCTCGAGAGTGACCACGATGGCCTCACCCGAGCGGAGAGTGACGGCTGTTCCGCGCGGTGTAATTCGGTAACCCCATCCGCCCCATTCGGCCGGACGTATCGCGTCGACCGATGCGGACTTCACCTTGGAGATGGGGATCTTCTTCCATCGAACGCCCCAGGAACTGATGCCGACACCGTGTCGGTCGACGCGCACGGTGACCGACGCGAATGCTGTGACGGCGAGGGTGGACACACCCAGGATCACGGCAACCCACCAATCCGAGTACGCGGCAGTCGCGATCACGAGAACTACGAGGCCGGCGGTAACGATCCACGGCCAGATGCTGCGGACCTGCCCGACCCACACTGCACGTTCGGAGGCCGTGAGTGGAGTGTCGAGCGTCGGGGTCGGCAGTGGCGACTCCGGGCCGCTTCGTTGCTGGTCAGGCAGCGCGTATGCCAGAACTCCTACGAGTACCGCCGCGATCGGCGCAAGAATCCACCAGCCGATGCGCGCGTCCTCCGGCGACCCGGCGTCGATCGTCAGGGCGACGCTCAGAATCCAGATCGTCGCCAGTGTCGCACTCGAGATCGAGGTTACGGCGAGAAACAAGGGCGCGTTGTCGCTCGAACGGGCCGCGACGACACACGCGCAAACGACTGCCACCAGTGAAATCACCAGCGCGATGGCGAAAAACGTCGTCGTGGTGCTGAAGCCGTCCGGGGTCGATCCGGACCAATGGCTCGCGACGGTCTCGGGTAGGCGGTCACCCCACGCGAAGCGTGCGAGAACCAGGATCAGGGTCGGGATCAGAGTCAGCGAAGCTGCTGTCCAGAGTCGGATCTTGCTGGTCGTCATTGTGTGCTGGTCTCCTTGATGAGGTCGAGCATGTGCGCAGTGTCGAGTCCGAGATTTCGGGCCTGCCGTACGAACTCGCGCGCAGATTCGTTGAGAGCTGTTCTTCCCGAGTCGAATTCGGCGCGAATGACGGCGCCACGTCCGCGTCGGAGGTCGATCAGGCCTTCGTCGCGGAGTGTTGCGTACGCACGAAGAACCGTGTGGAGATTGACGTCGATCGACTCGGCGAGAGCGCGAGCGGACGGCAGGCGGTCACCTGGTCCGATCTCACCGCGGATGACCGAGCCACGAACCCCGGCTGCAATCTGCTCCGCGAGTGGAGTTGTGGAGGCGTGATCTATTCGGACCAACATGTTTGCATTCTATGCAAACAATGCGCGGTTTGACTAATTCGTGTCGGGGGATGCAGCGAGTTGTGACGTGGGACGGGTAACATCGGCAGAGCTGAAAGACGCGCATTCGGCGTGCGCAACGCAGCAGGAAAGGGGCTTGAATCGCATGAGCGGCCACTCAAAATGGGCCACCACCAAGCACAAGAAGGCTGTGATCGACGCACGTCGTGGCAAATCCTTCGCGAAGCTGATCAAGAACATCGAGGTGGCGGCACGAACCGGCGGTGGCGATCCCACGGGCAACCCCACCTTGTACGACGCCATCCAGAAGGCGAAGAAGACGTCTGTTCCCAATGACAACATCGAGCGTGCGCGCAAGCGCGGCGCCGGTGAAGAAGCGGGCGGCGCAGACTGGCAGACCATCATGTACGAGGGCTACGGACCCAACGGCGTCGCCGTTCTGATCGAGTGCCTCACCGACAACCGCAACCGCGCAGCCGGTGAAGTTCGCACCGCGATGACCCGTAACGGTGGCAACCTCGCTGACCCGGGTTCCGTCTCCTACCTGTTTGCTCGCAAGGGTGTCGTCACGCTCGAGAAGAACGGCCAGTCGGAGGACGACGTCCTGATGGCTGTGCTCGACGCCGGTGCCGAGGAAGTCACCGATCTCGGTGAAACCTTCGAAATCGTCAGTGAGCCACAGGATCTGGTTGCCGTACGGTCGGCACTTCAGGAAGCCGGCATCGACTACGACTCCGCTGAAGCCGATTTCCGCGCTTCCGTCGAGGTTCCCTTGGATGTCGACGGCGCACGCAAGATCTTCAAGCTCGTCGACGCGCTCGAAGATTCTGACGACGTGCAGAACGTCTACACCAACATCGATCTGTCCGACGAGGTTCTCGCGGCTCTCGAAGACTGATTGCTTTTCAACTCAACCCGGTCCTGACGTCCGCGTCCGGGCCGGGTTGCGTGTTGATGCGGGGTAGTAGTCCCGCGCACCGCTAAGCTATCGAACAGCTGTTCGGTATGGAGAGGTGTGACAAGTGCGCGTGCTCGGAGTGGACCCAGGCTTGACTCGCTGCGGGTTGGGAGTGGTCGACGGGAGCAACGGCAGGAAAGTGCGCCCCATTGCGGTCGACGTGGTGCGGACTCCGGCCGAGATGGACCTCGGTTCTCGGCTTCTGCGGATCTCCGATGCGGCTGAACTGTGGATCGAGCAGTACAAGCCGGAGGTCGTCGCGATCGAGCGCGTGTTCGCGCAACACAACGTCAGTACCGCGATGGGGACGGCGCAAGCAGGCGGAGTTGTCGCGCTCGCTGCCGCCAGACGCGGCATTCCGGTGTGTTTCCACACGCCCAGCGAGGTGAAGGCCGCCGTCACCGGCAGCGGTAACGCCGACAAGGCGCAGGTCACTGCGATGGTGACGCGAATCCTGAATTTGAAGACGGCGCCGAAACCTGCTGACGCTGCCGACGCTCTGGCGCTGGCGATCTGTCACTGCTGGCGAGCACCGATGATCGAGCGGATGGCCCGCGCCGAGGCGATGGCCGCTGAACAAATGCGTAAGTATCAGGCAAAATTGGCCGAGACGAAGAAGGCAGGTTCACGATGATCGCGTCGGTACGCGGCGAGGTACTCGATATTGCGCTCGATCACGCGGTCATCGAAGCGTCAGGTGTCGGCTATCGGGTCAATGCCACCCCGGTGACTCTCGGTGCGCTGCACCGGGGAAGCGAAGCGCGACTGTTCACGACGATGATCGTTCGCGAAGACTCGATGACGCTGTACGGTTTTTCCGATACCGAGTCGAAGGACCTGTTCAGCCTCCTGCAGACGGTTTCCGGAGTCGGACCGCGCCTGGCGATGGCAACTCTTGCAGTTCTCGAACCGGACGCGCTGCGGCGGGCGCTCTCGGAAGGCAACCTGACGGCGTTGACGAGGGTCCCCGGTATCGGAAAACGCGGCGCCGAGCGCATGGTTGTCGAACTGCGCGACAAGGTCGACGCCGTCGCGACGACGGCCGGCGCGGCGTCCGGTGTCGTCGTCGGCAGTTCGATCCGTGATCAGATCGTCGAGGCTCTCGAAGGTCTGGGCTTCCCGATCAAGCAGGCTGAGCAGGCCACGGATTCGGTTCTGGCGGAATCGCCCGAGGCCACCACGTCGGTCGCACTGCGTTCTGCTCTTTCGCTGCTCGGTAAGACTCGATGAACTTCGACCCGATCGACGATTTCGACGACGAGTCGCAGGTCTCTGCCGAATTGGTGGCGGGAGACGGTGATGTCGAAGCGAGTCTGCGCCCCAAGAGTCTCGACGACTTCATCGGGCAACCTCGTGTTCGCGAACAACTGCAGCTCGTGCTCACCGGAGCAAAACTTCGTGGCAGCACGCCTGATCACATCCTGATGTCCGGTCCCCCCGGGCTCGGCAAGACGTCGATGGCGATGATCATCGCGGGGGAGTTGGGCTCTTCTCTGCGGTTGACGTCCGGACCGGCGCTCGAACGCGCCGGAGACCTGGCCGCGATGCTGAGCAACCTCGTCGAGGGCGACGTGTTGTTCATCGACGAGATTCACCGAATCGCTCGTCCGGCCGAGGAGATGTTGTACCTGGCGATGGAAGACTTCCGTGTCGACGTCGTCGTCGGTAAGGGGCCGGGTGCCACGTCGATTCCTCTGGAGGTTGCACCGTTCACGCTGGTCGGTGCGACTACGCGGTCGGGTGCGCTGACCGGTCCGTTACGCGACCGCTTCGGGTTCACCGCTCACATGGATTTCTACGAACCCGAAGAGCTGCAACAGATTCTGATGCGTTCGGCCGGAATTCTGGGCGTCGATCTCGAAGTTGACGCCGGTGCCGAAATCGCACGACGCTCGCGGGGGACACCGCGTATCGCGAACCGATTGCTGCGCCGGGTTCGCGACTTCGCCGAGGTGCGCGCCGACGGAATCGTCACCATGGACGTCGCTCAGGCGGCCTTGGCCGTCTACGACGTGGACCAGTTGGGCTTGGACCGTCTCGACCGTTCGGTACTGAGTGCGTTGGTGCGGTCGTTCGGCGGCGGGCCCGTCGGCGTGTCGACGCTTGCGGTGGCCGTCGGCGAGGAACCGTCGACGGTGGAAGAAGTGTGCGAGCCGTTCCTGGTCCGGGCCGGGATGATCGCCCGGACGCCGCGAGGACGTGTGGCTACCGCCGCTGCCTGGACTCAACTCGGAATGACACCGCCGCCGGATGCCGCAGCGGGCGGTATCGAGGTTCGTGTCAACGAACCGCAGGCCACGTTGTTCGATCCGAACGGCGAGTGAAATTTCGACTGGAAAGGCCTACTTGAACGGCCGATCTGTCAGGAATCCTCAGCAACTAATGGCACACTGGTGTATTGCGTAGGTCCATCCGGGACCATCGCGGCGTAAAACGTGCAACACAACCGAGGTTGATCAACACATGTCGAGTTTGCTTTTCCCCCTCTTGATCCTCGCACTGCTGGTGCCCATGTTCCTGGGCATGCGCAAGCAGAAGAAGGCCTTGGCCGCGACTTCCGAGATGCAGGACTCGCTGCAGGTCGGCGATCGGGTGCAGACCACGGCCGGGCTCTACGCCACGATCGCTTCCCTGGACGACGACACCGTGGACCTCGAGATCGCGGACGGTGTCATCACCACCTGGTCGCGTCTGGTCATCCGTGAGCGCGTCGTCGAGACGGCCGAGACCGACGAGTACGACGACGACTCGATTTCCGAGATCGAAGAGTCTGCTGCCGACACCGAAATCCGGCTCACCAAGGAGTCCTGACTTCGTCGAACTGGTACGTGTTCTAGAGTTGTGAACTCGGACACACGTCCAGATCGGTTTGTCCGCTCTTACACCAGCAGCTCAGTTCACCCCGTTGATCAATCGTTGCAGTTCGAACGCCGCAGCTCGGGTGGTCGTCGACCACCCGAGCCGTGCACTTACTGAAGCTCTGCACCTACCGAGGAGACTTAAAGATCGTGGCACCTTCCACCGGAACGGTGCATCCGGTCCGCTACCTGGCCCTTTTCGGGGTGCTGGTAGTGGCACTGTATGCCCTGGTGTTCTTCACTGGAGACAAGTCGGCCACGCCGAAGCTCGGCATCGACCTGCAGGGTGGAACGCGCGTCACGTTGACCGCTCGTACCCCGGACGGCAGCGCTCCCAGTCAGGACAGTCTCAAGCAGGCTCAGGAAATCATCGAGACCCGCGTCAACGGTCTCGGCGTTTCCGGTTCCGAGGTCGTTGTCGACGGTGACAACCTCGTCATCACCGTTCCCGGCGACGACAGTGCGCAGGCTCGCTCGCTCGGCCAGACCGCTCGTCTGTACATCCGCCCGGTGACGGGTTCGATCGACGTCGCCACCCGTGACGCGAATCGGACAGCTACGCCTGAGGCGCCGGCGGCCGAAACTCCGGCCACTGATGCACCGGCCCCCGAAGCACCCGCTGACGGGACGCAGACGCCGCAGAACCGTCCGTTCCTGGCTCAGGACCCGACTACTCCCGAGGCAACGCCCGCGCCGCAGACAACGACTCCGGCCCCCACCGGGGACGCGCCGAGCGACGGCACCGACGAAGGCGACGCAGCAGCAGCGGAAATCGCCGCAGCGCGCGCCCTCCGACAGAGCAGCGATCCGACAGTGCAGCAGCAAGCAGTGGCGAACCTCGACTGCTCCGTCGCGGATCCGCTCCGTGGAAACGACGACCCGACCCTGCCGCTGGTCGCGTGCTCGCAAGACGGACTGAACATCTATCTCCTCGGTCCTTCGATCATCGACGGCCAGGAGATTGCCGACGCGTCTTCGGTCTTCAACTCGCAGCAGTCGCGCCACGAGATCAGCCTCTCGTTCAAGACGACCGGCAGCAACACCTGGGCCGAGTTCACCTCAGCCAACATCGGCAAGCAGGCAGCGTTCACGCTCGACTCGAAGGTCGTCAGCGCTCCCACGATTCAAGGTGCAACGCCTGCGGGTAGCGCCACCTCGATCACGGGCAGTTTCACTGCCGAGAGTGCCAAAGAACTTGCCAACACACTGAAGTACGGTTCGCTTCCGCTCTCGTTCGCAGCCTCTGAGGCCGAGACGGTCTCGGCCACGCTCGGCCTGGCCTCACTGCAGGCGGCATTGATCGCCGGCGCGGTCGGTCTCGTTCTCGTTCTGCTGTACTGCCTCGTCTACTACCGCATGCTCGGCGTCCTGACGGCGTTGTCGCTGATTCTCTCCGGAGTCATGGTCTACGCGATCATGGTTCTGCTCGGCAGATACATCGGCTTCACGCTCGACTTGGCCGGCATGGCTGGTCTGATCATCGGTATCGGTATGACCGCCGACTCGTTCGTCGTGTTCTTCGAACGCATCAAGGACGAAATGCGTGAGGGCCGTAGCTTCCGCTCGGCGGTGCCACGCGGTTGGGCAAGAGCACGCCGAACAATTCTTTCCGGCAACGCGGTGAGCTTCATCGCCGCTGCAGTTCTGTACGTGCTGGCGGTCGGACAGGTGCGAGGCTTCGCCTTCACCTTGGGTCTGACGACCATTCTCGACGTGATTGTCGTGTTCCTCGTGACGTGGCCACTGGTCAGCATGGCGTCCCGTTCGGCGTTCTGGTCCAAGCCCAGCGTCAACGGTCTCGGCGCAGTGCAAGAGGTTGCCCGCGAACGTAAGGTTGCCGCCGCTGCGTCGGCTAAGGAGACACGAGCATGAGCGAGTCCAACAACTCCCCGGTGGGGTCCACCAACAGTTCCGCCGATGCGGCGGCCCGGTCGGAGATCACTGACTCAGGCGTCGATCAGGGCGCGATGCCCAAGCACAGCTGGCTCTCGCGGTTGTACACCGGAACGGGTGCGTTCGAGGTCGTCGGCAAGCGTCGCTTCTACTACGGACTGACCGGCGCTCTGGTCGCCATTGCGCTGCTGAGCATCATTCTGCGCGGCTTCACCTTCGGTATCGATTTCGAAGGCGGATCACGCATTCAGTTCCCGGCCGAGGGCGGAGTCGAGACGTCGGCGGTGGAAACCGTCTACTCCGACACACTCGGGTTCGAACCGGTCAGCGTGCAGACAGTCGGCTCGGGTGCCAGCGCAACCGTGCAGATCCGGTCGGAGACGTTGAACGCGACGCAGATCAACGATCTTCAGTCGGCTCTCTTCGACGAGTTCCAGCCCAAGGACAAGAACGGGAACCCGTCGGCGCAAGCCATCAGTTTTGCGGACGTGAGTGAAACCTGGGGTGGCCAGATCACCAAGAAGGCGCTGATCGCGCTGATTGTGTTCCTGGTGATCGTGAGTATCTACATCGCCATCCGCTTCGAGCGGGACATGGCGGTAGCTGCGATCGTTGCGTTGTTCTTCGACATCATCGTCACTGCCGGCGTCTACTCGCTCGTCGGTTTCGAGGTGACGCCCGCGACGGTGATCGGTTTGCTCACCATTCTCGGCTTCTCGCTGTACGACACCGTGGTGGTGTTCGACAAGGTCGAAGAGAACACCCGCGGTGTTCTGCATCTGACGCGCCGGACGTACGGCGAGCAGGCCAACCTCGCGGTGAATCAGACCTTGATGCGATCGATCAACACGACCGTCATCAGCGTGCTCCCGGTGATCGCTCTGATGGTTGTCGCGGTCTGGATGCTCGGCGTCGGCACACTCAAGGACCTTGCGCTCGTTCAGCTCGTCGGCATCATCGTGGGTGCGTACTCCTCGATCTTCTTCGCGACGCCGCTCCTGGTGTCGATGAAGGAACGCTGGGGACCCGTTGCCGCGCACACTCGTAAGGTGCTCTCGCGCCGGGCTACGCTGGCCGAGAAGGGTACGCAGACGGTTGCCGTCGGCGCACCAGTTGCACGCCGTGCGCCGGTTGCTCCGCAGCCGGGTGCGCGGCCGACCGGAAAGCGAAACAAGAAGGGGCACTGAACATGCTCCCAAGAACACGCACACTGGTTCGATCGATGACGTTCGTTGCGGCCACCGCTGTGGTTGCGGGTTCGTTGGCGGCCTGCTCGGAAAGCGCCGAGCAGGTTCCGTCCATCGGATATGCCATCGACAACTCCATCTCCACTTACAACGCCAACACGACAGCTGGATCGGTGTCCGGGGCGATGGCCGCGTTCGGCCGGGTGCTTCCCGGCTTCACGTTCACCGGCCCGGCCGGAGCACCTGTCTCCGACACCGACATCGGAACGGCGTCGGAGTTGCCCGGTGACGTGCTCACGGTCTCGTACAAGCTCAATCCGGCGTCCGTGTACTCCGACGGGATTCCGATGTCCTGTGACGATCTCGTCCTCACCTGGGCGGCGTCGAGTGGCAAGTTCACCGAAGACGTCGATGGTGCCGTGAAGCCCATGTTCGACACGGCGAACAATCTCGGATACGCGGACATCGACCGGATCGACTGCCAGAGCGGGGCGAAGGACGCGACGGTGTTCTTCAAACCCGGGCGATCGTTCACCGATTGGCGGTCGTTGTTCGGTGCGACTGCGTTGATGCCTTCACACGTCGTGACGCAGCGCACGGGTGTCAGCGACGTGGTGAGCGCGGTGAATGCCGGTGACACCGAAGCGTTGTCGAAGATCGCGGACTTCTGGAACACCGGGTGGAACCTGACTCCAGGTCAGGTGGACACCTCCGTACTGCCCTCCGCTGGTCCGTATCGAATCGACTCGTACAGTACCGACGACGGCCTGGTGCTGGTCGCGAACGAGCGGTGGTGGGGCAACAAGCCGGCGACTGATCGCATCGTCGTCTGGCCACGTGGTGTGAATCTGACCGAGGATCTCGACAAGAACTCGATCGAGGTAGTCGACGTCGCTTCCGGCTCGGCTGGCGAACTCGGTACTCCGTCCGGGTTCGACGTCCAACAGATTCCGTCGCGGTCGATCGAGCAGTTCGTTCTCGCGACCTCTGGTTCGCTGGGGGACGAAGCCGCCCGTCGAGCGTTCGCGCATTGTGTTCCGCGTACGACTCTGTTCGAGAATTTCGGGCAGACGGAGGATGCGCCGCAGGCGGGTTTGGGTTCCGGCGTGGTCGATTCGCGACTGATGGCGCCGGATTCACTCGTTTACAGCGACGCCGCTGCGGTCGACGGTGATCGGTACGCCAATGCCGACATCGAGGCTGCGAAGACGTCGTTGTCGGAAGCCGACCTCGACCAGTTGACCGTCCGGGTCGGGTACCTCGCACCGGACCCGGTGCGGGCGCAGATCGTCTCCGAAGCGAAAGCCGCGTGTGCTCCGGCGGGAATCACGGTCGAGGACGCAAGTAGCGACAGCTTCGATCCCGCGAGTCTGCAGAGTGGGGGAGTCGACGCCGTGCTCTCCGGCATGGCAGGCAAAGTCGGCGCAGGCGGAACAGCGAGCATGATCGATGCGCGCGGAGCGCTGCGATCGGGCAACGGCGCAAACCTCGGTACGTACGGAAATGCCAGGATCGATCAGATCATCGATCAGTTGAACGTGGATGCGAGCACGAGTGCGCAATTGGGACTCTCGGTGGAGGCGGAGAACATCCTGTGGACCCAGGTGCCTACGATTCCACTGTTCAATCAACTACGAACTGTCGCTGTAGCTCCAGGCATGTCGGCAGTGTTGGTCAATCCGACTCGGGCCGCTACCGGCTGGAACATGGACAGATGGGTACTACGCAGATGAGCGTCTCGAATGGTGTTGCCTTGCACACGACTGAAGAATTGATCGCAATCCACCGGGCTGCCGGGGACGCCGTTGTTCGGCTGACCCGCTGGGCGGACAACTTTCCCGGTCCCGGTGTTCGGTTCGCCGATCTGACTCCGGTGTTCGCCGACGCCGAGGGGTTCGGGGCCGTGCTCGATGCCCTTGTCGCCTGTGCTCCGGACGCCGACACGATCGCCGCCGTCGATGCTCGCGGTTTCCTGCTCGGTGCCGGTGCGGCCGCGAAGATGGGTGCGGGAGTCGTTGCCGTGCGGAAGGTCGGCAAACTGCCGCCGCCGGTGCTCTCTCGTTCGTACAGCCTCGAGTACGGATCCTCGACTCTCGAGATTCCCGCAAACGGCTTCGATCTCACCGGGCGGAATGTTCTGGTGATCGACGACGTTCTGGCTACCGGAGGGACACTCGAGGCGGCTGTACAGTTGGTCGAGTTGGGTGGAGCGAACGTCGTCGGCGTCGCAGTGGTGCTCGAGATCGAGGAACTGCGCGGTCGAGATCGCTTCTTGAAGTACCCACTGACATCACTGGTGAAGGTCTGAGTATTAAAGTTGTCTCCTGGGGGTCGAGTTAGACCTCCAGGGCAATTACCCGATGCAGGGCGGTTGCCTCAACCAACTCGGTGGTAGGAGGTGGCGACATGACGTCGAATCTTGATCGATCACAGAACTCGGGTGCAGTGTCGCAGGAGACGGGTGCAGTTCCGGCTCCGGAGACGACACCATCGAAGTCCGCGGTGCCCGACGATTCGGGATCTGCGCAAACTACCGGCAATCGGGGTGGGCAGAATCTGGCCGTGCCCGCTTCCGCCTCCCGTAGGGTGCGCGCTCGGCTTGCTCGGCGCATCACCGGTCAGCGCAACGCCACCATCCGCCCGGTGCTCGAGCCGTTGGTCAGCCTCCACCGTGAGCTGTATCCGAAGGCCGACCTCGCGCTGCTCCAGCGTGCGTACGACGTCGCCGAGGACAGACATTCGAGCCAGCGTCGCAAGTCCGGCGATCCGTACATCACGCATCCGTTGGCCGTCGCAAGCATTCTGGCCGAGTTGGGTATGGACACCACCACCCTCGTCGCAGCCCTGCTGCACGACACCGTCGAGGACACCGGGTACTCACTCGAAGAGTTGACCAAGGACTTCGGTGACGAGGTCGCTCACCTCGTCGACGGCGTCACCAAACTCGACAAGGTCGTTCTGGGCACCGCCGCCGAGGGCGAAACCATCCGCAAGATGATCATCGCGATGGCGCGGGACCCGCGCGTGCTCGTGATCAAGGTCGCGGATCGTCTGCACAACATGCGCACGATGCGATTCCTGCCGCCAGAAAAGCAGGCACGTAAGGCGCGAGAGACTCTCGAAGTCATTGCGCCACTTGCACATCGACTTGGAATGGCGACCGTCAAGTGGGAACTCGAGGACCTCTCATTCGCCATCTTGCACCCGAAGAAGTATGACGAGATCGTTCGACTGGTCGCCGATCGCGCGCCTTCTCGTGACACCTATCTGGCCAAGGTTCGCGCCGAGATCAACTCGACCCTGTCCGCCTCGCGGATCAACGCCATCGTCGAAGGCAGGCCCAAGCATTACTGGTCGATCTATCAGAAGATGATCGTCAAGGGCCGCGATTTCGACGACATCCACGATCTGGTCGGCGTCCGCATCCTGTGTGAAGAAGTGCGTGACTGTTACGCCGCGGTCGGCGTTGTCCACTCACTGTGGCAGCCGATGGCCGGACGCTTCAAGGACTACATCGCACAGCCGCGCTACGGCGTCTACCAGTCGCTGCACACCACCGTCGTGGGACCGGAAGGCAAGCCCCTGGAGGTCCAGATCCGGACCCAGGACATGCACCGGACCGCGGAGTTCGGTATCGCCGCGCACTGGCGGTACAAGGAGACCAAGGGCAAGCACGCGGGCGACATCGCCGAGGTCGACGACATGGCGTGGATGCGTCAGCTACTCGACTGGCAACGTGAAGCGGCCGATCCGGGGGAGTTCCTCGAATCGTTGCGTTACGACCTCGCGGTCAAGGAGATCTTCGTCTTCACGCCGAAGGGCGACGTCATCACGTTGCCTGCCGGATCGACCCCCGTCGATTTCGCGTATGCGGTGCACACCGAGGTCGGGCACCGATGCATCGGTGCCAGGGTCAACGGCCGACTGGTCGCTCTGGAACGAACTCTCGAAAACGGCGAAGTGGTGGAGGTCTTCACGTCGAAGGCTGCCACCGCCGGGCCGAGCCGTGATTGGCAGACGTTTGTCGTCTCGCCGCGTGCCAAGGCGAAGATCCGTCAGTGGTTCGCGAAGGAACGCCGCGAGGAGGCGCTCGAGTCCGGCAAGGATCAGATCGCGAAGGAAGTCCGCCGCGTGGGACTTCCGTTGCAGCGGTTGATGAATGCCGAATCGATGAGCACGATCGCGCACGAACTTCGCTATCCCGACGTCTCGGCGTTGTACACGGCCGTAGGCGAGAGCCAGGTGTCGGCGCACCACGTCGTGCAGCGACTGGTTGCTCATCTGGGCGGCGTTGGCGCCGTCGAGGAGGAACTGGCCGAGCGTTCGACGCCGTCGACCATGCCGGTGCGCACCCGCAGTACGGGTGACTCCGGAATTCTGGTTCCCGGAGCGCCGGGCACGGTGGCAAAACTCGCGAAGTGTTGCACGCCGGTACCGGGCGATTCGATTCTGGGCTTCGTCACGCGTGGCGGCGCGGTCAGCGTGCACCGTACCGACTGCACCAACGCCAACTCGCTCCACGATCAGTCGGAGCGAATCATCGACGTCGAATGGGCACCGTCAGCGACATCGGTGTTCCTGGTCGCGATCCAGATCGAGGCGCTCGATCGTCATCGGTTGCTTTCCGACGTCACCAAGGCGTTGGCAGACGAGAAGGTGAACATCCTGTCGGCCTCGGTCACCACGTCCGGCGACCGGGTGGCGATCAGCAAGTTCACCTTCGAGATGGGCGACCCGAAGCACTTGGGTCATGTTCTCAACGTGGTTCGTAACGTGGAAGGCGTCTACGACGTCTACCGCGTGACCTCTGCCTCGTAAACTGCTGTGCGCCTTTATTAACCGCGGGCGGTTAATAAAGGCGCACAGGGGGTCAGGCGACTACTGCAGTCTCGATGGTGATCGGGGTGTTGGGTGCACCGCCGCCGGTTGCTCCCATGCCACCGTCGTCGCCGTCGGCCGCGATCTTCTCGATCGTCGCCAGGCCGGCGTCGTCGATCTTTCCGAAGACCGTGTAGTTGGGCGGCAAGACCGAATCCTCGTAGACGAGGAAGAACTGACTGCCGTTGCTGCCCGGTTTACCCGAGTTGGCCATTGCCAGCGTGCCGCGGGGGTAGACGGCAGGCAAGGAGAGTGCCGGATCGTTAGCCGGGTAGGCAGTGGTCGGGTACTCGTTGTCGAAGCCGTAGCCCGGTCCGCCCGTGCCCTTGCCCGAGGGATCGCCGCACTGCAGGATCTGTAGACCGGGTGTGGTGACGAGTCGATGGCACGGGGTGTCGTCGAAGTACTTCTGCTCGGTCAAGCTCACGATGCTGTTGACCGTGCAGGGGGCTTCCGCCCGGTTCAGTTCCATCCCGATCGGGCCGGCCGTAGTCGTGAGCGCGACGTTGACGGTTCCCTCGGTGGACACACCCGTGGAGTTCGGCGGATTGACGGTTTTTGCTGCACCCGCCGCGCTCGGGTACGAGCAGTCGACGGTCGCCGAGGCCGGAGTCGGGACAGGCGGGAGTGCGTCGAACTGTGACATGTCGAGCGGCGGCATGGCAGCCGTTGTCGTCTTCGCCTTGGAGGTGCTGGACGGCGAGTCCGAGCTACCGGAATCACTGGAACAACCAGCCAGAAGCAGCGCCGCGGCGCTTGCGGCGGCAATAACTACAGGAAAGCGCATCACAGGATTACGTCGCATCAGTCGAGCCTTACTGTCTTGATGTCGGTGGTCAGATTCGGCTTGCCGTCACCCTCTGGCGTCGATCCGCCGGCCGCGACCTTGTCCAAAGTGGCGAGCCCGGTTTCGTCGATCGTGCCGAAAACCGTGTACTGCGGGGGGAGTTGTGAGTCGCCGTAGACGAGGAAGAACTGGCTGCCGTTGCTACCGGGTGCCCCGGTGTTGGCCATCGCAACCGTGCCGCGCGCGTAGGTGACGGGCTCCTGCGCTGCCGGGTCGGTGGTGGAATACGCCGTGGTGGGGAATTCGTTGTCGAAGCCGTAGCCCGGTCCGCCGGTGCCGGTGCCCGACGGGTCACCGCACTGCAGCACCTGGAGCGAGGGGCTCGTCGTCATGCGGTGGCAGGTGGTGTCGTTGAAGTAGTCCTGCTGCGCCAAGCTCACGAAGCTGTTGACCGTGCACGGAGACTTCGTTCCGTCGAGTGTGAGCCCGATGTTTCCCTGCGAGGTCTCGACGCTGATGCTCGGCGTCGCGTCCGGCGCGGTGGTGGGAATCCCGTCGGTACGAGGAGGGTTGTTGGCCTTGGACGCGGTAGCGCCGTCGGCTGGATACGAGCAGGAGACCGTGTCGGCCAGTGGCGTCGACAGACCGGCCGGCATTGCACCCGCGGTCTGTGGCGTGAGGCTCGAGTCGTCGGCAGCAGTGTTGGTGGTGTTCGCGTCGTCGTCACTGCGATTGCTCAGCCAGATGAGTCCACCGACGACGCCGACTACGACGACCACGCCGAGCGCAGTTCCGGCTATCGTCATCTGCTTGCGCTTGCGGGCACGTTCTGCGCGACGTTCGAGCTGACGCTCGAGCTTGCGTTTCGCCGCCTCGCGGCGTTGCTCGTTACTCGGCACTGCTGTAGTCCTCCGTATCGCGGGTGGATCGTGGTCGGCCGGCCGAGCAACACCCTGGGGGTCGGCTTCGGCAAGCGGCTCTACTCGTCGTCAGAGTCTCCCATTGCAACCTGAGAACTTACTGGCGGGGCAGCAGCTTAGGCTGTAACCGACAGCGTGTTGTTCGTTTCCACCCTTCGAAGAGGAGTTGCCCCCGTGCTCGTCACTGGTTTTCCGGCCGGGATGTTCCAAACCAACTGCTACATACTCGCTCAGGACGACGCGTGCGAGTGCGTAGTCGTAGATCCGGGTCAGGATGCAGCTGAGCCGCTCTTCGAATATCTGGACTCCAAGGACATGTCGGTCACGGCGGTCCTCCTGACGCACGGTCATCTCGATCACGTGTGGTCGGCCCGCGAGGTCTGTGAGCGGTATTCCGTACCCGCGTACATCCATCCCGAGGATCGCTACATGCTCAGCGATCCGGCACGGGGGATCGGCCCGACGATGAAGGAATTCATTCAAGGCATGACGTTCGTGGAGCCGGACGAGGTGATCGAACTGGCCGACGGAGACAAGATCACCGAGGCCGGAATGACGTTCGTCGTGGACCACACACCCGGGCACACGCAGGGATCGGTGGTGTTCCGCACCCAGGCGCACACCGAGAGCGGGCCCGTGGATTTGGCGTTCACCGGTGACACCCTGTTCCAGGGTTCCATCGGGCGCAGCGACCTGCCCGGCGGAAATCACGAGCAGTTGCTCGCTTCGATCGCCCGCAAGCTATTGGTACTCGGTGACGAGACAGTGGTCCTGCCCGGGCACGGCGGCAACAGTTCGATCGGCGCCGAGCGAAGCTCGAATCCGTTTCTCGTTGGACTCAGCGCACAAGAATAAGGAAAAGTACCTCTCGTGAGTAAAGCCAGCACCTTCTCTGCACCCAAGGGCATTCCGGACTACGTTCCGCCGCAGTCAGCCGAATTCGTCGCCGTTCGTGACGGTTTGACGCGCGCCGCGAGGTTGGCCGGATACGGCCACATCGAATTGCCGATCTTCGAGGACACCGGCCTGTTCGCTCGCGGTGTCGGTGAGTCGACCGACGTCGTCAGCAAAGAGATGTACACATTCGCCGACCGCGGTGACCGTTCGGTGACGTTGCGTCCCGAGGGAACCGCCGGAGTCATGCGTGCGGTCATCGAGCACAGCCTCGATCGTGGACAGTTGCCGGTCAAGGTCAGCTACGCGGGCCCGTTCTTCCGCTACGAGCGCCCGCAGGCCGGTCGCTACCGCCAGTTGCAGCAGGTTGGCGTCGAAGCCATCGGGATCGACGACCCCGCGCTCGACGCTGAGGTCATCGCGATCGCCGACGCCGGATTCCGGTCGTTGGGGCTCGACGGCTTCCGCCTCGAAATCACCTCTCTCGGTGACGACACCTGCCGGCCGCAGTATCGCGAACTGCTGCAGGAGTTTCTCTTTGCACTCCCACTCGACGAAGACACGCGTCGACGCGCCGAGATCAACCCGCTCCGCGTGCTCGACGACAAGCGCCCGGATGTGCGCGAGATGACGGCCGGCGCACCGCTCATGCTGGATCACCTGTCCGAGAGCTGCAAGGCGCACTTCGGCGAGGTGCTAGCGCACCTGGACGCATTGGGCGTTCCGTACGTCGTCAACCCGCGCATGGTCCGCGGCCTCGACTACTACACCAAGACAACCTTCGAATTCGTGCACGACGGACTGGGTGCGCAGTCCGGAATCGGTGGTGGTGGTCGTTACGACGGTCTGATGGAACAGCTGGGTGGACAGCCGCTCTCGGGCATCGGGTTCGGAATCGGCGTCGACCGCACGGTTCTCGCGCTCGAGGCCGAGGGCAAGTCCGTTGCGCCACCGGCGCGTGTCGACGTCTTCTGTGTACCGATGGGTGCCGAGGCGAAGGCCGCACTGGTGAAGATCGCACATCAGTTGCGTGCCAATGGGATTCGCGTCGACCTGGCGTACGGAAACCGTGGCGTGAAGGGCTCGATGAAGGCAGCTGATCGTTCGGGTGCCGCGATCGCTTTGGTTCTCGGCGAGCGTGAACTCGAAGAGGGCGTTGTCGTTGTCAAACAGTTGGCAACAGGTGAGCAGGAGGCAGTGGCGCTCGACCAGGTTGTCGACAAGCTCGGGGAACTCGTTGAGCACTGAGGCCGAACCGGTTTCGCTCGATCTGGTTCCCGTGGCGTTGATCGCGCCGCGGCTGAAGAAATTCGCCGTTGTTGTCGTGGTGTTCGGTGTGGTCGTCGGGTTGATCGTCAGTGTGTTCTCGACGGCGACCGTTGGAGTGATCTTCGGTGCCGTCATCGCGGTGCCGACGTCACTTGCGATCCTGATGACGCTGCGCCGGCACATCACGTTGTACGGCAACAGAGTTCGTGCGCAAGCTGGTTTTCGAACCAACGTCGTCGACGTGGCCGAGGTACTCACGGCGGCATTGACGGTGCGATCCGGCCGGATCAGCGAAGTCAGCTTGACGCTCGGCGACGGACGGTCCACCGTGCGGATCCCGCTCGCGTTGTATACCGCGGGGGGTGGGCGCGAGTTGGAGATCCTTGCACTCCGCAAGCTCGCCGACGCGCTGGCGGCCAGCGAGTTGGTACCGGCTGCCGCGTTGTCCTCGGTGCTGATCGAACAGTTGCGTGCCGAAGCCCGCGGCGCCGGACTCGCCGAGCGTCCGCTCTACCGCGCCGTCGAACTCGTGACGGCGGAGGGACGAGTGCCGAGAACCACACTGACAGACCACGAAGTGGCCGGTTTACTCGACTAGCGTGGAAACCGTTCTTACAGCGTTGTAGAACGGACAGTCGTGAAAACGGCAGGTGAGGAGTCGGCAATGAGTATTGCGCCCGTAACCGTCACGGTAACCGGAGCGTCGGGTCAGATCGCATACGGAATGCTTTTCCGCATAGCTGCGGGGGAGATGCTCGGCGCTGACGTCCCGATCAAACTTCGACTGCTCGAGATTCCTGCCGCCGTGTCCGCTGCCGAAGGCGTTGCGATGGAACTCGAAGACGGCGCATTTCCGTTGCTGAGCTCCATCGACATCACTGACGATCCCGATGTCGCCTTCTCCGGCGCGAACGTCGGGATGCTGGTCGGCGCACGTCCGCGGAGCAAGGGGATGGAGCGTGCCGACTTGCTGAGTGCGAACGGCGCGATTTTCACAGCGCATGGGAAGGCGATCAATAACAACGCAGCCTCGGACGTCAAGGTACTGGTCGTGGGAAACCCGGCCAACACCAACGCGCTCATCGCGATGAACAATGCACCGGATGTGCCCGATGCTCGGTTCAGTGCGCTGACACGTCTCGACCACAACCGAGCGATCGCGCAGGTGGTGAAGAAGACCGGGGTTCGTGCGTCGTCGGTGCGCAAGGTGTCCGTCTGGGGAAACCATTCGGCGACGCAGTACCCGGACCTGTCCCACGCGACTGTCGCAGGTGAGCCTGCACTCGCGGTGATCGACGACCGCGACTGGGTGGAGAACGATTTCATCCCGACTGTGCAGGTGCGAGGCACCGCCATCATCGCTGCGCGGGGATCGTCCTCTGCGGCGAGTGCGGCCAGCGCGTCGATCGACCACGTCCGCGACTGGGTGATCGGTACCGCCGAGGACGACTGGGTATCCATGGCCGTCTGTTCGGACGGTTCCTACGGAGTGCCCGAAGGATTGATCTCTTCCTTCCCGGTGACCTGTGCCGATGGCGAGTTCGCTATCGTTCCCGACCTCGCGATCGACGACTTCTCACGCGAACGGATCGACCTGTCCGTCAGCGAACTGGAGCAGGAGCGTGCGGCGGTGCGGGAGTTGGGCTTCGTCTGAGGTTTGTCTTGATCAGAGATCTCGGAACAGGTACTGATCGGGATCGTCAGCCCCGAGCACGGGCGGCGACACCATCGGCAGATCGTCGACCATCGAATTCTCGTCGCCGGCAGTGACGAGATACCTCGGGGTAGTGCGTGACGACTCGTCGTCCCGAGATCCGCGGGGTCCACCGCCCAGCATGCCGCCCGGCGACATGCCGCTACTGCCGACTGTCGACGATGGTGCACCCAGGCCGGGCGTTGCTACCGGAACCGGTTGAACTGCAGCAACTCCCGCTGCACCCCTCACCATTCCGCCGGTAGTGCCACCGCTTCCGCTCACCCATGCTCCGCCAGAGCTCGCCGTCGCACTGGGTGACGGCGACGCGCCGGCTGCGAGTGACGTCGACGGATTGCCTGCGCCCCACAGCTTGTCGACGCCGGTCGGAAGCCCGGCGCCGGCCTGTGCAGCCGAGGTTCGAACAGCCCCGGTGCCTGGCTGAGTGGAGTCCGGGTGGGTGGAGTACGGCGCATCACCGGCATCGGTTGAGGCAGAAAGAGGTTGGGCGATCTGACGGGCGGCGTTGTTGATTGCCTCCGCAGTGACCAGGTTGGAGAGTGCCTCACTGGTCGGTGGGGTCGGCACGGGGATCGGTCCGGCAAGGGCGTTCATGGCTGCGGTGTGCCCGAGCATCTCCCCACGCGTCCGAGTCACCGCCGCGACGGCTGCCTGCATGTGTTCAGCTGCCGAGGCAAGCAACATCGCCTGTCCGGGTGGTGTCCACGCGATGGGCGCGGCAGCTGCAACCGTGGTGGCGAAGGACTGCGCGATTGCCGCGAGATTCGCGTTGCCTCGCTGCACCGATTCCGCGGCGGCGGCAGCAGTTTTCGATATCGCGGTTCCGCGTTCGCTCAATTCTGCGCCGCTGTTCTGGGCGGATCGCGACAGTTCGGTCGCGGCGTCACTGCCGGTGCTGTTCCAGGTCTGGCCTACCTCGGCGACCGCGCTTCGGGAAAGTCCCATGGCGTGGTCGATGAGAGTGGACGCCTGATCGAAGATGCCGACGGGATCGATGCCCGCAAAAGTGCCTGTGCCGAGACTCTTCCCGAGTTCGATCAAGGGCGCGAACAGATCTTCGATTCCGAGGAGTGCCGGTACCGGTATGCCGGCGAGCATCGATTCGACCACATTGTTCGGCAGTACCGGGGCAGGAGCGCCACCGTGAAGGAATTCGATGACGGTCGTCGAGTCGTCTTCGGTGCTCACGCGGTCGCGCCCGTCGATCCGGCCGCAGCGGTCAGATCTGTTGCGATTGCATGATCTGTGGTGTCGTAGGCCTGCGCGGCTGCACCGGCCGTCGCGGCGTTGCCGGCGTAGAACATGGCGAGTGCTGCAACATCTTTGGTGTGTGTGGCCTGAGCGCGCGCGAATGCTTCGAGAAATTCGATCCCGACGGGGCCCACGGCCGGTGCGACTGCTGCGATGTTTGCACCCAGATCGACGGCGGCGGCCTGCGCGATGCGTCCTGCCGCTTCGGTCGACGTCGAGCCGTACTTTCGGATGCCGTCAGTGGCGACAGTCAATTCGCTCATCATTACCCCCCAGTTGGTAAGCGTCGTGAGAACTTTAGCGGACCACTGTGGGCCCTTACAGGGAGACGACGCGACCTACTCAGCGGTTCCGGACAACCTGGACGAAGTGGCAGAGATTACATTCGGCTCCGGTGTTGGTATTGCGAGTGCGATCGATTTGGCACACTCGAACCATGCGAACCGCTTCGGACGTCATCCTCCGACTCACGTCCGATCCAACTCGCTGTGGACTGGTGATGGATTTCGACGGCGTGCTTGCACCCATCGTCGACGATCCGTCGGCGAGTGCACTACTGCCCGGCGCCGAAGACGTGCTTGCGACCCTGGCCGAGCACCTCGGTGTTGTCGGCTTGCTCTCGGGACGGCCTGTGTCGTTCTTGCGAGAGCGGCTCAGCTTGAATTCCGTTGTGCTCATGGGTTCCTACGGTGTCGAGACCTGGACGGACAACGGAATCGAGGTGCTTCCGCCCGTCGCGGCGTTCAGTGATGCCGTCGCTGAAGCAGAAGCCGACCTGCGCCGCTTGTTCGACTCTCCGGCAGTTCCTGGCATCCATGTCGAGAGCAAAGGCCTTGCGGTGGCCGTGCATTGGCGTCGGGCTGCAGATCGAGCGGCCGCGCAGCGTCTGGTGGAAGCAGCGACAACTGAAATCGCGAGCCGGACCGGGTTGCGGCGTGAGCCCGGCAAGTTGGTCGAGGAATTGCGCCCACCCGTTGAGGAGGACAAGGGGACAGGCCTCCTTCGCGCGATCGCGGCCGCAGGGGTCGACGTCGTCGCGTACGCGGGCGACGACCGGGGTGACCTACCGGCCTTTGCCGCTGTCCTTGCCTCGGGTGGAGAAGCGTTGGTGGTCAAGGGCGACGACATCGCACCGGAAGTGGCTGCTGTCGACGGCGTCCAGTTCGACGGCCCGCAGGCATTCCTCGATTGGATGAAAGAGCTTGCCGCGCAACTGGAACGCTGACATGTGAGGTCAGTCTGCCAAGAACTCGACCAGGTCTTATTTCGAGGTGCCGCGTCCGCGGGGCAGAGTGACGCGAACCCGCGCGTGCCCTGTTCCCTGGCGTGATCGACAAGCGCTGCGGGTTCTGTCAACGCGAAACTGGCCGCACCGGAAGGGCTCCGGTGCGGCCAGTTTCGGTCTTGGTCGGTTTGCGACTCGGTCAGGCGTCGCGCTTGTTGACGACGGCGATGCTGATTCCGAATATCACCAGCACAAACGCTGCGAAGTAGAACAAGCTTCCCCAAGGGCCCCAATGGAAATTGGTGCTCGAACCCGAAGAGAGGAAGTGGTCGGCGTTGGCGAACGGGAGGAACGGTGTGACGTTTCTGCCGAAGGATCCGAACATGCCGAACAGGCTCTCGATGAGCAGTGGCCACAGCAGCAGTAGTGCAATGGCGCCGGCGGACTGACGAAGGAGTGCTCCGACGGCGATGGCAAGGGCAACGCAGAGGAACGCGAAGATCGGTACGCCGTAAACGGCGCGCCAGGCGTCGGCGTTTTCCAGTGCCAGATTGGTGGAACCTTCAGAGCCTGCCGCAGCTTTGGTGATGAATACCGCGCCGAGCATGAGAACGAAGGACAGCACCGCGCCGAAAGCCCCGATCAGGCCGGCTTTGGCGATCAGAACCGAAGCCCGACTCGGGATGGCCTGGAAGGTGGTACGGATGATGCCGAAGCGGTACTCGCTGGTGATCGCGAGCGCCGCCATGATCATCAGGACCATGACGCCGAATCCGGATACTCCTAGCCCCGCGTCGTTGAACGTGGGGAGGAATTTCTCGAAATCAGGAGTTCCTGATGCGGCTTCGTCGTTGTACGCCTGAATGCTCGAACTCGACGAACGCCCGATCATCCAGGCGACGCCCAACCCTAGGACGATGATTGTGATCGTGCACCACAGCGGCGACTTGGTCGTGGTGATCTTGATACGTTCAGCACTGAGAACAGCCATTACAGTGCACCTCCCATAGCGTGCTGTGTGTTTGCGTGGTGGGCTCCGGCGCCCGGATCGATACCGGATGCGTGGTACTGGACATCGTCCCCGGTCAACTTCATGAACGCATCCTCGAGCGACCCCTGCACAGAAGCCAACTCGTGCAACACGATTCCCTGCGAACCAGCTAAACCACCGATCACATCGGTGGTCGAATCCACCACCACCAACACCGGCTCCGATCCTGAATGTTCCTCGCGGACAGTCAGTCCCTGGGCAGTCAATGCGGCATGGAGAGCGTCCAATTGTGGGCTGCGCACGCGCACCGTCGACTCCGACGAACGATCCACGAACTCCGCGACCGTCGAATCCGAAATCAACCGACCCCGACCGATCACCACCAACTGCTCCGCCGTGAGCGCCATCTCCGAAAGGAGGTGACTCGACACGAGCACCGTGCGGCCCTCGGCCGCCAACCGCTGCATGAACTTACGAATCCAGACGATGCCCTCCGGATCGAGACCGTTGACCGGCTCGTCGAACAACAACACCTTCGGATCCCCCAACAACGCACCCGCCAACCCCAGACGCTGCGACATACCGAGCGAGAACCCGCCGGCCTTCTTGCCCGCCACCTCGGACAATCCGACCAACCCGAGCACCTCGTCGACGCGGGACTTCGGGATCCCGTTCGAAGCAGCCATCCACTGCAGATGCGCACGCGCACTGCGATTGGGGTGCACCCACTTCGCATCCAACAACGCACCCACCGTCCGCAACGGCGTCTTGAGCTCCCGGTACGGCTTGCCCTCGATCAACGCCGCACCCGACGTCGGCTGATCCAAACCCAGGATCATCCGCATCGTCGTCGACTTACCGGCACCGTTCGGGCCCAGGAAGCCCGTCACGATGCCCGGCTTGACCGTGAACGACAAATCGTCCACCGCTTTCGTCGGTCCGTAAACCTTGGTCAATCCCCTCAGTTCAATCATGAGGAGAACTGTGCCCTACCGGCACTGACCAGCACATCGGTCCCGAGGATGACATGAACCCTGAGATGTGAATACGGCAGTTCAGGGAAAACCCTGTGCTCGACCGGAAGGCGGAACTGGCGCGGCCTGCGGGTAGGGCGGATCGAAGTCGCCGTCGAACAATCGCCAGTAGAAGTCGTTCATCCTCGCAGCGGCGGGCGCGTGCCGTGTCACGATCGCGGCCACCTCTGGTGTCACATCACCTGGAATATGACCTGTGGCGCATCGTCGTACGTACTGGTTGCGGGCGACTGGTCCGCCGCTCGTCGGCCTCGGTACCCCGCAGACCTCGGTCACCAGCCAGTTGACCAGAAGCATGGCGGCGTAGTCGGCGTCATGAGTGGCGTGGCGCCGGACGAAGTCGTGCTCGGCAGTCGACAGGTCGAAGTGTGGGGATGTGGCCAGTCCGAAGTCGGTGAGATAGATCCGCTCCATGTCGGTGCGCATGTTGCCGAAATGTCCGTCCATGTGCAGCAACTGTCGATCGCGCAAGAACGCCACGATCTCCGAAAACTGTCGCTCGACTTCGGCAGCTTTGGCGGACGGGTTGTCTTCCAGCCAATTCGAGATCGGGTGTTCGATGTACTCGCAGAACAGTACGAGGCTGCACGGCGCAGCGGCAAGCGCTTCGAGACGGGTCCGCACTTCACGGCTGGCGCCGGCGGTGTGAACGGAATCGATGTCGGCGTGTTCGACCGCAACGGGCGAACGTCCGGGAAGTATCCGCCAGTGGTAAAGCATTGGGAACGACTGTGTTTCGCCGGCCAGAACGGCATCGGTGACCACGAGGTTCGTGGCCAGTTCTCGCCAGGCGTTGAAGCTTGGGCCACCAATGCCGTACTGGCAGAACGTCGGCAGATCGAAATGGTTGGAAGTAGAGCCCACCTCGGCGATTTCCCGCACGCTCAGTGGGATGCGTTTGGTGAATACCGGAACGCCGTTGAGCCTGTTGTCATAGACCCTGATCACTCCTGCGGCGCCACCTACGCCGACACTCGAGATTTGAACGGTGTCGACCAGTCGGGCCAGTTCGACATCGTTCTGGGAAGACAGGAACGCCGACAGCTTTCGGTGACGGTCAATCCTGACGTCTGTCATCCCACGACTGTGCCACAGGCTCGTCCGGCTTCGATTTCGCGGAGCCGCCTGTCGAAGTCACCGATTCTGGCGGTGTCCTCGTAGTAGTCCTCTTGCTCGATGATCTTTCCCACTTGGTCCGAACGAGAAGCACTGTTCGATTTCGATACATGACGGCGCCGTCGGGGCCAAGGGCTCGGTCGTCGAAACGGGCGAGCAGGGTCATGCGCCAGAGTGGACCACCGAAATACGCTTCGGTGACCGCGCCTTGAAGCCCCGCATCGACAAATTGTTGGAGAAACGTCTCGATTCGGTCCCCATCGCTTCATCTTCGAAGCTTGTCGTGGCATCGAATGCCCTGTCAACGATGTGCCCGGGTCTGCTGATATCTGACAGAGAATTGGATATTGACAGTGACTGTCACAATAGGTGAGACTCGCATTATCGAGAATGGCCGGATCTCGGCCGAGGCGGGAGGACGTTGCTGATGTCACTACGGGAGAGACAGCGGTTGCAGGTGCGAGCAGACATTCAACGTGCGGCATTCGATCTGTTCGCACGTGACGGTTTCGAAGACGTGACCACTGAGCAGATTGCGTCGGCGGCGGGGGTATC
This sequence comes from Rhodococcus sp. 27YEA6, assembly GCF_044908235.1. Lineage (NCBI taxonomy): Bacteria > Bacillati > Actinomycetota > Actinomycetes > Mycobacteriales > Nocardiaceae > Rhodococcus > Rhodococcus sp. 27YEA6. The sequence continues at coordinate 376,187 of NZ_JBIYCY010000005.1, read as the reverse complement.
GGCGAGCACGTACTTTCGGCACGTTCGTAACAAGGAGGATCTGCTGTTGGATCCGGTCAGGCAGGGCGGTGCCGGAATCGTGACGCTCCTCGAGGAGCGCCCGGCATCCGAGTCGGCTGATCTTGCGATCTCACGGGCAATCCTCGAGCGTTCCAATGCTTTCGAGTCCTCGGAGATCGATCAGTGGCGATCGGCGTTCCGTACCGCGCCGCACCTGATGGATCGAGTCGCGCTGATCGCGCCCGAACATCGTGATCGGCTGGTCGAGTTGGTGGCACAACGTATGCAACTCGATCCGGAAAACGACAGCCGCCCAGGACTTCTCGTTCATTTGATGTTGGCGGCGGCGGAGTTCGGTTATCGGCAATGGATACGTAACCCTCACAAGCGCGGGGCATCACTTCCCGTGTGCGTCGAGGGGGCGCTAGACGCTGTTCGAGGATCCCGGTGGCACGCGCAGGACGAAGATGACACGAAAGGTCGTGACCAGTGATGGACGAGAACTCTCAGGGCGCCGTGCCGCCCGTAGTGGATGTCGTTGTTGTCGGATCGGGGGCTGCCGGCATGTCCGCAGCCATCACCGCAGCCCGCAACGGACTCTCGACGATACTCGTGGAGAAGTCCGAATACTGGGGCGGTTCGTCGTCCCGGTCCGGGGGCGGCGTGTGGATTCCGGGAAACTCGATACTTCGCCGCGAGGCGCCGACAGATGATATCGACTCTGCGCGAACATATCTGAAGAGCATTGTCGGAGAGGATGCAGACGCCGACCGAATCGACACGTATATCGATCGGGGTCCGGAAGCCCTCGATTTCCTGATTCGTCACTCTGCGTTGGAGCTCGAATGGGTGAAGGGGTACTCCGACTACTTTCCCGAGGCACCTGGCGGACGTGCAAGCGGCCGCTCGTGCGAGCCGCGCCCGTTCGACGCGCGAGCTCTGGGCGACGATCTTGCGACACTTCATCCGCCGTACATGAAGGTTCCGCTCAACATGGTTGTCCAACAATCTGATTACCGTTGGCTGAGCACGGGGATCCGGCATTGGCGGGGTCCGGTGCGGATGCTTCGGGTAGGAATGAGATCCCTGGCCGCAAGAGCTCGGAAGAAGAAGCTGATCGGGCTCGGGCCGGCGCTCATGGCCGAACTGATGCTCGGAGTTCGGGACGCCGGAGTGACGGTGGAGCTCGGGACGAGGCTTGTGGATTTGGTAACCGACAGTGATCGTGTCGTGGGTGTGCGACTCGAGTCCGGGGGAGTGCAGACCACCATGCATGCTCGATGCGGTGTCATCCTCGCGTGTGGCGGATTCGACAACAACGACGACATGCGAGGCGAGTACCAGCGACGGCCGAGTAGCGCGCAGTGGACTCTCGGGGCACCGACCAATACCGGGGATGGCATCCGTGCAGCTCTACGCGTCGACGCCGCAATTTCGTACATGGACGACGCGTGGTGGGCCCCGTCGATTCCACTGCCCAAAGGCCCGTGGTTCGCCTTGGCGGAACGCTCGTTGCCTCGCAGCCTCATGGTCAACGCCAGCGGTCAGCGCTTCATGAACGAGTCGCTTCCCTATGTCGAAGCGGCACACGCCATGTTCGGCGGAAAGTACGGCCGAGGTGAAGGACCCGCTGAGAACATCCCGGCTTGGCTGATCTTCGATCAGACGTACCGTGACCGTTACCTGTTCGCGGGGGTTCCGGCGCGCAGGCCGATACCTCGGTCGTGGATCGAATCGGGTGCGATTGTGCGAGCTGGATCGATTGCCGAACTCGCTGCCGAGATCGGAGTGCCGGGCGATGCGCTGTCCGCCACCATCACACGATTCAACAGCTGTGCGCGCGACGGAATCGATCGCGACTTCGGCCGTGGGACAAGCAGATACGACCACTACTACGGCGATTGCACCAACAAGCCCAATCCCAGCCTCGGAGAACTCACGAAGGGTCCGTTCTATGCCGCGAAGATGGTGCCTGGAGACCTGGGGACCAAAGGCGGCATCAACACGGACGCTCGCGCGCGAGCGTTGCGCGCCGACGGTTCGGTCATCGACGGGCTCTACGCAGCAGGTAACACCAGCTCACCGGTGATGGGTCATACCTATGCCGGTCCAGGTGCAACTATCGGTCCCGCAATGGTTTTCGGATATCTGGCGGCGCTAGATGCGGTCGGACGATCCCAGAACGGTAGTGGACTCGAGACCGAAGGCAGGAATAATGGTTTGGCAGATCGCCGTGGGTAGGGTTCTCTTGACAGCGTGACCCACCTCAACATCGCCGACGTCGACTACTTTCTCCCTGATGGTCGGCAACTGCTCAGCGGTGTCAGCTTTCGGGTCGGCAACGGTGCAAAAACTGCACTGATAGGCCCCAACGGGACTGGTAAGACGACGTTGCTCCGCATTGTCGCCGGAGACGTCGTCGCCGACGAGGGCGCTGTCACTCGATCCGGAACACTGGGCGTGATGCGGCAATTCGTCGGCCAGGTTCGCGACGAGTCCACCGTGCGCGATCTTCTGTTGTCCGTCTCGCCGGCACGGATCCGGGACGCAGCACTGGCGCTCGATACGGCAGAAAACGCGATGATCGAGCGCGACGAGGAATCAACTCAAATGAAGTATTCGCATGCGCTGGCCGATTGGGCCGACGTGGGCGGCTACGAGACCGAAGACTTCTGGGACAAGGTCACTACCGCGGCTCTCGGTGTTCCCTATGACCGCGCGAAGTGGCGCGCGGCCAACTCCCTCAGTGGTGGCGAGCAGAAACGGTTGGTTCTCGAAGCACTGTTCGCTGGGCCCGACGACGCACTCCTGCTGGACGAGCCGGACAACTACCTCGATGTTCCGGGCAAGCGATGGCTGGAGAAGACGATCTCGGAATCGTCGAAAGTGGTTTTGTTCGTCAGCCACGACCGCGAACTGATCGCCAACGCGGCCACCCACATCGTGACGCTCGAGCCCGGAATCAGCGGCGCAACGTCGTGGACCCACGGCGCTGGGCTGGCCAGCTACCACCAGGCCCGCGAGGATCGCAACGCTCGATTCGAAGAACTGCGTCGACGCTGGGACGAGGAGCACGCGAAATTACGTGCCCTGGTTCTGCGATTGCGTGAAAAGGCCAAGTTCAACGACGGCGTCGCTGCGCGGTATCACGCCTCGCAAACCAGGTTGGCGAAGTTCGAGGAGGCAGGGCCACCCGAAGCGATTCCACTTCAGCAGAAGGTGACAGTTCGGCTGGCTGGCGGGCGAACCGCCAAGCGCGCGTTGGTATGTCAGGATCTCGAGCTGACCGGATTGATGAAGCCTTTCGACACCGAGATCTGGTACGGAGATCGCGTTGCCGTGCTGGGCTCCAATGGATCCGGGAAGTCACATTTCCTTCGTCTCTTGGCGGGTGGTGGGACCGATCCGGGGACCGAGCATCTGCCCGTCGAGGCGCTCGACATCGCGCCGGTCGAGCACAGGGGTACTGCGACGCTGGGTGCCCGGGTACGTCCCGGATTGTTTGCGCAGACCCATTCCAGGCCTGATCTGACCGGGAACACGCTGCTCGAGATCCTGCACATGGGCGACGAACACCGCAGCGGAATGGGGCGTGAAGCGGCGAGCCGCGCGCTCGACCGTTACGGATTGTCCCAAGCAGCCGAACAGAAGTACGACGACCTGTCCGGCGGACAGCAGGCGCGCCTGCAGATTCTGCTCCTCGAGCTTTCCGGCGCCACGATGTTGCTGCTCGACGAGCCGACCGACAACCTCGACCTTCATTCGGCTGACGCGCTCGAACAGGGCATCGCACAGTTTGCCGGCACCGTCATCTCGGTAACCCACGATCGTTGGTTCGCGCGCGGGTTCGACAGGTTCCTCGTCTTCGGATCGGACGGGAACGTGTACGAGAGCGAGTCTCCGGTGTGGGACGAGGCCAGGGTCGAACGAGCGCGCTGAGATCGAGCAGCCGCTTGCTACCTGGGGAGTGGCGGCAACTCGTTGATCATCGCGCGCAGGAGGCCCGGATCGCTGCGATCCGATCGAGGTGGGGGACAGCGCGAAAGATCGAGCAGTGTCGGGAAGCCCCACAGAACGCGACCTGGATCCACCCTGTCCACCGCCGAGTACCAGTGGGTGAGCGGCTCGGCGAGCGCCGCGTGAAGCTCGAAATGCCGTCGTCGGCGGCTGGGGTCTCCTTCGCGCTGCAGTCGAAGTTGCTTCGGTGACGGTATCGAGATGACGGTCAGATCCGCGAGACCCAGTTCGAGGCGCGTAAAAGCCGTCTCGACTGCCTCGAGCTCGTACTCGAATCGCTCCCGAGGTGCGGCGCCCACCGCGGCGAGACACCAGCTGTAGTGCAGTTTCAGCGGGTCGCTGTCGCAGAGCGCGATCCCGGTTCTCGATTCGAGTTCTTCCGCTTGCGACCATCGCTTCGAATTGACCGTTGCCCAGTAACTTGCCTGGACGTCGAGATCCGTGCCGTCCGGCTCGCGCCCCGTGGGCTGATACTCGGCGACGAATCCTTCCGCTGCGGTTTGTCCACCGAGTTGGGTTCGGCACCAGGTGGTCTTGCCGGCGGCGCTGGGTCCTTCTACTGCGATGATCACCAGTTGATCTCCATTATGATTGGGGCGGTTGGTTTTTCCCGTTGCCAGGACTCTCTTAACATCCCCAGGATCCTCGTTGGCGGTCCGACACGGCCTGTTTCGGTGCGGTGGGTCACAAAATCACCGTGACGGTTGCCACATAACGGACGGATAACGATCGGTATGGTTGAAGCTCGAATCAATTAGTTGACCTGTGGTTATTGCTCGATTTTCGACTGAGTCTGGTACAGCAGTGCCGGAAAACTGCCCCGTGACCAATCCGTGACCATCGCCTACGGTCGTTGACAGCCCGAAACTACCGGGCAAACACCGACCCGCAACTGCGTGCTTCTGCCCCGCGGGTCCGGTACTCCCGAAACCTTCGCGGGGCAGGAGTGAAACAGACGAGTCGATCGACTAGACGTGAAAGCGTCCGGGCCGACCTCGTCCGCGGTAGCGGAGAGGATTTACCCAATGACCAGCATCACCTTCAAGCGCGCCCTCGGCGCAGTTGCAACCGCAGGCGCAGTCGTCGCGATCCCGCTCGCCATGAGCACCGGCACCGCTTCGGCAGCCGGCCACGACTGGTCCGGAGTCGCAAACTGCGAGTCCTCCGGTAACTGGGCCGCCAACACCGGAAACGGCTTCTACGGTGGTCTGCAGTTCACGCAGAGCACCTGGAACGCATTCGGTGGATCGGGCAACGCTGCCAACGCCAGCCAGGCCGAGCAGATCCGTGTCGCCGAGAACGTTCTCGCAGGCCAGGGCGTCGGCGCATGGCCCGTCTGCGGTCAGTACCTGACCACCGGCACCACCGCAGGCAACTACGAGGCCGCAGCCGCCCCCGTTACCGCTGAGGCTTCCGTCGAGTCGGCTCCGGCAGCAAGCACCGGAAGCGGCAACTACGTGGTCAAGGCAGGCGACACCCTGTCGAAGATCGCTGCTGCACACGGCATCTCGCTCGAGAACCTCGCCAGCCAGGTTCCGAACATCAACCTGATCTTCCCGGGACAGTCCCTCTCGGTCTAGTCTCGTGGCCGTTTAGGTCCTCAATGCGTCGAAATTGTCCGGAGCTGATGCAGCCCCGGACAATTTCGGCGTTTCTGCGTTCGCAATGAGCGTTGCCGCTTCCGTATGGATGGGGTCAAGATCCTGGCGCCACCCAAGAATGTGCAGCGCCGACCCGGCGATGACAGCGGCGTCGGGAATCGGGGTGCCTTCGAGCGCGTCGGCTCGCGCGCTGATCACGCTTTCTACCAGGCGAAACGGAAGCTCGGCCAGGTGCGTTGATGATGGATCGTCAATCGCGTCGAGCACATCCTGGGCGAGTGCCCGGTATTGCTCGCGAAGCCGATCGCGATCGGCTCGGAACGACATGAACCTGTCACTTCTCAGTTCCGGTAAGAGATAAAGGACGCCGAGGTTCCACCGTCCGGTGATCAGTTGTGCCGCGTCGATGTACGAAAGTGCGTACAGCTTGACCTCGGGTGCGGTGTCGAGTGGCCTGAGATTCTCCGCGAAGTCGAGCGCCGGCGTCACGGTGTCGGCGAGCAGTGCAACCAGAATGTCGTCCTTGGTGGCGAAATGGTTGTACAGCGACGCCTGACGCATTCCGACTGCTTCGGCGATGTGGCGTGTGGACGTCGCGGCGAAGCCTCGGGTGGTGAACAGTTCAGCGGCTGCATCCAAGATCTCCGCCCGGGCAGTGCCACCCGGGCGTCGGCGAGCGGTCAGGCGGGGTCGTCCGGGGCCGGCGTTGGTCACGCCTTCCATAGTGGCAGGCTGCGGCCTTACGTGCGGGATGGCCGCCGCTGTGAGCATTCGGTCACGTGCTCGAAACGTACTCAACGAGCCTGTTACAGAATCAGGCGAATCGTATACGCGGGCGTCACCTGCGGCGAGTGGATTTCGCGAAAACTATCAATCGACAGTTATTCGCCTCTGAATCGCTTCGCCGAAGGAGTACGCCGTTGAGTGCAACCACCCCGGCTGCGCAGCCCACCACCGCATCCGCACTCGCCTCTTCGCCTCACGACGACGGTGACCTCGCGGAGTTCGGCTACGAGCAGCAGCTGCATCGATCGCTGGGAAAGTTCGCGTCTTTCGCCGCGGGCTTCTCCTTCGTCTCCATCCTGACCACGATCTTCCAATTGTTCGGCCTCGGTTTCGGTTTCGCGGGTCCGGCATTCTTCTGGACGTGGCCGGTCGTCTTCATCGGTCAGTTCATGGTCGCTCTCAACTTCGCGGAACTTGCTGCCAGATATCCGATTTCGGGTGCCATCTACCAGTGGTCGCGGCGGATGGGTGGTGAGATCGTCGGCTGGTTCGCCGGTTGGTTCATGATTCTCGCTCAGATCGTCACTGCATCGGCCGCCGCGATCGCCTTGCAGGTCGTGCTCCCCAATGTGTGGAGCGGGTTCCAGATCATCGGCGAGGACAGCGCACTCACCTCATCGAGTGGTGCCGCCAACGCCGTGCTGCTCGGATCGGTACTTCTGGTTCTGACCACCTTCATCAACTGCATCGGCGTCAATTGGATGTCGCGTATCAACAACATCGGCGTGACCTGCGAAATCGTCGGTGTCATCGCGGTGATCGGGATGTTCTTCACCCACGCTCAGCGCGGACCGGACGTCGTCTTCGACACCGGCAGTGCCGGCGGTCAGCCCGGATACGCCTGGGCGTGGATCATGTCCGGACTGATGGCTGCTTACGTCATGGTCGGCTTCGGTTCGGCAGGCGAACTGGCCGAGGAGACCCGCAACCCCCGACGCGTCGCACCTCGTACGATCCGGCTTGCACTGTCCGCTTCCGCGCTCGGCGGCGGCTTGATGATCCTCGGCGCGTTGATGGCAGCGCCCTCACTCACCGACGGACGCCTGGCCACGGAAGGTTTGCCGTACGTACTGACATCGATTCTCAGTTCGCCGTGGGGCACGGTCTTGTTGATCGACGTCTCGATCGCAGTGTTCGTGTGCACCTTGGCCATTCAGACTGCTGCTTCACGGCTGATGTTCTCGATGGCCCGCGACGGGCGGCTTCCTGCCTCGCAGGTACTGGCAAAGGTCAACCCCCGCAACGGAACACCTATCGCGCCGTCCGTCCTCATCGGTCTGGTCTGCATTGCCGTCCTGGCCGTCAACGTGGGCAACTCGGCAATTTTTGCAACCCTGTCCAGCGTATGCATCATCTTGATCTACTTGGCCTACCTCATGGTGACCGTGCCGCTGCTGGTTCAGCGTCTCAAGGGATGGCCTCGCACGGCAGTCGGCCCCAAGTTCGACGCCGAAGGCAAAAAGCTTTTCTCCCTGGGCATCTGGGGAGTTCCGGTCAACATCGCCGCGGTTGTGTACGGCGCGCTGATGGTGATCAACCTGTCCTGGCCACGAGCCGAGATCTTCAACCCCACCGGGGAGTACCCCATTCTGCAGTGGGCCGCGCCCATCACGGTAGCGCTGGTCGTGGGGCTGGGAGTCGCTTGCTTCCCACGTGGCCGCGCCACCCCGAATCCCGTCACGATCGGAGCCTGACCATGAGTACTCAGACCACCGCCGGAGCGCGCGAGCATGCCCGGTCCCAAGCTGGAACGATCACCGATTCCATGCCCGTATTGCCGGCAACGCGTTGGCCGAACCCACCCGAAGACGTCGCGCCCGAACGTCTGACCTGGGCTGAGACCGTGCCGGGTGGGCGGTACACGACCAAGGTTCTCGCACGTGGAACCCGAGTGCGACTTCGCGACATCGCTGGCAGCGCCTGCGCAAACATCTTGCTCTATCGCGCCGACGCCCCCTGGGAGCGTCTCAACGTCGCCGATACCGTCAAGGTGCCATGGCAGGCCTATCTCGGCGTCGGGCACCCGTTGCTCTCCGATCAGGGGCGAGTACTTGCGACCGTGGTCGCAGACACGTCGGGTCACCACGACGCGTTCTGCGGAACGACGTCACGCGCCACCAACGAGGCGAAGTACGGGCAGGGTTCGCTGCACAGTGCCTCACCCGCCGGTCGTGAACTGTTCACCGTCGCTGCCGCGAAGAATGGACTCGGGCCGCAGGACATAGCGCCGCCGTTGTCCTTCTTCCATGGTGTCCGCGTCGAGGCGGACGGCGCTCTCACCAGTACGGGGTCCGCCGGCTCAGGCGCAACGGTCGACCTTCTGATTCACCTGCCCGTCATCGTGATGATCGCCAACACCGCGCACCCACTCGATCCGGCGCCGCAGTTTCCCACCACGTCCCTCGAAGTGCTCGCGTGGAAGGCCGCCGACGAACTCGGCAGCCTTGACGATCTCGGGCCGGAATACCAACGCGCAGTGCTCAATACCGAAGATGCCTGGACGGCTTCGAACCTGGAGGAGATCGCATGACCACCACCTTGGATGTCCCCGCCCTCGTTCCCGGAACGGTGATCCTCGACGAGATTGCTGACGCATTCGGGCCGTGGTCCGCAGTTGTCCGTGCCGGTGACGTTCTGACCGTCGTCGATCTACACGGAAATCAAGCCGTCGACACCCTCGTCTACGCCGGTGACGATCACAGCGTTCGGTACTCGGCAGCAGCGACGGTCACAGCCCAGAAGAACCTGTTTCTGTCCACAGGCTCCGTGCTCCGCAGTGACGACGGAACTCCACTCATGACCCTGGTCGCAGACGAGGTCGGAAACCACGACACCGTCGGCGGCGCGTGCTCACAGGAATCGAACACCCTGCGATACGGCCACCACACCAAGCATCAGCACGCGTGCGTCGAGAACTTCCTCGTCGAGGGCGCAAAATGGGGGCTCGGTAAGCGGGACCTGGTGTCCAACATCAACTTCTTCATGAACGTCCCGGTCGACCCCGACGGCACACTCGGAATCGTCGACGGACTGTCGGCACCAGGCAAGCGGCTCGCGTTGCGTGCCGAACGTGACGTGCTCGTCCTCGTGTCCAACTGCCCGCAGATCAACAACCCGTGCAACGGCTTCGATCCCACGGCCGTCCGCATGATCGTCACACGGCCGGGAGCAGACGAATGAACGCAAAACTGACCATCGTGCGTCCCGGAATGCTGACGACGGTTCAGGACTATCCAGGACGCGTCGGATACTGGCAGATCGGAGTCCCACCATCGGGCCCGATGGACGACCTGTCGTTTCGGTTGGGAAACACCGCACTCGGAAACCCCGAAGGCGCCCCCGGCATCGAATGCGCGATGGCCGGACCTGCCATGACGTTCGACGAAGACACCACGGTCTGCATCACAGGTGCCCCGGTGTCGGTGACCGTCGACGGCGTCGTACACGGTCAGTGGCGTCCCGTTCTCGTCCCCGCTGGATCGGTGCTCGACGTCGGAACGGTCAGCGGCCCGGGACTGCGCATCTACGTACTCGTACAGGGCGGAATCGAGACCGACGACTATCTCGGCAGTGCGTCGACCTTCACCCTGGGCAGGTTCGGGGGACACGAAGGTAGGACTCTGCGGGCAGGAGACGTTCTCAAACTCGGACAGGCGACCGGGGTCGCGGGAGCTGTTCCCGCCGAGCATGTTCCGGCGATACACACGTGCTGGGAACTTGCGGTGACCGAGGGCCCGCACGGGGCGCCGGAGTTCTTCACCCGCTCCGACATCGACACGCTGTACGCGACCGAGTACGAGGTCCACTTCAACTCCGACCGCACCGGTGTCCGGTTGATAGGTCCGAAACCAGACTGGGCCAGAACCACCGGCGGCGAAGCCGGACTTCACCCTTCGAACATCCACGACAACGCGTATTCGATCGGTGCACTCGACTTCACCGGCGACACGCCCATCCTCCTCGGACCAGACGGACCGAGCCTCGGCGGCTTCGTCTGCCCGATCACAGTGGTGTCCGCTGATCGCTGGAAGCTCGGACAGTTGGCTCCCGGGAACAAGATTCGCTTCGTGCCGGTCCGCGCCGAACGGGCAGCCTCCCGGCGTGACCTCGGAGTATCGCGTCGAGCGTCCAATTCGGTTGTTCATTCCTCCGGTGGTGACGGCGACGACGGCGTCATAGCCCGTCGTGACGGCGACACCACGGTCACGTACCGGCGCTCAGGCGACGACAACGTTTTGGTCGAATACGGCGACATGAATCTCGACCTGGCGTTACGTGCGCGTGCTCATGCACTGCATCAGCGACTCGACGCCGAGAAGCCGGCCGGACTACTCGATCTCACCCCGGGAATCCGCAGCCTGCAGGTCCGCGTCGACCCGGACGTGCTGCCCGTCGGCAAGCTGATGGGAATGCTCGCCGAGGCGGAGGACACCTTGCCGGCGGCCAACGAACTCGTTGTGCCCAGTCGCACCGTGCGGATGCCACTGTCGTGGGACGACCCGGCTACGCGCGAAGCGATCCAGCGGTACATGCACGGGGTTCGCGCCGACGCGCCGTGGTGCCCGTGGAACATCGAGTTCATCCGCCGGATGAACGGTCTCGAATCCGTGAACGACGTGTTCGACACCGTCTTCGGCGCCGAATACATGGTGCTCGGGCTCGGTGACGTCTACCTCGGAGCGCCGGTCGCGACGCCGCTCGATCCGCGTCATCGTCTGGTCACGACCAAGTACAACCCCGCCCGCACCTGGACCCCCGAAAACGCCGTCGGGATCGGTGGGGCGTACCTCTGCATCTACGGCATGGAAGGCCCAGGCGGGTACCAGTTCGTCGGACGTACGACGCAGGTGTGGAATCACCGCCACCCCGCGAAGTCCGGGCCGTTCGAGGAGGGCACTCCGTGGTTGCTGCGATTCTTCGACCGGATCTCCTGGTACCCCGTCGAGCCGGAAGAGTTGATGGATCTCCGCGCGGACACCGCCGCCGGCCGCGGCGGGGGCGTCGAGATCGAGGACGGCAGCTTCTCGCTGGCCGAGCATCAGGAGTTCCTCGCGTCGAACTCGCGCTCGATCGAGGAGTTCCGCGCGATGCAGTCCGTCGCGTTCGGGGCCGAGCGTCAGCGCTGGTCCGACGCAGGGGAGTTCGCGCTGCCCGGTTGATGGTCGAGTGAGCACCCTTTTCCTCAAGTGAGCACCGCTTCCAGAGTGTCGGAAGCGGTGCTCACTCAGTAGTAAAGGTGTTCAGTCCGCCTGGAACGGGCAGCAGATGTTTGCGTCAGCGAGTCAGCGCGCGATTGAACAGATCGATGAACGGGCGAGGTGACGGGGTTCCGGTGGGCCGGAAAGGCGCAGAATCCCTCGACGCGGATACCCACTCGGTTCTGCTCACCCGCGACAAGTCGAGCTGATACCGGGTGTCCGCGGCGAGTCGGTGCAGGAAGAGGGTTCCGGTTCGCCCGTTTCCTTCCCGAAACGGGTGGGCATGATTGAGCGTCGAGTACACCGATGCGAGCGCGAACGACGCAGCGCCGTTATCGAGCGCTACCCAATCGACGGCGGCGATGATCTCTTCCACCTCGGACAGGTAGTTCCGAATCGCCGAGACCGGAGCAAACGTTGCCGCACCTTTCCTGATGTCGACGGTTCTGATGTGGCCGGCCCACTGGTACAGATCTTGGAAAACGTGCTGGTGAAGTAGGAGAAGTTCGGCTGTGTCTCGCGTGTGCGGTACGAGGTCGCTGCCGAGATGCGCCTCACCCAGGCGAAGCGCGGTCGCCGCGAACTCGAGTGATTGCAGTGCGGCGGGATCTCGTACGTCGAAATTGTTCTCGAGCACCGATGTACCGCGATAGACGTACGGCGCTGATCTTCGCCAGCGGATTCGCGGGGGAATTGCAGACGAGAGGCCGACTGCTCGCGCCAATTCCTGCTCGAAATACTCACGCCGAGAAAGCATCCCGATCATCACGGCCTCGAGTTCCGCGATCTGTTCATCGCTCGGATCCCAGCCTTCGAGGCGCTCCGCCGCCAGAACCTGTTCGAGCGCAGTGCGATTCACGGGTCGATGTCGGGTAGCGCCGACGCGGACGCGGCATATTCGAGTCGTCGTTGCACACCTGCGACCTCGCGCACTGCATTGCTCAGCAAGCTCCGCGAGAGCGGAGTGAGTTCGGAGATCACCACTTCGTCGGTCGGTGGCCGACCTGCCGCGAACTGATCGGTCTGGTGGCGGACACGAATCTGCTGCAACACCTCGAAAGATTCGATCAGTACCTGGGCGTCGTCGTCGAGTAGGAAACCGCTTCCCGCTGCAGCCTTGAGGCGTTCGAGTGTCGAACTCGTGCGGGCGCCCACGGAAATCCCCGCCCAACGAGCGATGTTCACGATCGGTTGGACGGCGCTGGCTTTGAGGTCGACGGTTCCGGTCCGACGCGTCATCACGTCCTTGAACGAATGGAGCTTTGCCTTGTCTCCGACGGCTTCGCGAAGGAGCAGTCGCATGACGGCCGGGTGCAGTCGCAGTTGATCCAACGCCGCAGGGCGAGGATCCAACGCCGGATCGCCCGCGACGACGCGGGCATCCGCCAGCATCGACAACATGACCAGGGCCTGGTCCTGGTACGGATTGGATACCCATTTCCGCAGCGCAGTGCGCCATTGTGGGAGCGTCCGAGCAAACCTGGCCTGGGTCGCGACGGCGTTCTTGGTGTCGCGAGGGAACCCGCAGAGATCGAGGATGTCGTGGATGGTCTTCGCGGCGTCGGCTCCCTCGTGATGAGATTCGCCGCCCCACACCAGCGCACTGTCGATATCCGAAGAGGGGAGCGCTTCACGCCTGGCGACGCTGCCGAGCGACAGCCACGCGAAATCCGGTCGCTCGTCTCCGCCCACCACCAATTCGATGGCTCGCCTGACCGTCACGTCGATCAGCACGGCCAGCGTCGCGCCGATGTCGAGCGGAGAGACCCGTGACGCCACCAATTCCGTCACCAGAACAGGGACCGCGCGGGCTGTTTCGACGAGGTGGGCGTCGTCCTGTGCTGTGGCGAGCGCTGCGCGCAGTTCGAAACCCTGATTGGTGGCCGAAGTCAGGAGGTCGCTGAGTTCGAGCACGCCCATCAGTGCGCCTGCCTCGGTCACGACCGGGAGATGGCGCAATCCGTACTCGAGCATGTCGGTCACGGCGTCGGCGCCCAATCGATCCGGATCGACTGTCACTGCTGACGGCGTCATCACCGTTGATACCGGCTGATTGCTGTCGATACCACCGACTACCACGCGAGCACGTAGGTCACCTTCGGTGAAGATTCCGAAACCGGTTGTCTCCGTCGGGATCACAACAGCGCGGCGGCCCGCATCGGTCATCAACTTCGCGGCCTCGCGGATGGTTGCTCGGCCATCGCAGACAATTGCGGGCCCGCGCAACAGGTCTCGCACCCGGCGCATAGCGGGACTCTGCATGCCTTGCCCCGTCGAGTGCCCCGTCATGGGGTCATTGTCGCAGGTGTGTCCGGTTCAGGCAGCGGAGGGTGAGATGTCAGAGACCACCGAGTCGCGAGAGTACGTCGAGAGCGGAATCCGTAGTACGCCAGAGCGCGTCGATCTCCTGTTCTGCGCCGGGACGTGTCTGCGGATTCTGGAGGGCGAACCCGTTGGCCAGCGTGATGGTGTTGTATCCGCTGTCGGCGGCGCGGAGCAACAGTTCCGAGGGCTGCGAGTTTCCGGCCAATCGGTCGAGTCCTTCGCCGACGAAGTAGAACCGCCAGAGGGGCCCGAGATCGGCGTCGTACTCGGCCTTGGTGAGGGTCACGATCGAACCACCCTTGACGGCAATGGAATCGACGATCTTGTAAAAATCGGGGACATCCTCCGCAGTGGTTCCGGACGTGGCGACGGCGTGAGCGAGGTCGACGGTGAGATGCGCGTTGTAGCCGGCCATGGCGACCCGTGCTGGACTGGCGTCGCACTGACGTGTCAGGGCGAAGTAGTTGCTCCACGCCGGATCGGTGGGAGTACCGGTGAACTCTGCATGGACGTTCACCAGGTACCTGCGCAGCAATTCGAAGCTGACGGAATGGGTCCACTCGTCATCGGCGAAGGCCGCAGGGTCTCGCTGCAGCGGCATCACCGCCTCGTGTTCGACAGCGTCGAGGCCGATGGAGAACAAGCCTCGCCAATCGTGGTGTGAGACGAGGATCGACGTGATCTCACGATGACGTTCGACAGCGGTCTCGAGCCGAGGCAGTCCGGCACCGTTCAGGGTCGTGACGTCGCTGAGTTCGGCAATCCGGCCCACCTCGGCATTGCTCAACTGGCTGCCGCAAGCCGTCGAAAGACTCTCGCCCGGTTCTGCGAGTGCAGAACCGGGCGAGAGGAAAGCGGCGGTGATGCCGAGCGCGAGCGTCAACGGATACAGCCGCATCGGTTTCATCGGCTCAGACTAGGCGCCCATTTCACAAATGTCCGGATTGGCGATCAGCTGAGAACCGCGTCGGCCTCGATCTCGATGAGCAGAGCGGGGTCGATCAGCGAGCTGACCTCGAGGATCGTCGTGGCGGGACGAATCTCGCCGAACACTTCACCGTGCGCGAGAGCGGCCTGCTCCCACTGCGTCATGTCGCGCAGGTACATGCGAGTGCGGATGACGTCGTCGAGCGAGGCGCCGGCCTCGGCAAGTGCTGCCTTGATAGTTTCGAGCGCTGCGCGGGTCTGATCTGTGAGGGTCTCACCAGGAGCGGTGGTGCCGGAGACTGCGATCTGGTTACCGATGCGCACGGCACGGGAGTAACCGATCTTGGGTTCCCATTCGGAACCGGACGAAATATTGATTCTGTTCGACATGCACCGAATTCTGCCAACAACTTCCCGGCCGTGGTGAGGCACGGTCAGGTATTCGCTCCATCTTGACATACCTTAGAACAAGTGTTCGACTTGGGGCCATGAGGTGGTCGGGTCAGGCATTGGATGCAGATGACGGAGCGCTACCCGGACTCGAACGGGCCGGGTTGGTTCGCTCCGTGCAGACTCCCGAGTTCGAGGGAATCACGTTTCACGAGGTGCTCTGCAAGAGCGCGCTCAACAAGATGCCCGAAGAGTCGACGTTGCCGTTCAGCTTCACCGTCAACGCTTTTCGTGGTTGCTCGCACGCATGCCGATATTGTTTCGCGAGACCGAGTCACGAGTATCTCGACCTCGACGCCGGCGCGGATTTCGATTCCCAAGTGGTCGTGAAGACGAACATTGCCGCGGTGCTCCGCAAAGAGTTGGCGCGAAAGTCCTGGAAGCGGGAGGCGGTGGCACTGGGTACCAACACCGATCCCTATCAGCGAGCGGAGGGCCGATACCGCTTGATGCCCGGCATTATTCGCGCGTTGACCGAATCCGGAACTCCCTTCTCGATCTTGACGAAGGGAACTTTGCTCCGACGGGATCTGCCGCTGTTGAAAATGGCGGCGGCGCAGGTCGACGTCGGAATCGGAGTGTCGTTGGCGATCAACGACGCTGCACTTCAGAAGCAGATCGAGCCTGGTACCCCGTCGCCGCGGGCGCGTCTCGAGATGATCCGCGCCATCACCGACGCGGGATTCTCGTGCAATGTCATGGTGGCGCCGGTCATTCCGTTCCTCACCGATTCCACCAGTCATCTCGACGGGCTGTTCGAGGCACTGTCCGAAGCCGGTGCGACGAGTGTGACGGTCTTCCCGATGCACCTGCGGGGGAGTACTCGGGGTTGGTTCATGAATTGGCTTGCTCAGGAACATCCGGCGCTCATCCGTCGCTACCGCGAGCTGTACGGGCGGGGCGCGTATGTCACTCCCGAATACAAGCGTTGGCTCGCAAGCCGTGTCGAGCCATTGGTCGAGCGCCATGGGTTGGGTGGTCGTTCGGAGCATCGAGACGTCAGTGCAGCTGGCAGTGAGCCGCGTGAGGCGCCCCGGGAACTGGTGGGTGCGGGAGCAGCTCTCACTTTGTTCTGACGGCCGCGGGCGCGTAAATCGGAGGCGCCCCGGACGTTTGCCGGGCTACATTCGCCTGGTGCTACTCACACTGACGTCCACCCCGACCCCGCAGACTCCTGATGCGACCGCGTTGAGCTACCTGCTGCACAAACATCCCGACCGCGTGCAAAGCTTCGACTTGGCGATCGGCACCGCCACGGTTCTGTACCCTGAGGCCTCAGCCGAAAAGACCACGGTGGCAGTGATTGTGGACGTCGACCCCATCGAACTTGTGCAGAGTAGGTATCGACGCGGCAAGAGTGGCGACAACTTTTCGCTGGGTGAGTATGTCAACGATCGGCCGTATGCGGCGTCGTCCATACTCTCGGTTGCTCTGTCGAAGCTGTTTCGCACCGCGTTGACGGGAACGTGCAAGTCGCACCCGGAACTCGTCGGAACCGAACTCGCGTTGACCGTCTCGATTCCGGTGGTTCCGTGCGGCGGCGATGCGGAATTGCCTCGTCGGTTGTTCGAGCCGCTGGGCTGGGATGTGACCGCGATACCGGTGCAGCTTGATCCGCACCTGCCGACGTGGGGAAACTCCGACTTCGTGTCGTTGACGCTCACCGGGGAACACACGGTGCAGAGTGCCCTTCGGCACCTCTACGTGCTGTTGCCGGTCCTCGACGACGTGAAGCACTACTGGGTGGGACCCGACGAGGCAGACAAGTTGATCCGCGTCGCTGGAGAGTGGTTGGCGTCGCATCCGGATTCCGCGCTGATCATGTCCCGCTACCTGGCGCGTCGACGCGACCTGGTCGAATCGGTGGTCGATCGACTGATTCCCGACCAAGCAGAGGCGCAGATCGAAGTACCGCGACCGGATCCGCCGCTGGCACGGCTTCGCGTCGACGCAGTTTTGGCGACACTTAAGCGACTGCACGTCAGAACGATTGTCGACATCGGTTGCGGCGAAGGCAAACTGATCGAGGCGCTGATGCCGCACGCTCAATTCGACAAACTTGTCGGCGTCGATGTGAGCGCGCGCGAACTGACACGGGCGCAACGCAGATTGAAGTTCACCGAAATGTCCGACGCCCAACGTGAACGTGCGTCTTTGATGCAGTCGTCCGCGACGTACCGCGACGCACGCTTGAAAGGCTTCGACGCAGCCGTGCTGATGGAGGTGGTCGAGCACGTCGACACGGCGCGCCTGCCGGCGCTGGTCAGATCGGTCTTCGTGGACGCAGCACCGCAGTATGTGCTGCTGACTACTCCGAATGCCGACTACAACGTGCTGTATCCGGCATTGGCCGCGGGAGAGTTCAGGCACCCCGATCACAGGTTCGAGTTCTCCCGAACCCAATTCCGCGACTGGGCATCCGAAACGGCCCGAGTCCACGGCTATTGCGTGGAGTTCGAATTTATCGGAGCAATTGATCCGGTCCTCGGCGGGCCGACACAGATGGCAATCTTCACGAAGGAGGCACGAACGTCATGACGGTGTACGAGATTCCAGATCTCGCCCTGGTAGTACTCATCGGCGTCAGTGGCTCGGGAAAGTCGACCTTTGCGGCGCGCCACTTCGGTGAGTACGAAACCCTCTCGAGTGACACATTCAGAGGGTGGGTCAGTGATGATCCGAACTCACAGGAGTCGACGTCCGATGCTTTCGAAGTGCTGGAGTTCGTCGCGGCCAAGCGTTTGCGACGCGGACGCCTCACGGTGGTCGACGCGACCAACGTCCAGCCCGCCGCGCGCAAGCGACTCGTCGCGTTGGCTCGCGAGCACGACATACTGCCGGTGGCAGTCGTGCTCGATGTTCCGGAATCGGTCTGTTCTGCACGAAACGACGCACGCTCTGACCGGACGTTCGGACGCGACGTGATTCGCCGCCAGCACCAACAGCTGACTCGCTCGCTCCGCGGGCTGGGTAAGGAAGGTTTCCGTTCGGTTCACATCCTCAGAGGTGAGGACGCGGTTTCCGAAGCCACATTCTTGCGCCACCCGCTCCGCAGCGATCTGCGTGTCGAGCGTGGTCCGTTCGACGTCATCGGTGACATCCACGGATGTCGAAGCGAGCTCGAGACGCTCCTCGTGAAACTCGGCTACACCGTCGACTACGGGACGGACGGCAGAGCTGTCGATGCGGTGCCGCCGGAAGGGCGAACTGCCGTCTTCCTCGGTGACTACGTGGATCGAGGACCGGATTCGGTCGGTGTGCTGCGTCTGGTCATGGGGATGGTCGCGGCGGGACATGCGATAGCGGTTCCGGGTAACCACGAGAACAAACTCGTCAAGGCCTTGCGCGGTAAGAAGGTCACGGCCAGTCACGGACTCGCCGAGACCCTCGAGCAGATGGCCACCGAGTCGACGGAGTTCCGCGAAAGCGTCGTCGACTTCTGTGACGGCCTCGTCGCGCACCTCGTCCTGGACGACGGCAAACTCGTTGTCGCGCACGCCGGTCTCAAGGAGGATTACCACAACAGGGCATCCGGTCGAGTCCGGAGCTTTGCGCTCTACGGTGAAACTACCGGTGAGACGGACGAATTCGGCTTACCCGTTCGATACCCGTGGGCGCAGGACTACCGAGGATCAGCGATGGTCCTCTACGGTCACACGCCGGTGCACGAGGTGGAATGGATCAACAACACCGCGTGCCTCGACACCGGGTGCGTCTTCGGTGGATCCCTCACCGCCCTTCGATACCCGGAACGGGAGATCGTGTCGGTTCCGGCGGAGCAGGTTTGGTACGAGCCGGTGGTACCGCTGGCACCGCCGACTCGTGATCCGGATGTGCTCGATCTCGCCGACGTCCTCGAAACGACCGGCGTCGACACCGAACTGCGCGGTCGAGTGTCCGTTCGCACCGACAACGCTGCCGGCGCCTTGGAAGTGATGAGCCGATTCGCGGTCGCGCCGCAATGGCTGCGATACCTACCGCCGACCATGGCGCCCTGCGCGAGCGCCCAATCCGATGACTATCTGGAACACCCGTCGACCGCGTTCGACGCATACCGGGCCGGCGGAATCGGAACAGTGATCTGCGAAGAGAAGCACATGGGTTCGCGGGCAGTGGTGCTCGTGTGCCGTGATCGATCGGTTGCTCAGTCCCGCTTCGACGCACCGGATGCGCTGACCGGGATGGTGCACACCCGCACCGGCCGCCAGTTCTTCGACGACGACCTGACTCAGCAGTTGATCGACGACATCGCCGCCGCAGTCACCTCCGCTGGGTTGTGGGAAGAGCTGGGCACCGACTGGCTGCTCCTCGACTGCGAACTGTTGCCGTGGAACGTCAAAGCGGAAGGTCTGCTGCGCTCGCAGTACGCGTCGGTCGCGGCGGCCGGGCGATCAGACCTCACAGCTCGCGAGGCCGTGCTGGCGCGGGCCGGGTCGCGGGGCCTGGACGTGGCGGAGATGTTCGAACAGACAACTGTTCGGGCCGCCAGTATCGAGCGCTTCGGCGAGGCGTACCGACGGTACGTGTGGCCGACGAACGGACTGGACGGCGTCACCATCGCGCCGTTCCAGATTCTGGCGGCCGAGGGCCAGTCGTACGGGGAACGGGATCACGAATGGCACCTCGGTATTTCGGATCGCCTGGCCGCGGCCGACCCGAGTCGATTTACCACTACACGTCGCCTGGTGGTCGATCTCGGTTCCGAGGACTCGGTGTCCGAAGCGACGAAGTGGTGGGAGTCGCTCACCGGCGACGGTGGTGAGGGGATGGTCGTCAAACCGCTGGCGAATCAGATTCACGGACCGCGGGGGTACAACGCGAAGGTTCAGCCAGGGATCAAGGTTCGCGGCCGGGAGTACCTGCGATTGATTTATGGTGCCGACTACCTCGAACCGTCGACACTTGCTCGGCTACGCAATCGCAACCTCGGGCACAAGCAGTCGATGGCGCTTCGCGAGTACGCGCTCGGCATGGAGGCAGTCTCCAGGCTCGTCGACCGTGAACCTTTGTGGCGAGCGCACCAGGCCGTGTTCGCGGTGTTGGCTCTCGAATCGGAGCCGGTCGACCCGCGGTTGTGACGGCCGGTGCGCGGGCTCGGATTGATACCGTCGGGTATGGGTGTGATTGCTCGCTTGGACGGTTTCAATCGACGCCATCCGTGGAGTCACAACGATCACTACGGCCGGTGGGTTCTACGTAATCTGCGCGGGGTCAGGGCCGGTCGCGCTCTCGACGTGGGGAGCGGGACCGGCAATCTGACCGACCTCTTGCGTCGGCGGTTCGACGTGGTGGTCGGTGTGGAACCCGACCTGACAACCTCGGCCGCCGTGCGCGCAAGGTTTGTCGACGACGAGAACGTGATCATCGACGCGCAGCGGATCGAGGACTTTGCATCCGAGGCGAAGTACGACGCGATCACAGTCGTCGCAGCGTTGCATCATCTTCCACTCGAAGAATCGATGAAGCGGCTGAGTAGCCTGCTCGAACCGGGCGGTCGGCTCGTCGTGGTCGGGTGTTATCGATCGACCACACCCACCGATGCACTCCTGTCGGTATTGGCGACCGTGTGCAATCCCGTCGTCGGAGTCGTCAAGCATCGACGGGTTGCCTTCGAGCCACTGAAGGCGATGACAGCTCCCACCGCGGAACCGGGTGAGTCGATGGCTGACGTCCGGCGCGCGGCCGCGTTGTGTCTGCCAGGTAGCCGGATCAGGAGACGCCTGTTCTGGCGATACACCCTGATCTACGACGAGAGTCCGGCCGGCGCGTCGGTGGGGGAGTGAGTAGACCGTTCCGGTTCCTGGGGAAACGCGCGTCGGCCGAACCCGACTATCGCCAACGAAGCGATCATCAGAGCGACCCCGATGCCCGCCAGATGTGAGAGCCCGCCACTGTCGACGACGGCCGCACCGAGCAGAGCGCCCGTTGCAATCGCGATCTGGAACACGACAACGTAGATGGCCGAGGCACGGTCGGTCCCGATAGGGGCGGCGCGCAGAACCGAGGACTGGAGGCAGATCGGAACGGTGGTGAACGCCGCACCCCACAAGATCGTGGCGACGACAGCGAACGCTCCCATCGATGGCGCCAAGAGCCAGAAGATGGCCAGCGCGCCTGCCACCGTCGCGATCGAGATGAGCGTGAAGAGGCGCGGTCGGCGGTCGTAGTACTTGCCGGCGACCCACACTCCGACGGCGCCGGCGGCACCGTAGACCAGAAGCATCGCGGTACGGATGCCACCGGACGAGCCGAGGCTTTCCTCCACCAGAAGTGTGAAGAACGTGTACGAAGCGAATTGCCCCAGGGCGGCAAACAGCGTTGCCGCGCAGATGACGGCGAGTGCCCGTTTCATCGCCGGCGTCGGCTTCGGTTTGTCTCGCTTGCTCCGATGGTGTTGATCGACCGGCATTTCGGGCAACGCACGATGCAGTGAGAAAGCGATGACCACTGCCACCACACCGATTGCCGCCGATGCGGTCCGCCAACCCCAGGACTGGCCGATCGCCGAAGACAGTGGACCTCCGAGAACAAATGCGAGAGACGTACCGGCATACACCATCGCGATGGCCTTGCCCTGTTGTCCGCGCGGAACCAGAGTGGCTGCGACCGGGGCAACGACAGCCCAGAACACTCCGTGCGTCGCAGCGCAGAGCAATCGTCCGATCACCAGCATCGGATAGTTGACGGCCAATGCTGCGACCAGTTGCGACACCGCGAGGGTGGCCACCGTCAGAACGACGACGCGTCGTCGCGGCCAGGTTTTGACTGCTCCGATCAGCGGAAGCGTCAACGCCGCGACACCGTATGCGTAGAAGGTCAGCAGTAGGCCGACACGCCCTTCGGTGACGTCGAGGTCCGTCGAGATTTCGCTGAGCAGTCCGACGGGGAGCATTTCGGCCGTCACGTAGGCGAAGGCTGCTCCGGCCAGTGTCATCAGCCGTAGCGTGGTTGCCTTCGGCAGTCGAGCAGTCATGGTGTGTAACGATACATGTATCGATACACACCTGCGCAATGGATATTTTTCACTCGCTATGCTGATGCTCATGGCCATACGTGCGCAGCGTTCGAGTCGTCCGACGATGGCCGACGTCGCCAAGGCCGCAGGCGTGTCGGTGATGTCGGTGTCGTACTCCTTCGCGCAGCCCGAGCGCGTGTCTGAATCAACGCGGGCCAAGGTGTTCGCCGCCGCCGAAGAGCTCGAGTACTCGGGCCCGAACCGGGCGGCGCAGTCCTTGCGGAGCGGGAAATTCAACAACATCGCGGTCGTCTTCAGCGAGAAGCTGACGTACGCCTTCGAAGACGCAGTAGCTCGGCGATTCCTCTCGGGAGTCGCCGAAGCGTGCCTGGATGCGAACGCCGGGCTGATGATGCTGCCGAACTCGGGGAAACCGGGAGACGTCGACAGAGTTCGCGAGGCGGCAGTAGACGGTTTTGTCGTCTGGACCACCGTCTTCGACGATCCCATCCTCGACGCGATTGTCGGCACCGGAAAACCCGCATGCATCCAGGGTGGTCCGTTGCACGAGGGTGTGGATCTCGTCGGGATGGACGATGTTGCCGGCGCCGTCGCGATCGCGGCAGTCGGGTTGTCGGGGGCGCAGCGGCCCGCGGTGATCAGCCTTCCGTGGGATCGTGAGCGTCGGTCCGAGATTCGGATGGACGTGGATCCAGGTGAAGCGTTCTTTCCGGTGTCCCGCCATCGGCTCAAGGGCTACGAGCGCGCCGTCCGCGACGCGGGCCTCGATTGGCCCTCGGTGCGGGTAGGGGTCGTCACTGTCAACGAGCGGAGCGAGGGTGCGCGGATGGCTCGGTCCCTGCTCGACGTTCCCGAGAGCCGAAGGCCCGATGTCATCTTGGCGATGAGTGACGAACTGGCTCTGGGGGTTCTGGACGCGATCCGTGAACTCGGCCTCGCGCTGCCCGACGATGTCGCAGTCGTCGGATGGGACGACACAACAGCCGCATCGGACGCCGGCCTGACAACGGTTCGCCAGTCCCTGTTCGATCAAGGGCGCAATGCAGCTCGCGTGGTTCTCGGGCTGGACGATGCGGTCGAGCCGGTCGAATGGTCGGTGCGTCGGCGAACCTCGACACGATGATCACGCCGGTAGTCATCGACGGTCTGCGTTTTCGGTGGTTTGTTCCTCCAGAATTGGGGGAGACCGTCCGGTGGGGACTCTCCTGGAATGTCGACAACCCGCGCCGGTGGGCGGTTGCCGAAGTCGCGGGTGCATTGCACCTACTTGCCGGAACTCCTCGTGACGACCCAAACGCGCGTCAGGCGTGGATAGACTTCGGCGCAGATGCCGCCACGACCGGGGTAGTTCGGCGCCTGCGGCTCATGTCGATCGAGTCCGACATGCTTCCCGACCCGAAGATTCCGCACGGCGCAGATTGGGGTTGGGCTACGAGGCAATTCGTGCCTGGCTCCGAGCGCTTCTACGAGTTGGCCCGTGCACCTCGCGCGTTGCGCTCGTATCAGCTGACCGATCGTGAATACGGGCCGCGGCGCGAGGACTTCCTCCTGGTCGACCTCGAGACGGCTGCTTGATCGTTGGGACCTGACACCGTTTTTATTCAGTGGACACAGACTCCAGCTGACCGGAACCAGTGTCTGCTCGACGAAACCGGTGCCAGGTGCTGCGACTAGCGCGCTCCACTGGCCACGTTCAGTGAGTATTTGCCGGGCGGCGCCCCGACATGCTTGACGAAGTGCCGCGACAGGTGGGATTGATCGTGGAATCCGACGTCGACGGCCACGTCCGCCAATTCGCGCCCGGCGAGGATTGCGCGTCGCGCCAGATCGATTCGACGTCCCGTCACGTACTTGTGAGGCGGAAGCCCGAAATGCTTCGCGAAGTTCTTGATCAGATACGTGGGGTTCCGTTGCAGGATGTTCGACGCTTCCCGCATCGTGATTCCCGTTGTGAGTCGCGCATCGAGCAGGTCCCGAAGTTGATCGGCAACGCGTTCGTCAACGGTCGGCGTGTGAAGGGATCGACCTGTGGCCGGTGTGAGGATCCCGTTCAATCTTTCAGCGAGGAACCCCAGGCGACTTTCGGCTTCGAGTGATTCGCCGTGTGGGCCGAGTGCAGAGTGCAGTTGATCAATGCGGTGGCGCAGCAGAGGGTCTCGAATCTCGGGGCTGTCCACCGCCGGGCCTATGAGGACCTCGCCGAGAACTGACGTGTCGAGGTAGAGGATTCGTTGACGAAATCCGGCCTCGGTGACCGGAACTCCGTCGTGTGCGATGCCTGGCGGCAACAGAGTCACGATCTCTGGTGCTGCGCCATGAGCGCGATGATCGAGGTCGTATGCAATCGTGCCGCGGTCGACGAGCATCAGGGACCACTGATCGTGCGTGTGTTTGGGATAGGCGTGTCCGACGAAATCGGCATGGAAGACCTCGGTGATTCCCGCGAGGCCCGGTGCCCACGCGGTGATCTGTGCGCCGCGGGGATCCATGTCAGAAACGTACAAGACGCAGCTGCCTCGGGTGACGAAGAGTGGCGGGGTCGTCATCGCAGTGGTGGCGCGCCCGAGGGAGGAACAACATGAACAGTTCGGCAACAGCGGTATCGCTCCGCGAGAAGTTCGGTCAGTTCACCGAGCACTGGTCGCCCAAGAAGATTGCGGGCCTCAATGACTACGAGATCAAGATCGTCAAGATCAAAGGTGAATTCGTCTGGCACTCCCACACCGACACCGACGAAATGTTTCTGGTGACAAAGGGGCAGATCCGAATCCAACTGCGCGACGGAGATGTTTCGCTGGGGCCCGGTGAATTGTTCGTTGTACCTCGCGGAGTCGAGCATTGTCCCATCGCCGACGACGAAGCGGAGGTGATGTTGATCGAACCCGTGGGCGTGGTGAATACCGGGAACGTCGGAGGATCACGAACCGCGGTGCTCGAGGACTGGACGTAGCTAGCGGCTCTTCCAATCCAGGGGATTGGTTCGGAGCGGCAGTGCCATGCCCGATCTCCAGAGCGTCGCCGCGCGAGAGTGCGGACGGAGCTGGACCTCGCGCCGCATCGACTGCGTGAACTCGTCGGTGAACCCTGTTCGCGGGTACTCCGCGATTGTTGCATCAACAGTTGCTCGCGGAATTTCGGGCGCACGCCGACCGGCAACGTCGAAATGCGCTGCGGCATGCAGTAGATAGGCGTCAGCGCCCGCGCCGCGGTCGACGGTCAGATCCATGTGCAGACGGATCGCTTCGCCGATTCGCTGTACCGACCTCTCCGAAGTTCCCACTCTGGTCGCGAGTTCTTCTGCGTCTGCGGCACTGATGTAGGTGAAACACCCGTGCTCGGCCGATCCTTCTGCGCCCAGTCCGACATCGTGAAGGGCGCACGCAGTGAAGAGATCTTCGGGGTCGTACTCGGTCGCATCGATCTGCGCGAAGGCGTCGGCCCAGATCCAGCAGCGCAGGCTGTGGTTCAAGACCGCGGGGGAGAGGGTTCCTCTGGCGTGATCGAGCGCTTCGCTGCACAGCTTGGTGTCGGGGAGTGGGCGTTTGCGCAGCTCGGGTGTGCGAGTGGGGTAGCGGCCGAGCCGCAGTCGGAGCATCGACGGCGTGCTCATGACCTGCGCAGCAGCAGCGCGGGCCATGAGCTGTATCTGCTCGAGGGTGGTCAGCTCACCAGGGCGCATCGGATTCCTGTTCTGGGTGGGGGACAACTGGATACGAATCTAGTTGGCAGGTCTGATCCTTCGTTCGATATAGATATCTGTCGACGACGGAAACACGGAATTATCCGAATATTAGTTGATAGCAAGTGCCATCCAACGGCAACCTCAAATCTGTAGCCTCACCTCTGCACTTCGCAAGAACCATCAAGCAACGACGGTGGGGCTCGGGCTCAGATGACGCCGAACCCGACGATCCCCGGGACTTCCGACGGGACGATGCGATGGAGCATGACCTTGTTGTTCTCGTTGCCGCCGACGGTCGTCAGAGTGCCGGAGTCGTTGACCAGAACGACGTTGACGTGTTGGCCGAAGGGGCTCGAGTCGCCGTACAGGATCGTGTCGCCGACCTTGGGTTGGTAGTCCTGACCGTAGGGGACAAACGCGTCGACGGACTCGTAATACTCCTGCAGCGTGTATACCCCGGGGATGCGCCACGACCCTGAGTTGGGGTTCGAGAACGGCGTGCCGATCTGGTTCATCGACCAGCTCACGAAATCGGCACACCACGATTCTTCGACACCCTCGGCGTATTTGGTGCCGGGACTCCCTGACTCCCACTCCTGCTCGAGGACGCCCAGTAGCGCACTCTGCTGAGCGCTGAGAATGCTGTGGTCGACGGCCGGGAACGAATCGAGATTCTCGCCGGCAAGAGCGTCGTCGCCGCGCGCGAACCACCACAGTGCGCCGGCGACAACGACGACCACCACAACGCCGAATACGCCCAGAACAGCGAGAGTGCGTCTGGGCGTATTCGGTGCGTGCGACATCACGCCACGATAGTCAATTACTCGAGCGGGGGCGCCGAGCGATCGATCGTCGTCGCGAGGGGCTTCTCCTTGACGAAGAGCAACAGGACAACCGCCGCGATGACCAAGGGGACGAGGTACAGGAAGATCGGCGCCAGCGCGTCGTTGTATGCACCGACGATGATCTCGCGAACCTGGCTCGGCAACTTCCAGAGGATTCCCGGGGTCAAGGAGTTCTCGTCACCACCGACCGCGCCGCCATTCGCCGGGAGTCGCTCGGCCAGGAGATTGGTCAGACGCGAGGCGAACAGGCTGCCCACGATCGCGCTGCCCAACGACGCACCGATCTGGCGGAAGAAGTTGTTCGACGCGGTGGCCGTTCCCACTTCGGCCGCGGGGAAGGTGTTCTGCACGATCAAGATCAAGATCTGCATGACGAGGCCGAGTCCGATACCCATGAGTGCGATGTAGCAACCGAAGACCAGCAGTGAGGTCGACGGCGTCAGACGTGAGAGCAGGACCAGAGCAACAGCGACGATGGATGTTCCGACGATGGGGAAGATCTTATAGCGGCCGGTCTTGCTGACCAGCTGGCCGGACCCGATGGAGGCGACGAGCAGGCCCGCCATCATGGGAATCATCATCAATCCAGCTTCGGTGGCGTTCTTGCCGGTCACCATTTGGATGTAGGTCGGCAGGTAGGCGAGCGCACCGAACATGGCGATTCCGATGATCAGGCCGGCGACGGTGGTCAACACGAAGTTGCGCTGAGCGAACAGGTGCATCGGAATCACCGGTTCGTCGGCACGCTTTTCGACGAAGACAAAAGCCACTGCCGTCACGACGCAGCCGACGATCAACCCGATGATGACGGCCGATCCCCAGGCGTAGGTGTTTCCGCCCCAGGTCGTGAACAGGATCAGACACGTCGCTGCCGTCGCGACGAGAACCATGCCCAGATAGTCGATGCGAGGCTTGCCGAGGTTCGGCTTCCGCAGGTGCAGAAATGCCATCGCGCTCGCGATGGCGAGTAGGCCTAGGGGGATGTTGATCCAGAAGGCCCAACGCCAACCGATGCCCTCGGTGAACCAGCCGCCGAGTAGGGGACCGGCAACCGAAGCCAGTGCGAACACCCCGCCCATCGCACCCATGTACCGGCCGCGTTGCCTGGCGGGGACGACGTCGGCGATGATCGCCTGGGACAGCAGGATCAATCCGCCGCCGCCGAGTCCCTGCACGGCTCGACCAGCGATGAGTGTGGTCATGTCGTGGGACAGACCGCCGATCACCGAACCGACGATGAAAATGCTGATGGCGCCGATGAAGAGGCCCTTGCGGCCGATCAGGTCACCGAGTTTTCCGTACACCGGCATCATGACGGTCGAGGCGAGGATGTATGCCGTCGTCACCCAGACCATGTGGTTGACGCCGTTCAATTCGCCCACGATGGTGGGCAAAGCGGTACTGAAGATCATCTGGTCGAGCGAAGCCAGAAGCATCGTGATCATCAGCCCGACAAAAACGAGGATGATCGACCGTTTGTCCGGCGAGGCCTCGGTGTCGGTATGCGTGCCGTCGGGCTCGACGGTCGCAGCTTCTCGAGTGGACATGTAGTTCCTTAGTTGAGTGACGGCGGGTGCGAGAGTGTGGATCAGCTCTCGGACCTCAGTATTCGAGCCATCAGGAGTAGTGCCGGATCGAGCAAATCTGTTCTGGGGCTTGCCCGTTCACTGTTCTGCCATTTTCGGAAGACGTAACGCATCGCGGCGCCTGCGGTGATGACCGTTGCTGTGGCTTCGTCGGCAGCGGCTGTGTCCGAGTGCAGGCGGCGATACTCGGTTCTGTTCGACAACTCCCGCGTGAGGATCCGGGTGAGCGTGTCTTCAAGATCGTGGAAGGTGGCCAGATGTTGTTGCAACAGCGTGGGATGACGCTCGAACAATTCGCGTCGATGCGCGAGCAGATCGGGTCGCTCGTCGACGATTTGCATCGCCGCCTCGAATACCGCGAGAGCGCCGCGCAGCGGATCGTCCGGGTGCTCGCCGATGAGCGTGAGCATGGTCGTCTCACTTGGCACGACGAGCATGAGCCCGCCGATCGCTGCGTCCTTGGTGGGGAAGTAGTTGAAGAACGTGCGGGTCGACAGATTGCAGGCTTCGCAGATTTTCTCGACGGTCACTTCGTCATAGCCCAGGTCGAGAACGAGTTCGACGGCGGTGTGCTCGATCAGCTGCCTCGTCGCAATTCGTTTTCGTTCGCGCAATCCGAGAGTTTCGGTTCCCATTTCATCCATAATTGCACAGAGTGCAAAGTTTCATCGAATGCAATATTTCGCCCAAGGGTGCCTCATGAAATGCAAAAATGGGGATCGGGTGCCTGGTGGATAGGATGAACCGCGTGGAAGACACCTTGCCCCCTTGCCCTGAATGCGCCGGCGAATACACCTACGAGATGGGCGCGTTGATGGTCTGCCCGTCCTGCGCGCACGAGTGGGCGCCGACCGATAGTGCCGGCGAGGACCTGGGTGTGGTGAAAGATGCCGTAGGCAACATTCTTGCGGACGGCGACACGGTGACGGTCGTCAAGACGCTCAAGGTGAAGGGCAGTCCGACCGGCATCAAGTCAGGTACGAAAGTTCGCAACATCCGCCTTGTTCAGGGTGTTGGTGACCACGACATCGACTGCAAGGTCGACGGCATCGGACCGATGCAATTGAAGTCGAGCGTCGTCAAGAAGGTGTGACCGGACAGCGATAGTTGTCGGCTCGAAATCCTGTTCAGTTTCGACGGTTCGATAGCCACAATCGAGGTGATTCTCGACCGCTCGAACGAATGGACCGAACTGTGCCGAACTCGATCTGCCTGGCGCCCGCACTCGATAACACCGCACTCGATACAGACGAGCAGTGGAAACGCATCGTCGATGCGCTGACGCGCAGGGGTTTCCTCGGCGCCGGGCTCGGTGCCGCGGCCGCGACCTTGCTGGCAGCGTGCAGCAGCGACGAAAACGGCTCGGCGCCAAGTGGTCTCGTCACAGTGCAGGATGAGACGGGCAGTGTCGAGATTCCGTCGGACCCGCAGCGAATGGTCATCGCCCATGTCAGCGCCATGGCGACGGTGCTCGACCTCGGTGTGCCGCCGGAGAAGATCGTCGGCGGCTTCTTCGGTCTCGAGGGTGTGAGCGGTGACGCGGTGTTGCGTACGATGCCGGAGGCTGCGAACATCCCGAACCTCGGCACGGCGGGGACGTGGAACAAGGAAGCGATCATCGGCGCGTCGCCGGATCTGATCGTCATGCTCCTGACCGCCGGAAATGCTTATGCGGCAAAGTCCTACGACGAACTCTCCGCGACCGGTGTTCCAGTATTCGCCGGCTTCAACGGGTACCTCACGTGGGACGAGATGAAGAAATTGGTCACCTCGATGGGCGTCGCGGTCCGACGCGAAGACGCGGCGGCCGAATTGAACGCGCGAACGGAAGACCGCCTCCTCACAATCAAGGATCGACTCTCCGCCCTCGGTTCGTTGCCGTCGGTGACCCTCCTCCGCACCGGCGAGAACGGTGTCGTCTACAACCAGGTCGACGCTCTTCTCGACGCCCTCGGTTTCCCCGGCGAACGAGCTACATCGGAGGAGTTCACGCGCACACTCACAGCGGAGCAACTCGATCAGGTGACCAGCGACGTGATCATCGTGGGCGCATTCCAGGACCAGCAGGACGTCCGCGCGCAGTTGGCGATGAACCCGCTCTGGGAGCGTCTTCCCGCTGTCCGCTCGGGGAACGTCCATTACGTCGACGACAGCCTGTGGGGCTCGGGCTATTCTCCCCGCGCGACCGAGCTGCGACTCGACGACATCGAGCGGATCTTCAGCTGACGCCGTCGTGTCACCTCGACTTATCGGTGCATTACCTCGAGAATCATGACCATGGACAAAATCAGGTTCTTCGAGCTGGTCACCGAATGGTTCGAGGTACTCGGTGTTGTCGCCATGGTTCTCGGGTTCGTGTTCGCATTCGTGATCGCGGGGCGCGCATGGAGTCGAACGCGGGACGGTAGTTCGGCGTTTCGTACTCTGCGCGAGACCATGGGCGCGGTCATCCTTCTCGGCCTCGAGATCCTTGTCGCCGCTGATCTGGTGAAGACGGTGACGTCGTCGCCGTCGCTGACAGACGCCGCAGTTCTGGGCATGATCGTTCTTATTCGGACCGTGCTGAGCCTGTCGATTCAGATCGAGATCGACGGGGTACTTCCGTGGCGCAAGGCGTTGGTGTCAAGTCCGGAACTCCTGGTACGCGCAGCGCGCGGATCAGGAGGCCGCACGACGCCGACGCGTCGAGTTCGTAGCGATAGCCGTTGCGAGTGAAAGGTCGGGCAGATGACAGCAGTGCGCACCGAGCATCTCACGGTCGACGAAAGGCGGGCACGCGGCCGTCAGGCGCGTAGAGATACGCCATTGGCCGCGCTCGCGGATCTGGCAGAGAGTGACCGTGATCCGATATCACTGCTCGAATTGCAGGCGAAGTCGCGGGTACAGGACCTGGTGCCCATCCGATACGGGCGGATGTCGGCATCGCGGTTCTCGTTCTTCCGCGGCGCTGCGCTGGTGATGGCCGACGATTTGTCACGCAGTCCGGATTCGGGTCTTGCCAGCCAACTCTGCGGCGACGCGCACCTGAGCAACTTCGGTATCTATGCGACGCCCGAGCGAAAGCTCGCGTTCGACATCAACGACTTCGACGAAACGTACCCGGGACCGTTCGAATGGGACGTGAAACGACTGGCCGCAAGTTTGGTGATCGCCGCAAAGGACAACGGATTTTCGGGCAAGGAGCGGAAGAAGATCGTTCGCGGATGCGCGGCCGAGTATCGGGAAACCATGATCACCCAGGCAGGATTGGGAAATCTTGCAGTCTGGTACTCGCACATCGCACCCGAGGACGGGCTCGAGGCTCTCCAGATCGACCTGAAGAAGCGCATGCTTGCTCGCACACAAGCGACGCTGGACAAGGCTCGTCGCCGCGACAGTGTGCAGGCGGCAGGCAAGTTCACCGAAATCGTCGACGGCCGGCGGCAATTCATCAGTGATCCGCCGCTGATCGTGCCCGCAAACGAGTTGTTCGCAGGGACCGATCTCACGCAGATCGAGGAGTTGCTACGTCAGCGCGTTCGGTCGTATCGGAGCACGCTGCAGTGGGACCGTCGGGTGTTGCTCGAAAGCTTCGAGATGACGCACATTGCGCGGAAGGTTGTCGGTGTCGGGAGCGTCGGAACACGCGCATGGATGATCCTCATGAAAGGCGTCGACGACGACGATCCGTTGATCCTGCAGGTCAAGGAAGCGCAACCCTCGGTATTGTCCGGCTACGTCGATGGTCCGACCTTCAAGAACGAAGGGGAACGCGTCGTCAACGGGCAACGCTTGATGCAAGCGACAAGCGACATCTTTCTCGGCTGGGAACGAGGGCCGGGGCTCGACGAGGGTGAGCACGATTTCTACATTCGTCAACTGCGTGACGGTAAAGGGTCGGCAGTCATCGAAGAGATGGTGCCGCAGGGGCTGGAACTCTACGGGCGCCTGTGCGCCAGGGTCCTTGCCTACGCACACGCTCGCTCGTCCGATCGGATAGCGATCGCCGAATATCTCGGTGACGGAACCGAATTCGATTTCGCGATCGGGGAGTTCGCGGCTGCCTACGCCAAGCGCAATGCACGCGATCATGCCGCTCTGCTGACCGCGATCGACGACGGTCGCGTGTCAGCAGAGCGGGGAGTGTGACGACTCAGGCGAACACGCCGTCGAGCCAGCCCTGCCACGCTGCCGTTGCTGATCCACCGTCAGCGCCCTCTGCGAAGAGGTGATGGGCCGCGTCGACGTTGCCGCCGAAAGCATTTCGGCCGTAGAACCGCAGCAATGCGTCCTCGGTGCGCAAGCCGATGAACCAGTCGTTGATGTAGTCGACAATCGCGTCGACGGTTCCGATTCCGGGGACTTCCACCGACGCGGAGTCACCGACACCGGCGCCCGAGGTGATTCCGAGGGCGCTGCGAAGCGTTCCCATCGCTTGCGGCGCGGACGAGGATTCCGGGCCTTCGGCCGAGACATAGGTGACGGGTTTTCCGGCGAAGTACCGCACGTATTGGCCGAGACTGTGCAGGTAGAAGTCCGTGTGCTTGCTCGCGCCGTCGTACTGGTTGTCCCAGTCATCGGCAAACACTCCGGCGTGGACGTAGCGGACAACGGCGGTGCTCTCGTCGCGTGCTTCGACGACGTATTCGAGGTTGTTGAACCAGCCGTCGGGGCCTTGCATGTGGATGGCGAGTTCGCGGGGCGGCTCCCAGGTCGCGATGATCGGGCTGTCCGGGCGGCTGCCGTCGGCGGGGATCTCGAGAGGGGAGGGGAACATCCAGCCGGCCGTTTCGGCCGAGATGGCGGCCCAGATCTGCTCGGGGGTTCCTGGGACGACCACCTCGCGGCGGATTTCGAATTTCTCGGACATTGCTACTTCTCCGTTTCGGGCGCGTCGATCGCTTGGGTTGTGATGGTTTGGGGTGTGGTGAGGCTGGGATGCAGGGCGACAACGAGGCGGTGTTTGCGTCCGCCTTCGGAATTGCCGTCGTGATACTTGGCGACGAGTGAGTTGATCGACTCGCCGAGTTCGCCGGCGAAGGCGGCACGGTCGGCCGCCGTGGCAAAGGTGATGTCGCTGTCGATGGCAAAGGACGCCAACGGTTTTCCGGCTGCAGTTGCTCCGGCGATCAGTTCGCCGACCTCTCGGACGATCCGCGCTGCGAGACTGACGAGCCAGCGCGCCGAGAGTTGATCGGGGAACCGGCCCGGGTCCGGGGCGAGCGCCGACATGGCGGCAGGGGATATGACGTACGACGCGGCGCTGGCCTGCATGATTCGCTCGGTCATGTTGCCTCGCTTGCGTTCCTCGACGAGCTCGACAAGTCCGTGGTCTTCGAGAGTGCGCAGGTGATAGTTCACCTTCTGGCGTGTCAGCCCGATCCGGGGCGCCAGCGAGGATGCCGATCCCGGCACCGCCAATTCGGTCAGAATCCGTTGCCGAATCGGATCGAGCGACGCCTCGGCAGCTCCGGGGCGATCGATGACTGCTACGTCCAACATGAGAAAACCATCCCACCGACAACTGAATCTGTCAAGACAGAAAAAATTGTCGGTGGGATGGTTTCGGAGGTTCGCTATCGCTTGAGGTCGGGCGGGTTGTTCAGATCCCGCGCCGAGTACGTGTCACACGACGAAATCTGGCCGGTCTGGTATCCGGTCTTGAACCACGCCTGCCGCTGTGCGGAGGAGCCGTGTGTCCAGCCTTCGGGGTTGACCCGACCGGTCGTGGACTTCTGGATGCGGTCGTCGCCCACCGATGACGCCGCCGAGAGGGCGTCTCGAATATCGCTCTCGGACAAGGGCTTCAGGAATGGTTGACCGGTCGCTTCGTCGGGAATCGTGTCCGCAAAATGTGCCCAGACGCCGGCGTAGCAATCGGCCTGGAGTTCGGTGCGAACCGCACCCGACTGCTCACCCTGCGGGTCGGCCTGCGCGCGGCCGATGTCGCCGAGCTGATTCTGGATGTGATGTCCGAACTCGTGCGCGACCACGTACTCCTGTGCGAGCGGTCCGGCGCTGGAACCGAAACGGTCGACGAGTAGTTGGAAGAAACTCGTGTCGAAGTACGCAGTCTGGTCGGCCGGGCAGTAGAACGGACCGACGTCACTAGACGCCTGGCCGCAACCGGTGTTGACCGAACCGCTGAACAGAATGACTTCGGGTCGCACGTACGCCGTGCCGGTCTGCTTGACCAACTGCTGTTCCCAAACGTCGTCGAGGCTTCCGACGGTCAGTGTGACGCGGCAGTTCACATCGGCGTTTGCCTGAGCGCCGGTGCACTCGTCGACCGACGACAGTCCGGTCGACGAACTCGAAGTCTCGGTAGACGTACCCAGGAGTGAGCCGGGGTCACCGCCGAACAACAGCGCCAGGATCAGAACGATAATGCCGCCCGCGCCACCGCCGATCGCGATTTTGCCGCCGCGGCCACCGCCACCCCCGCCGCCTTGAACCTGAACGCGTCCCGCTTCGCCGCGGGCCCCCTCGTTGAAGGTCATCTATGTCCGCTTTCTGCTGTCGTGAACAAGTGCTTGCCGTCACTTCTGGAGATAGCTTCGCATGCGATGCGGGTCCGCGTTTCCGCTCTGTGCAGTTCGCTCCGTAGGATCGCAGGCAAAGTAGTCGGTCGTCGGTTATTGGAAGTAGTTCGAAAGGAATCCCGTGCTGCGCACACATCTCGCCGGTTCATTGCGACCCGAGCAGGCAGAGCAGACCGTAACGCTCACCGGTTGGGTAGCCAGGCGTCGTGATCACGGCGGAGTGATCTTCATTGATCTCCGTGATGCATCCGGAGTTGCGCAGGTAGTTTTCCGGGCAGGTGACGTGGCCGAGCAGGCGCACCGTCTGCGCGCGGAATACTGCGTTCGCGTGACCGGAACGGTCGAGGTTCGCCCAGAGGGCAACCAGAACTTCGAGATCCCCACCGGAGCGATCGAGGTCAACGCCACAGAACTCGAGGTTCTCAACGAAAGCGCACCGCTTCCGTTCCAGCTCGACGATCAGGTCGGCGAAGAAGCGCGCCTCAAGTACCGCTACCTCGACCTGCGTCGTGAAGGCCCCGGCTCCGCAATTCGCTTGCGCTCCAAGGTAAGTGCTGCAGCGCGCGGCGTTCTCGCGCATCACGAGTTCGTCGAGGTCGAGACTCCGACGCTCACGCGCTCGACGCCCGAGGGTGCCCGTGACTTCCTGGTGCCGTCGCGCCTTCAGCCCGGTAGCTTCTACGCACTGCCGCAGAGCCCGCAGCTGTTCAAGCAGCTCCTCATGGTCGGCGGCATCGAGCGCTACTACCAGATCGCACGTTGCTACCGCGACGAGGATTTCCGCGCCGATCGCCAGCCCGAGTTCACTCAGCTCGACATCGAGATGGCTTTCGTCAACCAGGACGACATCATCCTGCTCGCCGAGGAAATCCTGACGGCGCTCTGGAAGCTCGTCGGCCACGAGATCAAGACGCCGATCGACCGCATGACCTACACCGAGGCAATGCGTCGTTACGGCAGCGACAAGCCGGACCTGCGTTTCGACATCGAACTCGTCGAGTGCATGGACTTCTTCAAGGACACGACGTTCCGCGTGTTCCAGGCGGAGTACGTCGGCGCCGTCGTGATGCCCGGCGGTGCAAGCCAGCCGCGCAAGCAACTCGACGCCTGGCAGGAATGGGCCAAGCAGCGTGGGGCCAAGGGTCTGGCGTACGTGTTGGTCGGTGAAGACGGCACTCTCGGTGGACCTGTTGCCAGGAACCTGACCGACGCCGAGCGTGAGGGCCTGGCCGCCCACGTCGGAGCTCAGCCGGGAGACTGCGTCTTCTTCGCAGCTGGTGCAACGAAGCCGATGCGCGCCCTCCTCGGCGCTGCCCGTGGTGAGATCGCCCGCAAGAAGGACCTCATCGATCCTGACGCGTGGGCCTTCGTGTGGATCGTCGACGCTCCGATGTTCGAGCCGACCGCCGACGCCACTGCATCCGGTGACGTCGCTCTCGGCCACTCCGCGTGGACCGCCGTGCACCACGCGTTCACGTCGCCGAAGCCGGAGTTCTTCGACACGTTCGACACCGATCCGGATTCCGCTCTCGCCTACGCGTACGACATCGTCTGCAACGGCAACGAGATCGGCGGCGGCAGTATTCGTATCCACCGCAAGGACATTCAGGAACGAGTGTTCAAGGTGATGGGTATCTCCGAGGAAGAGGCGCAGGAGCAGTTCGGCTTCCTCCTCGACGCCTTCGCCTTCGGTGCGCCGCCGCACGGCGGAATCGCATTCGGCTGGGACCGCATCACCGCGCTCCTCGCCGGCATGGATTCCATCCGTGAGGTCATCGCGTTCCCGAAGTCCGGCGGCGGCGTCGACCCGCTGACGGATGCTCCGGCACCGATCTCGGCTCAGCAGCGCAAGGAATCGGGTATCGACGCGAAGCCCGAGAAGAAGTCAGAGGACAAGAAGTCCGAAGGCGACACCGGCGAAGCCAAGTAGAGCCGACACCGGATCGCCATGCTGCATTTGCGGGTGATCTGCCCGACCGAGCGCACCGAGCAAGTTCTCGGTGCGCTCGCGTCGCAGCGGGGCGCGACACACATCGTCGTGATGCGCGACGTCGCGGTTCATCCTGCCGGCGACATGGTGGAGGCCGACGTCGCCCGTGAGGCGGCAAACGACGTCGTCGATGCCCTGAACGAACTCGGCGTCGCCGAGGACGGCGGAATGACGCTCGTACCGGTCGAGACGGTGTTGTCGGCGGCGGCGCGCAAAGCCGAGCGTGACGTGCCTGGTGATCCCGCGGATTCCGTCGTGTGGGAGGAATTGCTGTCCCGCACTCGCGAAGAGTCGACTCTCAACGGATTGTTCGTCGCGTTCCTGACCATTGCGTGTCTGCTGGCCGCGATCGGCGTCGTGACCGACTCTCAGATCACGATCGTCGGCGCCATGGTCGTCGGTCCGGAGTTCGGTCCGCTGGCTGCTTTGGCAGTCGCACTCGTACGGCGGGATCGACGGTTGCGTCGGCGTTCGATTCTCGCGCTTGCCGTCGGATTCCCTATCGCGATGGGCGTGACGCTTGCCGCAACGTTCGTGGTGAAGTTCTTCGGATGGATGGACGTCGTCAGTCTCGAGTCACTCCACGAGGTCGATTTCGTATACAAGGTCGGGCCCATTTCGTTTGTCGTCGCGCTTCTTGCCGGTGCGGCTGGGATGCTGGCACTCGTCTCGTCGAAGTCCGCTGCCTTGGTCGGGGTGTTCATCTCTGTCACCACGGTTCCTGCCGCCGGTTTCGCGGTGGTTGCGGCAGCAAACGGAGAATGGCGGATCGCCGGGTTGTCGTCTCTGCAACTGGCTGTCAACCTGCTCGGGATCGTCACTGCCTGCGTGATTGTTCTCTGGCTCAGAACCCGGGCCGACGAGGAATTCGAAGCAGCGTTGAAAGGCATTTCTCGATTTGTCGACGAGGACAAAACTCCATGACGTCGCAGGTTCGGAGTTCTGCTCACCGACAGCAAAATTCTCGAGAGAACTGTGAGCCGGTGTGGCGATTAGGGACTTTTGTCATCGCCGCAGGTAGTCGGCAATTTCTGTTGCTGTGAGG
This sequence comes from Rhodococcus sp. 27YEA6, assembly GCF_044908235.1. NCBI lineage: Bacteria > Bacillati > Actinomycetota > Actinomycetes > Mycobacteriales > Nocardiaceae > Rhodococcus > Rhodococcus sp. 27YEA6. The sequence goes on along the minus strand of NZ_JBIYCY010000005.1, from coordinate 338,238 downwards.
CCTTGAATTCTCCGCTGCGAGCGGACGAGCTGGGCATGATCGGAGTCACTAACGGGTAAGTTGGTCGGTGATGACCGCATTACTGGCAGACCCCGTTTCCGAAGTCGTCGCAGCTGCTGAGCAGTTGCTGACACGCCGCACAGGGGCACCCGTAACCCTGGTGGATCCCGTAGATCTCGGGGGGAGTGGCCGCACCGTCGTGCTGCGCGTTCGTGTCGCCGAGAACCCGTTCTCCCTGCCCCGAACTTTGGTGATCAAGCAGGTCCGCGACAACTTCCAGGGAGCTACCAAAACAGCGATTGCGCTCCCGGCCGCGTCCGAAGGTGACTTCGACGTCGAGACCGCATTCCTTCGTGAAGCGGTGTCGTATCAGTTCGCCAACGCGCTTGCCAAGGACGCACGCCCCGGCGCCGAACTGTTGGCGTCCGACCTCGATGCTCGCCTCCTGATCCTGAGTGATCTCGGCGACGCCACCGCAATCAGCGTCCGACTCGAAGACTCCGACCCGGACACCGTCACTTACACGTTGATGGCCATGGCTCAGGCAATGGGACGCATGCACGCCGCGACCGTCGGCCGGGAGGACGACTTCACCGCACTGCTGCGTCGAGCCGAGGTTGCCCATTGCTCCGATGAAGTTGCGGATCAGGTGGGACGCGCAGTGGCCGGTGTTCCCGCGATGCTGGTGGAAAGTCTCGGCATCGATGTGAGTTCGGACATTCTCGAGCAGGTTCAGCATGCGCAGACACTGTTCAGCGGTGGCCGGTTCCGTGCCTTCAGTCCGTCGGACCTGTGCCCCGACAACATCATTGTCAACGACGACGGCGTGCAGTTCCTCGACTACGAGTGGGGTGGCTACCGCGATGCCCTCCTCGACATCACCTACGCGTTGGTGTCTTTCCCCGGTTGCCTGTGCAACATCGACCTGACCGAAGAGCGGGCGTCGGCGATGGTCGATGCCTGGCGGGCCGAGGTAGTGGGGATGTGGCCCGCCCTGGCCGACGAGGCCGAATTGGGCCGCCGGATCGTCGAGGCCCAACTCATCTGGGTCTGGCTCAGTACCTATCTGTACCTGCCCGAGGATCATTCGCGTATCGCCGCCGTCCGCGAACATTATCTCTCGATTCCACGCGCCGACGCACTGGTCGGACGCTGGGCCAGGCTCGCACGCTCGGCTCAGCTCGCCGGCAACGCCGCCGTCGAGGCACACGCCCGCGACGTCGTGGCGGCTCTGCGCACCGAGTTCAGTTGAGTTTCTGACTGACCATATGCAGAAGGGCGCCCGTGCACGAAGCACGAGCGCCCTTTCTCGGTCGAGTCCGCTCAGTTGTCGGAGACCAGATCGTTCTCGGACAGGTCCGTCGCCGCGAGCGCTGTCGCCAGATCGGGATGCCGGAACGTCGACGTCACCTGGTCGGCCACGACTCGGAAAGCAGAGGCCAGGGTCGCGGACTTGTCCGGTTCGGCCGCCCACGTTGCGGTCTGTTCGACGACGACCACGCCGTGGTGGACGTACATCTTTCCGGGGACGAGCGTGATGCCGGCGTTGGTGGCCCACTCGCGCAGGGCAGCGAGTCCCTGGCTCGCGCCCTTGGGGCCGCCTACCTCGATGTCGTCACTCGACAACTGCAGCAGAGTGTCGACGTCTTGGGAGTTGAGTGCATCGTGCCACGCGAGGACGGTGGCGATCTCGGAGGTGCTCATGGCGACAACGCTATCCAATGCGGATTCACGACTGGGTGAGGGCTGGCGGAACAGCGGATTGTGTCGGGCGTCGGTGGTCTCTAGTAGCGTCGATTCGTGAGCGATTGGCAAGCGGAAGACAGTGTGGGGGCGAAAGACGGCGTGGTGGCGGAAGACGGCCTGTTCGAGGCAACTCCGGAGGAATCCGCGATCGTCGACGAACCAGATGTCGTGTCTGTAGCCGAGCGCGCCCTGTCCTCGGTGCCGCCCGGTGCTCCTCTGGCTGTCCGCATGCGTCCGCTCACTCTTGGTGAAGTTGTCGGCCAACAGCACTTACTCGGGCCCGGCGCGCCACTCCGCAGAATGGTCGAGGGGTCCGGCGCCGCATCGGTACTTCTGTACGGACCTCCCGGCACCGGCAAGACCACGCTCGCATCGTTGATCTCGGGTGCTACCGGCCGCCGGTTCGAGGCTCTGTCGGCTCTGTCCGCCGGAGTCAAAGAAGTCCGCGGTGTCATCGAACTCGCGCGCCGCCGCCTGCTGAACGGCGAACAAACCGTCTTGTTCATCGACGAAGTTCATCGCTTCTCCAAGACCCAGCAGGACGCCTTGCTCGCCGCGGTCGAGAACCGCATCGTGCTCTTGGTCGGCGCGACCACCGAGAACCCGTCGTTCTCGGTCGTCTCCGCTCTGTTGTCGCGCTCGTTGGTCCTGCAACTGCAATCGCTCACCGCTGCGGATGTCCAGGAACTGCTCGAGCGCGCTGTCGCCGACGAACGCGGGTTCGGCGGAGCGATCACGATCGACGACGACGCGATGGAACACCTCGTTCGTCTGGCGGCCGGCGACGCCCGCCGAGCCCTGACGGCACTCGAGGCTGCCGCCGGAGCTGCACTGGACACGGCCGGTGACGCTTCGGGCCCGGTGGTGCTCGACCTCGCGACCGTCGAGGCCAGTGTCGACAAGGCCGCGGTTCGGTACGACCGTGCCGGAGATCAGCACTACGACGTCATCAGTGCATTCATCAAGAGCATTCGTGGATCAGACGTCGACGCCGCCCTGCACTACCTCGCACGGATGCTGACCGCGGGCGAAGACCCTCGCTTCATCGCACGGCGTCTGGTGGTTCACGCCAGCGAAGACATCGGCATGGCTGATCCGATGGCGCTGCAGACTGCCACCGCCGCGGCGCAGGCAGTGCAGCTGATCGGTATGCCGGAGGCTCGTCTGGCGCTGGCACAGGCCACCATTCATCTGGCGACGGCTCCCAAATCGGGTGCGGTCATCGCCGCACTCGGCGCGGCCATGGCCGACGTGGCCGCCGGAAAATCCGGACTGGTACCGCCGCACCTGCGTGACGGGCACTACAAGGGCGCCGAGCAATTGGGCAACGCAGTCGGATACAAGTACCCGCACGACACACGTGATGGTGTTCTGCGGCAACAGTATCCACCGGACGATCTGGTGGGTGTCGACTATTACCAGCCCACCGCGCACGGCAACGAGCGGGAGATCGCCGATCGGGTGAGCAAACTTCGCCGAATAGTTCGTGGCTGACGCCTGCCAGGTTCCACCGGCCGACGCGTTAGTCTGGACACCCATAGCTCGACGCTCTTGAAGGTAAGGACCGGTTAGTGCAAACCCACGAGATCCGCAGGCGATTCCTCGACCACTTCGTCAAGGCCGGCCACACCGAGGTGCCCAGCGCCTCGCTGATTCTCGACGACCCGAACCTTCTGTTCGTCAACGCGGGCATGGTTCCGTTCGTGCCGTTCTTCCTCGGGCAGCAGACGCCGTCCTACTCACGGGCGACGTCCGTGCAGAAGTGCGTCCGCACCCTGGACATCGAAGAGGTCGGCATCACCACCCGCCACAACACCTTCTTCCAGATGGCGGGCAACTTCTCCTTCGGTGACTACTTCAAGAAGGAAGCCATCTCCCACGCCTGGCAGTTGCTGACAGGTTCGGTCGAGGACGGCGGATACGGCATCGATCCCACGCGCCTGTGGGCCACCGTCTACCTCGACGACGACGAAGCGTTCTCGATCTGGCGCGACGAGGTAGGAGTGCCCGAAGAGCGCATCCAGCGCCGCGGCATGAAGGACAACTACTGGTCCATGGGCATTCCCGGGCCGTGCGGTCCCTGCTCGGAGATCTTCTACGACCGCGGCGCCGAATACGGCGTCGAGGGTGGCCCCGAAGCCGACGAGGATCGCTACATCGAGATCTGGAACCTCGTGTTCATGCAGAACGAGCGCGGCGAGGGCACCAACAAGGGCGACTACCCGATCCTCGGACCGTTGCCGAAGAAGAACATCGACACCGGCATGGGCGTCGAGCGCGTTGCGTTCCTCCTGCAGGGCGTCGAAAACGTCTACGAGACAGATCTTCTCCGCCCCGTCATCGACAAGGCCGCCGAACTGACCGGCAGTGTCTACGGGACCGACCACACTTCAGACGTCCGTTTCCGCGTCATCGCCGACCACGCACGCACCGCAGCGATGTTGATCGCCGACGGTGTGAACCCCGGCAACTACGGCCGCGGCTACGTCCTGCGCCGGTTGCTGCGTCGCATCGTGCGTTCGGCCAAACTGCTCGGCAGCGAGCAGCCCACCATGCGCGAGTTCATGGTCGTCGTCCGCGACACGATGGCGCCGTCGTACCCGGTTTTGGAAACCGACTTCACGCGCATCGAGAACGTCGCCGTCGGCGAGGAGACCGCGTTCCTCAAGACGCTGGCTTCGGGTTCTGCTCTGTTCGAGAATGCTGCCGAGACGGTCAAGTCGTCCGGAAAGTCGGTCATCGCCGGCGATCAGGCATTTGCACTGCACGACACCTACGGCTTCCCGATCGATCTCACGCTCGAGATGGCGTCCGAGGCCGGTCTCACCGTGGACGAGGACGGCTTCCGCGCGCTCATGGCCGAGCAGCGCAAGCGCGCCAAGGACGACGCTCAAGCGCGCAAGCACGCCCATGCCGACCTCACGGTCTACAAGGAACTGCTCGACCGAGGTGCCACCGAGTTCACCGGTTTCGACGAGCTCGTCTCCGAGGCGCACGTCCTCGCACTGATCGTCGACGGTGTCCGCGTGCCGGTCGCGAAGGCCGGTCAGGACGTCGAGGTCATCCTCGACCGCAGCCCGCTTTACGCAGAGTCCGGTGGACAGATCGCCGACATCGGTTCGCTCACCGCTCCGGGCCTCGAAGCCAAGGTCAACGACGTACAGAAGATCGCCAAGAAGGTCTGGACGCACAAGGTGACGGTGCAGAAGGGCGAGATCACCGAGGGCGACGTCGTACTCGCGCACGTCGACGCCGAGTGGCGCAAGGGTGCAACCCAGGGGCACTCCGGCACCCACATGGTGCACGCGGCGCTGCGTCAGGTGCTCGGCCCCAACGCGGTGCAGGCAGGCTCGCTCAACAAGCCGGGTTACCTCCGCTTCGACTTCTCCTGGCAGGGCGCGCTGTCCGACTCCCAGAAGCAGGACATCGAGGCACTCACCAACGAAGCCGTGGCGTCGAACTACGCGGTCAACACATTTGTCACGGATCTCGACAAGGCCAAGGCGATGGGTGCGATGGCACTCTTCGGTGAGAACTACGGCGACGAGGTTCGCGTCGTCGAAATCGGCGGCCCGTTCTCGATGGAACTGTGCGGTGGCACTCACGTCGGAAGCTCCGCACAGATCGGTCAGGTAACGCTGCTCGGTGAACAGTCGGTCGGCTCCGGAATCCGACGCGTCGAGGCGTACGTCGGTTTGGACTCCTACCGCTACCTCGCCAAGGAACGCGCGCTCCTGGCCGGACTCTCCTCCTCGCTGAAGGTTCCTTCGGAAGAGGTGCCCGCCCGCGTCGAGGCGCTCGTCGAGCGACTCAAGGTGGCCGAGAAGGAACTCGAACAGACAAAGGCCAAGGCAGTGCTGGCGTCAGCAGGCGAGTACGTCGCCAAGGCCAAGCGCATCGGCAGTGTCCTCGTCATCGCCGAGCCTGCTCCCGCCGGAGTCGGCGGAAACGACCTGCGCAGCCTCGTCACGGACATCAAGGGTCGCCTCGGCTCCGAACCTGCCGTCGTAGCTCTGCTCGGTGACGTCGACGGCAAGGTTCCGTTCGTGGTCGCCTCGAGCAAGGCAGCTCAAGGTCTCGGTGTGAAGGCCGGTGAGCTGGTCGCGTCGTTCGGTCCCAAGATCGGCGGCCGCGGCGGCGGAAAGCCCGACATGGCCCAGGGTTCGGGTTCGGACTCCGCAGGAATCCCGGCGGCGCTCGATGCGATCCGGGACAGAGTCGGAGAGCTGGCGGGCGGCAGCTGACGGTGGTGGCTACGCAGCAGGGTCCCGATCGCCCCGGCATCGACGACCCTGGTCGCGGGCGGCGCATCGCCATCGACGTGGGCAGTGTTCGCATCGGCGTCGCGTCCAGCGACCCCGACGGCATCCTCGCGACACCGGTGGAAACGGTTCCACGCTCGAAGGAGCGTGGGCCCGACGCGCCGGATATCCGGCGCATTATCGCCATCGTGTCCGAATACGAGGCCGTTGAGGTTATCGTCGGACTGCCACAGACGCTGCGCGGTGAGCAAGGTAAAGCCGCCGGTATCGCGACTGCATTCGCCAAACGACTGCAGCGGGCCGTCGAACCGATCCCGGTGAGACTGTCCGACGAACGACTGACGACCGTCACGGCTGCGCGCAATCTCCGCGAAAGTGGAGTCAAGGCACGCGGCCAGCGACCGATGATCGATCAGGCTGCGGCGGTGGAAATCCTGCAAGGCTGGCTGGACGAGCGGAGTAGAGCTGTGAAACCAGGGGAGTCGTCGAAGGACGCTGCACTGGAGGGCGATCTGTGAACGCGCGGTGGGATGAGGGCGGCGGAAGCCGGCCCACCAGTTCGTTCGACTTCGACAACGACGAGACCATGGTCATGCGTGCACTGCCGCAGAACATCGATCCGCCGCATATGTCGCGAGCCGAGGCACGCAAGCAACGCGAAGCGCGCAACAAGCGCGCCAAGCGTGGCAAGAAGGTCGGCGTTCTCGCCCTGCTGGTGTTGGTGATCGCAGTCCTCGGTGTCGGTGCATACGGCGCTCTCTGGTACATGGATCGCAACAAGACCGCGGAGGATTTTGCCGGCCCCGGCGGCGCACCCGTGGTCATCCAGATCAACAGTGGAGAAACTGCATCGGAGATCGGTGCGACGCTCGAGGCGAAGAACGTCGTCGCGAGTTCCGCTGCTTTCTACAACGCGGCGATCGCCAATCCGTCTGAGATCCAGAAGGTGCAACCCGGCTTCTACCAGGTGCCGGTGCAGAGTAGCGCCGCGAGCGCACTCGACACCTTGGTTGCCCCGGACTCCCGAGTCGGCAGTGTTGTCATCGCCGAAGGGCGTCAGCTGCACGACAGTTCGGACGCGCAGACCGGCTCGCTCAAGAAGGGCATCTACAACCTCATTTCCGAGGCGAGTTGTGTCGGCCCGGTTTCCGCTCAGAAATGTGTCTCGACAGACGAATTGAACACTGCGGGAGCATCTTCCGATCTGGCTTCGCTCGGCGTGCCCGAATGGGCGATGTCGTCGGTCAAGAGCGTGCCGGACAAGGACCGTCAGCTCGAAGGCCTGATCGCCGCCAGCAGTTGGGATTTCGATCCCACTGCGACACCGACCGAGATCCTGCGGTCGTTGGTCGAGGGTAGCGCCGCCAAGTACGAGGCCACGGGAATTCTGACAGCCGGCAGCGGGGTCGGAATGTCTCCGTACCAGTTGTTGGTGGCAGCGTCGCTGGTTGAGCGTGAGGCGTTGCCCGCTGACATGGCCAAGGTCGCGCGGGTGATCGTCAACCGACTCGCAGTCGATCAGCCTCTGCAGTTCGACTCCACGGTCAACTATTCACTCGACACCACCGAGGTCGCAACCACGGATGCCGACCGTGAGCGCGTCACGCCGTGGAACACGTACGCAATGCCGGGTCTGCCTGCAACGCCCATCGCTTCGCCGAGCATCGACGCACTGAAGGCCGTGGAATCGCCGGCGGCCGGTGACTGGTTGTACTTCGTCACGATCAACAAGGAAGGCCAGACGCTCTTCACCAAGAGCTACGAGGAGCATTTGGCCAACATCGAACTGGCACAGCAAAGTGGGATTCTCGACAGTGGACGGTAGTACCGCGACTTCGCTCGCGACGCCACGTAAGGCGGCAGTTCTCGGAAGCCCGATCGCTCACTCGAAGTCCCCGTTGCTGCATCTTGCGGCGTACGCGGCTTTGGGGCTGAGCGATTGGACCTACGAGCGGATCGAATGCACCGGCGAGCAGTTGCCTGCCCTCGTCGACTCACTCGGCCCCGAATGGATCGGCCTCTCGGTGACGATGCCGGGCAAGATCGCAGCACTCGAATATGCCACCGAACGCACACCGCGAGCGGTGACCATCGGCTCGGCCAACACCCTGGTTCGCATCGACGGCGGTTGGCGTGCCGACTGCACGGACGTCGACGGAGTCAGCGGTGCGTTGATCGCCGGCGGTGTCGGCGATCTCAGCGGCACTTCGGCGGTAGTTGTCGGCGCGGGCGGCACCGCGCGGCCGGCATTGGTCGCGTTGGCCGACATGGGAGTTCGGACAGTCACCGTGGTCGCGCGTGATCCGGGGCGCGCATCCGGTGCCATCGAATGCGGCGGCGCGGTCGGGTTGGACATTGATCTGGTCGCCTTCGACGACGCACAGCTAGGCGGGATCTGTGCCGAATCCTCGGTTTTGGTCAGTACCGTTCCCGCGGAAGCGGCAGCGCCCTTTGCCCAGCAATTGGGGAAGGCGCGATTTGTCCTCGACGCGATCTACAACCCCTGGCCGACGCCACTTGCTTCGGTTGTCGAGGCGGCCGGTGGCACGGTGATCGGTGGCCTCGAGATGTTGCTCAATCAGGCCTTCGGGCAGGTAGAGCAGTTCACGGGCAAGCCCGCTCCGCGAGAGGCGATGGCAGCCGCTATCGCTTAGGTCTGTTCACAGTGTCGAGGTAGTCCACAAGACGATTCGTAGTCTGCCGCTGGCGAACGGCAGACGCCAAGCTCGAAACCATGTGGACATTGATGGTCTTGGCAGGCTCGGGGGTAGTCGCTGGCTTCGGAGCTCGGGCGATCGTCGACAATTGGTTGCGGCGACACGGTTATCGACCAGTCGTGACTTTCTGTTGTGTGCCGCAGTGCGCCGTCGCAACAGGCTGGGTTGTCGTCGGTGCGCTGAATACCTCGGTGGTGCAGTTATTTTCCGGTCTCGCCGTGGTGTGGTGGTGCGTCGCGATCTCGACTGTCGACCTGGCTGTGCGTCGGCTGCCCAACAGTTTCACGCTGCCGGGCTACGCCGTCGTGATGGTCTACGCGACGGTGTCGGGAACGGTGTGGGTGGCGGTGGTGGGGTCGGCACTGCTCGCCGGAATCCACCTCCTGGCGCACGTGATGTCGCCTGGTTCCATGGGCGTCGGCGATGTGAAGCTCTCGCTTCCTCTGGGCGCCGTGACCGGATTGGTGGGAGCGGACGCCTGGCTGTGGTCGTTGGTGTCTGCCTCGGTGCTCACCGCAACGCTGGGCACCGCGCTGGAACTGCGAAGACGAGGGCTGGTAGCCCACAATTCGCCCATTGCGCACGGACCCTCGATGTGCCTGGCAGCCTGCGGTTCGATTGCGTTTGCCTGGCTGACGTGACGAGTGCAACATCCGCGAGAAGTCTGGCGTTATTGACCGTTCAACGACGGACGGTGAACTGCAGGAAAGACGTAACCGTCGGTTTCATAAATGCGGGTATTGCCAGCGCGCGGTCCCAGTATGCGGCGAGTCGGACTTGCCGAATGTCCACATCCTGACGTTCACTGAGGTTTCGGAAATGGGACAAAACGAATCTCGTTTCGCACTCGATTATCGGGGGAACCTATGCGCACAAGGCTTTTCGTCGCTGCGGCAGCCTGTTTGGCGGCTGTGGCTGCAGGAGCGGGCGTCGCCGGCGCCGCGCCTGCACCTTCATCGGTGGCACTGGGCGGGGGCTCAGGAATCCTGCTGCCGGACGTGGATCACTCCGATCCTGACCGAGTTGCAGCATGCACGTTGACTGCGGTCGGCTACGACAACGCCGGTTCTCTCGTGGCACTCACCGCCGGACACTGCGGAGTTGTCGGGGACCGGGTGTTCGCCGAGTACCTGCCCGAGGCCGGACCCATCGGTCGGTTCTCTTACTCGAGTCCGGTCTCGGACATCGCCGTGATCGATCTCGACGACGCCAAGGTAGCTCCGCTGCGTACCGTCGGCGGCACGACGATCAACGGAATCGGCGCCCCGCCGGCACCGGGCACGATCGTGTGCAAGGAAGGCCGTTCGACCGGCAACACGTGCGGTATCACCTGGGGTTACGACTCCGTCTACGGTGAGATCGTCGAGCACACGTGCTCGATTCCCGGTGATTCCGGTGGACCGCTCGTCGTCGGTGACCGCCTGGTGGGCTTGATCAGCAACGGCTACCCGCCGTACTGCTTCGAGCCGCTTCCGCCGCCGTTCCACGCTCCCGACAACTCGGCGGACATCAACATCGGTTTGGCTGACATCAACGCAAACGGTGGAGGATTCCGCCTGTTCTAGACCCACAGGTACCTCTGAGATGGCCCACACGCCTCGTGCGTGTGGGCCATCTGTGTTCACCGGGAGGACCACTGTGACAACTGAGGTCTGCGACGTGGAAAGATGGTCGGCGTGCTGCGTTGGATAACTGCCGGAGAATCCCATGGTCCCGCCCTCGTCGCGATGCTCGAGGGCATGGTCGCGGGGGTCGAAGTGACCTCTGAGGCCATCTCGTCCGAACTTGCCCGTCGTCGACTCGGTTACGGCCGTGGCGCACGGATGAAGTTCGAGGCCGACAAGGTCACCATCATCGGCGGTGTCCGCCACGGATTTACGCTCGGTGGCCCCGTGGCCATCGAGGTCGGCAACACCGAGTGGCCCAAGTGGGAAACCATCATGTCCGCCGACCCGGTCGACCCGGACCTGCTCGCCGATCAGGCTCGCAATGCCCCGTTGACGCGCCCGCGTCCCGGACACGCCGATTACAGCGGCATGCTCAAGTACGGCTTCAACGACGCGCGTCCCGTCCTCGAGCGCGCCAGCGCTCGCGAGACCGCAGCCCGCGTGGCCGCTGGAACCGTCGCACGGTCCTTCCTGCGTCAGGTATTCGGTGCCGAGGTCGTTTCACACGTTATTTCCATCGGTGCTTCCGAGCCGTACGTCGGACCCGTGCCGGAGGGCAAGGATCTCGACGCGATCGACGCGAGCCCGGTCCGCGCATTCGACAAGGCTGCAGAAGAGTCGATGATCGCCGAAATCGAATCGGCGAAGAAGGACGGCGACACCCTCGGTGGCGTCGTGGAGGTCGTCATCCACGGCCTGCCGGTCGGACTCGGCACTTTCGTCAGCGGCGCCGAGCGTCTCGATTCACGACTTGCTGCTGCTCTCATGGGAATTCAGGCCATCAAGGGCGTCGAGGTCGGCGACGGCTTCGAGACCGCGCGCCGTCGTGGCAGCGAAGCTCACGACGAGATCCGTCCGGGCCCGGACGGCATCGTGCGCTCCACGAACCGCGCAGGCGGAATCGAAGGTGGCATGACCAATGGTGAGGCTCTTCGAGTTCGCGCCGCGATGAAGCCGATCTCGACGGTTCCGCGCGCTCTGGCGACGGTCGACATGGAGAGCGGCGAGGAAGCGGTTGCCATCCACCAGCGCAGCGACGTGTGCGCGGTTCCGGCCGCCGGCGTCGTCGCCGAGTCGATGGTCGCGCTCGTCGTGGCTCAGGCCGCACTCGAAAAGTTCGGTGGTGATTCCATTGCTGAAACCACTGCCAACTACCGTCGTTACGCCGAGGGCATCGCAGCCCGACCGCCTCGATAGGACTCACGTATCGATGAAGCCGAAGGCTGTACTCATCGGTCCGCCCGGTGCCGGCAAATCGACCATCGGTCGACGTCTCGCGCAGGCACTCGAACTCGAGTTGGTCGATACCGACGCCGAGATCGAACGGACCACGGGTAGGACGATCCCGGAGATCTTCACCCATGACGGAGAGCCTCGGTTTCGTGAAATCGAGGAATCGGTGGTTCGCGAAGCGTTGCAGGCCACTGACGGAATCGTCTCGCTCGGCGGTGGTGCGATCCTCTCCGATCGCACGCGCGAACTGCTCCAGGGGCACACGGTCATCTACCTCGAGATCAGTGTCGCCGAAGGGCTTCGCCGCACGGGGGCGAACAATCATCGCCCGCTGCTGGCCGGCGGAGATCCCAAGGTCAAGTACCAGGAGTTGATGAGGCGTCGTCGTCCGCTGTACCGGCGTTCGGCCACGATTCGGATTCGGACCGACGGCCGAAGTCCGGCGCGTGTCGTCGGGCAACTGGTGTCGAAACTTCAAGACAAATGAACAACCGGAGCGGAGTAGTGGAGCAGTGACCGAACCCGTACGTGTAGAGGTGAAGACCGCAAGTCCTTACCCGGTCGTGATCGGCCGCGGCCTGCTCGGTGATCTCGTTGCCGAGTTCGACGGCGCGCGCACTGTCGCGATCTTCCATCAGCCGCCGCTGGCAGAGACCGCGGAGGCCGTACGGGCTGCGTTGGCGGAGAAGGGAATCGACGCCCACCGTATCGAGATCCCCGATGCCGAGGACGGCAAGGATCTTGCTGTGGCGGGCTTCTGCTGGGACGTGCTCGGCCGGATCGGCCTGACTCGCAGCGACGCGATCATGAGTTTGGGCGGGGGAGCGGCGACCGACCTCACCGGCTTCGTCGCGGCTACGTGGATGCGCGGTGTCAAGGTAGTTCACGTCCCCACCACCTTGCTCGCGATGGTCGACGCAGCAGTGGGCGGCAAGACCGGTATCAACACCGAAGCGGGCAAGAACCTCGTCGGTTCGTTCCACGAACCGGGAGCGGTGTTCATCGATCTCGCGACGCTCGAGACTGTGCCGCACAACGAGATCGTTGCAGGCATGGCCGAGGTCATCAAGACCGGATTCATCGCCGACCCGGTGATCCTGGATCTCATCGAAGCCGATCCCAAGGCAGCTCTCGATCCGTCGGGAACTGTTCTGCCCGAGTTGATTCGGCGCTCCGTAGAGGTCAAGGCCAAGGTCGTGGCCGCGGATCTGCGCGAGTCGGATCTGCGCGAAATCCTCAACTACGGCCACACCCTCGGCCACGCGATCGAACGTCGTGAGCGCTACAAGTGGCGCCACGGTGCCGCTGTCTCCGTCGGCCTGGTCTTCGCTGCCGAACTCGGACGGCTCGCGGGCCGACTCGACGACGCCACCGCGGATCGTCACAAGTCGATCCTCGATCTCGTCGGGCTGCCGACGTCGTACGACGGTGATGCGTTCGGCGATCTGATGAAGGGAATGCAGACCGACAAGAAGAACCGTGCCGGGCTGCTGCGTTTCGTGGTCCTCGACGGACTGGCCAAGCCGGGTCGCCTCGAGGGGCCGGATCCGAGTCTGCTGGTTGCGGCGTACTCCGCGATTGCCCGCGATGCGCGGCCGGCCGGCGGAACGGTCCTGTTGTGAGGATCAACGTCGTCAACGGACCCAATCTGGGGCGTCTGGGTAAGCGTCAGCCCGAGGTCTACGGCGCGACCACACACGACGATCTGATCGAATTGTGCGTCGCGGCAGGCAAGGAGCTCGGCGTCGAGGTGATCGTCCGTCAGAGCGATCACGAAGGCGATCTGCTCGGTTGGATCCACGACGCGGCGGACGCGGGGGAACCGGTGATCCTCAATGCCGGTGGCTTGACGCACACGTCGGTGGTCCTGCGAGATGCATGCGCCGAAGTGACCGCAGGTCTCGTCGAGGTACACATCTCGAACGTTCATGCGCGAGAAGAGTTTCGGCACCACTCCTACCTGAGTCCGATTGCGACCGGAGTGATCGTCGGACTCGGCGTCGCCGCGTATCCGCTGGCGATCAGGTTCCTCGCCGAGCGAGGCTGAACGAGGCAAGTCGAAAAAACAGTCACACGAATGCGGCCCCGAGGAGAATATCCTCGGGGCCGCATTCGGTTGTGTGGACGGCGGGCGTTACTGCTCGCGCTTGCCCAGATCGATCGCCGGGAAGACCGCGGTATCGGCGTCGGATTCCTCGACGGACATGGCGGCTCCGCTGTATGCGTGCTGCTCGGTGGGGGAGTCGTAGCCCTCGCTGACGGGCACCGGTTCGTGGTGACGCTCGTGGGACGGGGTCTGCGGAGCTGTTCCGTTCTTGCGCTGTTCACGGCTGACGAAGAAGCGTCCGACAGTGATGGCGATCATGGCGGGGACGAAGATGAGAAGGATCGTGAACGCCGCACCGGAGGTCACCTCGAAGAACAAGCCCTGCTGGGTCAGTTCGAGGGAGGGGACGAGGCTGAGTGCCCAGCTGGCAGCGCCGGAGACGAACCCGCCGACCAATGCGGCCTTGAGCCACAGCATGGTCAGATCGGCGCCGTCCTCGGGTTCGGGGAAGTTCCGGCGGTCACGAATGCCGTCGATACCACCCCAGATCGCGGCGAAGACGATGACGATCAACAGGGACAGCCAGCGCAGGGTGGACCCCTGAAGTGGCCACTGTGCGATCGCTGCACCGAGCAACGCACGAAACACAACATGTATCAGGGCCATGCCGAGGCCACGTACCAACCACGCATTCATGGGTACAGCCTAACTAGAACCCATTACACCTTGTGGCCTAACCCACACTTATTGCTGTAACCGCGAGTTTCGAGTTGATCGGCAGGTCTGCGCGGGCGGTAGGTTCGAGGGATGCCGGTCGACTTCAGAACACGCCGTGAATCCCTCAGACGCCTCCTCTCGGAGCGCGAACTCGACGCGATTCTCGTCACAGATCTCCTCAACATCAGATACCTCACCGGTTTCACCGGTTCCAATGCGGCGCTCGTCGTCAGTGCATCCGATTCAGCGTCCGACGAGCGTGAGACGGTGATCTGCACCGACGGCCGCTACGTGACGCAGGTGTCAGAGCAGGTGCCGGACCTTCGGGCCGAAATCGCCCGTTCGAGTGCTGCGCACTTGATCGAGAAGTCCACGGCGCCCGTTCTTGCGTTCGAGTCACATGTGGCGACGTTCGCCGAACATCGGGCTTGGACCGAAGCAGCGCCGAAGATCCGGTTCGAACCGGTGAGCGGACTCGTCGAACAATTGCGCATGGTCAAGGACGAGTACGAGGTGGAGTTGTTGCGAGCCGCGTGCACCGCAGCCGATGTCGCGTTGGCGCAGTTGATCGCTCGCGGTGGCCTGCGACCTGGCCGAACGGAACGAGAGGTCGGCCGCGAGCTGGAAAATCTGATGCTCGACAACGGGGCGGACGGTATTTCCTTCGAGACGATCGTGGCGGCCGGCGCCAACTCGGCGATTCCGCATCACCGACCGACCGATGCGATCCTGGCGTCGGGTGACTTCGTCAAACTCGACTTCGGAGCCCAGGTCGGTGGGTACCACTCGGACATGACACGGACCTACGTGCTCGAGTCCGTTTCCGATTGGCAACGGGAGATCTACGAGCTCGTCGCGCGTTCGCAAGCTGCCGGTTGCGACGCGCTCGCGCCGGGTGTCGAATGTGCGGCAGTCGACGCCGTCGCCCGTGCGGTGATCGACGATGCAGGCTACGGCGAGTTGTTCCTGCACGGCCTCGGCCACGGTGTGGGGCTCGAAATCCACGAAGCACCGGGGATCGGCAAGCTCGGCACCGGTACACTTCTTTCCGGCGCGGCGGTGACCGTCGAGCCGGGCGTGTACTTCTCCGGGCGCGGAGGTGTACGGATCGAGGACACGCTCGTTGTTCGTGAGCAGGGGCCAGAGCTGCTCACACTGACCGCAAAAGACCTTACCGTCGTCTGAGACGGTTTCCCGACCCCTAGGAGACGCGAAGCAAGTGGCTTCCACCAGTGATTTCAAGAATGGTCTGGTTCTGCAGATCGAAGGCCAGCTGTGGACGATCATCGAGTTCCAGCACGTCAAGCCCGGCAAGGGCCCTGCCTTCGTGCGCACCAAGCTCAAGAACGTGCTCTCGGGCAAGGTAGTGGACAAGACGTTCAACGCCGGTGTGAAGGTCGAGACCGCCACGGTCGACCGTCGTGACATGACGTACCTGTACCACGACGGCAGCGACTACATCTTCATGGACGGCGACACCTACGACCAGGTGTCGATCAGCGAATCCACCGTCGGCGACCAGTCGCGTTTCCTGCTCGAGAACATGGCAGTCCAGGTCGCGACCCACGAAGACGTTCCCCTCTTCGTCGAGCTTCCGGTCACCGTCGAGCTCGTCGTCAAGCACACCGATCCGGGCCTGCAGGGCGACCGCTCCACCGGCGGCACCAAGCCTGCGACCCTCGAGACCGGTGCCGAGATCAACGTCCCGCTCTTCATCAACACCGGTGACAAGCTCAAGGTCGATTCTCGTGACGGCAACTACCTCGGGCGTGTGAATTCCTGAGTGTCCGGCACACATAAGAAACTCGGTGCACGCCACAAGGCGCGCAAGCGTGCCGTCGACTTCCTCTTCGAAGCCGAGGCACGTGACCTCGATCCGGTCGCACTGGCGTCGGAGCGTTCCGATCTGTCCGTCAAGGACGACGCGGTAGCACCCGTCGCGGCCTACACCGTCACGTTGGTGTCCGGCGTTGCGGAGAATCTGGACCGGATCGATCAGGTCATCTCCTCGCATCTGCAGGACTGGACGCTCGAGCGTCTGCCCGCCGTCGACCGTGCGATTCTGCGTATCGCCGTGTGGGAGCTCTTCCACGCGACGGACGTTCCGCCGGTTGTCGCCGTGGACGAGGCCGTCGAACTCGCGAAGCAGCTCTCGACGGACGACTCTCCGGGATTCGTCAACGGAATCCTCGGCCAGGTCGTTCTCGTTGCGCCGCAGGTTCGATCGGCTGCGGCCGCGACCTCCCAGCGCGCGCAGGAATCGGATTCGGGTACCGAGTAGCAAGTTTTGTTCCACCACCGCCGTGCGAGTGTCACCGAGCGCGTTGTGTGTCTGCACACAACCGGTCGGAGTCGCTGCTCGCACGGCGGGATCAGGTCTGTCGGCTGATAGGGTGGGGACCGTCAGACATCCTTTAACGATCCGTCCAGTGAGGCGGAGAAGGAGGTCGCTGCATGAGCGTGCCCGAAGGGTCTCGCCCATCCGATCTTGCAGGTCCAGGTAACTCGAAGGCGCCGGTCGGTGCCGAGGCAGGTAGCGAAACCCGCGAATTGTTGTCCGCCCAGGATGTGGGCCGGACCATCGCGCGGATCGCTCACGAGATCATCGAGAAGACCGCACTCGACGGACCCGAGGGAACTGCCCCTCGTGTGGTCCTGATCGGGATCCCGACGCGTGGAACCACCCTCGCCACGCGACTGCGCGCCAAGATCGAAGAATTCTCCGGTGTGCGTCTTCCCATCGGATCTCTCGACATCACCCTCTACCGCGACGATCTCCGGAACAAGCCGCACCGCCCGCTCGAGCGCACGTCCGTCCCCGAAGGTGGCGTCGACAATGCGCTGGTCGTTCTCGTGGACGACGTCCTCTTCTCCGGTCGCACCGTGCGCTCGGCACTTGACGCGTTGCGCGATCTGGGCCGCCCCCGCGCGGTCCAACTCGCAGTGCTCGTGGATCGTGGTC
Organism: Rhodococcus sp. 27YEA6; assembly: GCF_044908235.1. NCBI lineage: Bacteria > Bacillati > Actinomycetota > Actinomycetes > Mycobacteriales > Nocardiaceae > Rhodococcus > Rhodococcus sp. 27YEA6. Next base: position 320,887 of record NZ_JBIYCY010000005.1, on the reverse strand, counting down.
ACCGCGAACTCCCGCTGCGCGCCGACTACGTCGGCAAGAACGTCCCGACCGCGAGGTCCGAGGACGTCAAGGTTCTCCTCCAGGAGCACGACGGCAGGGAAGCGGTAGTCATCTCCGGGGGTAAGAGCGCGTGAAGCACCTACTTTCCATCGCGGACCTCGATCGTGAGTCCGCGGTAGAACTTCTCGACGAGGCAGAACGGTTCGAGCAGGCACTTCTGGGACGAGAGGTACGCAAGCTCCCGACGCTGCGCGGACGCACGGTCATGACGGTGTTCTTCGAGAACTCGACGCGCACCCGGGTGTCTTTCGAGGTGGCAGGCAAATGGATGAGTGCCGACGTCATCAATGTCAGCGCATCCAGTTCCTCGGTGTCCAAAGGTGAATCCCTGCGCGATACCGCGATGACCCTGCGCGCGGCCGGTGCCGACGCACTCATCGTGCGCCACCCGGCTTCGGGCGCCGCCCACCAGATCGCAAAGTGGACCGGAGCGGCCGACGACGGTGGCCCGGCAGTCATCAACGCAGGTGACGGCACGCACGAGCACCCCACTCAGGCGCTTCTCGACGCTTTGACCCTTCGCCAGCGTCTCGGCGACATCGAGGGCAAGCGGATCGCCATCGTCGGCGACATCCTGCACAGCCGTGTCGCCCGCTCCAACGCACTGCTGCTCTCGATGCTCGGTGCCGAGGTTGTTCTTGTTGCGCCGCCGACACTGCTGCCGGTCGGTGCGCACACGTGGCCGGTCACGGTCTCGCATTCGCTCGACGCGGAACTGCCCGGACTCGACGCGGTGCTGATGCTGCGGGTTCAGGCCGAACGCATGAACGGTGGCTTCTTCCCGTCGCAGCGCGAGTACTCGATCAACTACGGCCTGTCCGAGAAGCGGCTGGCGATGCTGGCCGATCACGCGGTGGTCCTGCACCCCGGCCCGATGCTGCGCGGCATGGAGATTGCATCCGCCGTTGCCGATTCCTCCAAAACTGCTGTACTGCAACAGGTTACCAACGGCGTACACATGCGCATGGCTGTCTTGTTCCGACTGCTGGTCGGGTCGGAGGACGGTGCGCTGTGACCAGAAACGAGAACGGAGAATCACCCGTGAGTGTCCTGCTCCGCGGAGTCCTGATCTACGGAGAAGGTGAGCCCACCGACGTACTCGTCGGCGACGGCACGATCCTCGAGATCGGCGTGGACCTCGATCCGGCCACGGCATCCGAGGTGATCGATGCCGGCGGGCAGATCCTGCTTCCCGGCTTCGTGGACCTGCACACACATCTGCGTGAGCCCGGCCGCGAAGACACCGAGACCATCGAAACCGGAAGCTCGGCAGCGGCTCTGGGTGGATACACCGCGGTCTTCGCGATGGCCAACACGAGTCCCGTCGCCGATTCGGTGGTCATCACCGATCACGTCTGGCGACGCGGGCAGGAAGTCGGCCTCGTCGACGTCCACCCCGTCGGCGCAGTCACAGCAGGCCTGGCAGGCAAGCAACTCGCCGAGATGGCGACCATGGCCGCAGGCGTCGGCAAGGTCAAGATGTTCTCCGACGACGGCCACTGCGTCTACGACCCACTGATCATGCGTCGCGCGCTCGAATACTCCAGCTCACTGGGCGTCCTGATCGCCCAGCACGCGGAAGAGCCGCGCTTGACCGTCGGTGCGGTCGCCCACGAGGGCCCCACGGCCGCGCGTCTCGGCCTGGCCGGATGGCCGCGCGCAGCCGAAGAATCGATCGTGGCCCGCGACGCACTGCTCGCGCGTGACGCCGGCGCCCGCGTTCACATCTGCCACGCCTCCACCGCCGGAACCGTCGAACTCGTGAAGTGGGCTCGCAGCCAAGGGATTTCGATCACCGCCGAGGTCACCCCGCATCACCTGCTCCTCGACGATTCACGGCTCGAGACGTACGACGCGATCAACAAGGTCAACCCGCCCTTGCGTGAGGCCAGTGATGTTGCCGCGCTGCGCAAGGGTCTGGCCGAGGGAATCATCGACTGCGTCGCGACCGACCATGCTCCGCACGCCGAGCAGGACAAGTGCTGCGAGTTCGCAGCCGCTCGCCCTGGAATGCTCGGCCTCGAGACCGCACTCTCGATCATCGTGCAGACGATGGTCCAGCCCGGCCTGTTGGACTGGCGCGGTGTTGCCCGGGTCATGAGCGAGCGCCCCGCGGCAATCGTGGGCCTCGACGATCAGGGCCGTCCCATCGAGGTGGGGGAGCCCGCGAACCTGACATTGGTCGATCCGTCGGCCGAGTGGACGGTCCACGGTCCCGACCTGGCGAGTGTCGCGCATAACACTCCGTACGAGTCGATGACATTGCCCGCTCGGGTCACGACCACACTGTTACGTGGCCGCATCACCGCACACGACGGGAATGTGCGGCTGCGGAGTAGCGAGGAGTAGCGCGTCATGGACAGAGCACTGTGGATCATCGGTCTGGCGATCTTCTGGGTCGCGATGATCGGCCTGATGTACGTCGGCTGGCGTGGACGCGCTCGACGCCAGAAAGACAAGATCGGCGAACTGCCGACGGTACCGGCAACCCTGGGTGAACTGCTCGTCCTGCCGACCACCGGCCTGTACGTCGGCAGCACCATCGCACCCAGTTGGCAGGACCGTATCGCCGTCGGCGACCTCGGTTTCCGCGCCACCTGCGAGATCAGCCGCTACAGCGGCGGAATTCTGGTCGAGCGTGACGGCGCGTCGGCGATCTGGATTCCGGAGAAGTCGATCCGCGCGATCCGCACGGAGAACGGTCTTGCCGGCAAGGTCATGAGCAAGGACGGCGTCCTGGTGATTCGCTGGGAATTGCCGAGCGGAACCGAGATCGACACGGGCGTGCGCGGTGACGACAAGACGGTTTATCCGGACTGGGTCAAGCCGGTGACTGCTTCGAACAAGACCGCTTCGAACAAGACGAATGACAACGAAGACGCAAGCTCTGGCGACATCGAGCAGAACGGAAAGAACGCATGAGCGGCTTTGACAACAGCCCCGCAGTACTGGTCCTCGAAGACGGACGGGTGTTCCGCGGAACCACCTTCGGTGCGGTTGGACAGACCCTGGGCGAAGCGGTGTTCAGCACCGGAATGACCGGCTACCAGGAAACGCTCACCGATCCCAGCTACCACCGCCAGATCGTCGTCTCCACCGCACCGCAGATCGGCAACACCGGCTGGAACGACGAAGACGACGAGTCGGTCGGACCGACCGGCGAGCGTGCCGGCGCCAAGATCTGGGTTGCCGGGTACGTCGTTCGTGACCCCTCGCGCGTCACCTCGAGCTGGCGTGCAACCGGTTCGCTGCAGGCCAAGCTCGAAGAGCAGGGCATCGTCGGAATCGCCGGGATCGACACTCGTGCCCTGGTTCGCCACCTGCGTACTCGCGGTTCGATGAAGGCCGGAGTTTTTTCCGGTGAAGCCATCGCCGCCGATGACGAACTGGTCCGACGGGTTCAGGATCAGCCGACCATGCTCGGCGCCGATCTTGCCGGTGAGGTCAGCACCACCAGCGGCTACGTCGTCGAGCCGAAGGGCGGGGAGGCGCTGTACACGGTTGCCGCCATCGACCTCGGTATCAAGACCAACACCCCGCGCATGTTCGCCGAGCGCGGTATCCGCGTCCACGTGTTGCCGTCCAACGCGAGTCTCGAACAGATCCTCGACCTGAAGGCCGACGGAGTGTTCCTCTCCAACGGTCCCGGTGACCCGGCCACCGCCGACGGCGCAGTCCACCTCACGAAAGAGGTCATCGGACAGGGCTTGCCGCTGTTCGGTATCTGCTTCGGCAACCAGATCCTGGGCCGCGCCCTGGGCCTGAGCACCTACAAGATGAAGTTCGGCCACCGCGGCATCAACATCCCGGTGATCGAGCATCAGACCGGTCGCATCGCGATCACCGCTCAGAACCACGGCTTCGCGCTCGAAGGCGAAGCCGGTCAGGAATTCGACACCCCGTTCGGCCGCGCGGTGGTCAGCCACACCTGCGCCAACGACGGAGCCGTCGAAGGTGTTCGCCTGCTGGACGATTCGGCCTTCTCGGTGCAGTACCACCCCGAGGCGGCAGCCGGCCCGCACGACGCCGCGTACCTCTTCGACCGCTTCACCAGCCTGCTCTCCGCACGGAAAGAAACCGGAGTCAAGAACTAATGCCACGCCGTACAGATCTCAAGCACATCCTGGTAATCGGCTCCGGTCCGATCGTCATCGGTCAGGCCTGCGAGTTCGACTACTCGGGCACCCAGGCCTGCCGCGTCCTCCAGGAGGAGGGCCTGCGCGTCAGCCTGGTCAACTCCAACCCGGCCACCATCATGACGGACCCCGAGTTCGCCGACGCCACGTACGTCGAGCCGATCACGGCCGAGTTCCTCGAGAAGGTCATCGCCAAGGAAGCCTTGCAGGGCAACAAGATCGACGCCGTCCTCGCGACGCTCGGCGGTCAGACTGCGCTCAACGCCGCAGTGGCGCTGCACGAGCAGGGCATCCTCGAGAAGTACGACGTCGAACTGATCGGCGCCGACTTCGACGCCATCCAGCGCGGCGAGGATCGCCAGAAGTTCAAGGACATCGTCGCCAAGGTCGGTGGCGAATCCGCGAAGTCCGCAGTTTGCTACACGATGGACGAAGTACACGCCACGGTCGCCGAACTCGGTTACCCGGTTGTCGTGCGTCCGTCCTTCACCATGGGCGGCCTCGGTTCCGGCATGGCGTACGACGTCGACGATCTCAACCGCATCGCCGGTGGCGGTCTGGCCGCGTCGCCGACGGCGAACGTCCTGATCGAGGAATCCATCCTCGGCTGGAAGGAATACGAACTCGAGCTCATGCGCGACAGTCGCGACAACGTCGTGATCGTCTGCTCCATCGAGAACGTCGACCCGGTCGGTGTCCACACCGGAGACTCGGTCACCGTCGCCCCGGCGATGACGCTGACCGACCGCGAGTACCAGGCGATGCGCGACCTTTCCATCGACATTCTGCGTGAGGTGGGCGTCGACACCGGCGGCTGCAACATCCAGTTCGCGATGGACCCGAAGGACGGCCGCCTGGTCGTCATCGAGATGAACCCGCGTGTCTCCCGCTCGTCGGCTCTGGCGTCGAAGGCGACCGGTTACCCGATCGCGAAGATGGCGGCCAAGCTTGCCATCGGCTACACGCTCGACGAGATCGTCAACGACATCACCAAGGAAACCCCGGCTTGCTTCGAGCCGACGCTCGACTACGTCGTCGTCAAGGCTCCGCGGTTCGCTTTCGAGAAGTTCCCCGGTGCCGACGGAACTCTGACCACCACGATGAAGTCGGTGGGCGAGGCCATGAGCATCGGCCGCAACTTCACCGAGGCTTTCGGCAAGGTCATGCGTTCGCTCGAGACCAAGCGTGCGGGTTACTGGACCGGCGCCGACATCGAGACGGAGAGCCTGGATGCACTGCTCGCCGATCTGAGCGTTCCGCAGGACGGCCGCATGTACGGCATCGAGAAGGCATTCGCGCTCGGCGCAACTGTCGAGCAGCTCTTCGACGCCACCAAGATCGATCCGTGGTTCCTCGACCAGTTCCAGCAGATTCACGAGCTCGGTGAAAAGCTGCGCGCTGCAGAGTCTTTCGACGAGGCTTCCCTGCGTCAGGCCAAGTACCACGGCATCTCGGACCGCCAGATCGCGGCTCTGCGCCCCGAACTCGGTGGTGACACGCACGCAGGTGAGGACGCCGTTCGCGCTCTGCGTGATCAGCTGGGCGTGCGCCCCGTCTACAAGACCGTCGACACCTGCGCCGCAGAGTTCGAGGCCAAGACGCCGTACCACTACTCGACCTACGAGCTCGATCCCGAGGCCGAGTCCGAAGTTGCTCCGCAGACCGAGCGACCCAAGGTTCTGATCCTCGGATCCGGCCCCAACCGCATCGGTCAGGGCATCGAGTTCGACTACTCGTGTGTCCACGCGGCGCAGACGCTGTCCGAGGCCGGGTACGAGACCGTCATGGTCAACTGCAACCCCGAGACCGTCTCCACGGACTACGACACCGCTGATCGCCTGTACTTCGAGCCGCTGACGTTCGAGGACGTCTTCGAGGTCTACCGCGCGGAGGCGCAGTCGGGCACCGTTGCCGGCGTCATCGTCCAGCTCGGCGGCCAGACCCCGCTCGGACTGGCGAAGCGTCTCGAAGCTGCCGGCGTCCCCATCGTGGGAACCAGCCCCGCAGCCATCGACCTGGCGGAGGACCGCGGCGAATTCGGTCGCGTACTGACCGAAGCCGGTCTGCCCGCACCGAAGTTCGGTACCGCCACCACGTTCGACGGCGCCCGCGAGATCGCAGCAGGCATCGGCTACCCGGTGCTGGTGCGTCCGTCGTACGTGCTCGGTGGACGCGGCATGGAGATCGTCTACGACGAGGCTTCCCTCGCCGACTACATCTCGCGCGCCACGGAGATCTCCGACGATCGTCCGGTCCTGGTCGACCGCTTCCTCGAAGACGCGGTCGAGATCGACGTCGACGCTCTGTGTGACGGCACCGAGGTGTACCTCGGCGGCGTCATGGAGCACATCGAGGAAGCCGGCATTCACTCCGGTGACTCGGCGTGTGCGCTCCCGCCCATCACTCTGGGCCGGGCGGATCTCGAGAACGTCCGCCGCTCCACCGAGGCTCTCGCGAAGGGCATCGGCGTCAAGGGCCTGCTCAACGTCCAGTACGCCCTCAAGGACGACATCCTCTACGTGCTGGAAGCAAATCCCCGCGCCAGCCGCACGGTTCCGTTCGTGTCCAAGGCGACGGCCGTCCAGCTGGCCAAGGCATGCGCCCGCGTCATGCTCGGCGAATCCATCGCGGAACTGCGTGCGAGCGGCATTCTGCCGGCGAAGGGCGACGGCGGAAACACCCCGGCCGGTGCACCGATCGCGGTCAAGGAAGCTGTGTTGCCGTTCAACCGCTTCCGCCGCGCCGACGGTACCGGCGTGGATACCTTGCTCAGCCCGGAAATGAAGTCCACCGGTGAAGTCATGGGAATCGACTTCGACTTCGGTACGGCTTTTGCCAAGTCGCAGACTGCCGCCTACGGTTCGTTGCCCACCACGGGCGCGGTGTTCGTCTCGGTCGCCAACAAGGACAAGCGTTCGCTGATCTTCCCGGTCAAGCGCCTGGCAGACCTCGGATTCACCATTCTTGCCACCGAAGGAACCGCAGATGTTTTGCGGCGCAACGGTATCGAGTGCAAGCAGGTGTACAAGCAGTCGGGTGAAGATGTTCCGGCCGGTGCCGAGACCATCGTCGACCAGATCCGCAGCGGCGAGGTCGCCATGGTCATCAACACGCCGTACGGCAACAACGGCCCGCGTGTCGACGGCTACGAGATCCGAAGCGCAGCGGTTGCGTCGAACATCCCGTGCATCACGACGGTGCAGGGCGCCTCGGCTGCCGTGCAGGGCATCGAAGCAGCCATTCGCGGCGACATCGGAGTTCACTCCCTGCAGGAATTGCACGCAGGTCTTCGTCAGCCGGCACAGCAGTCGTGAGTCACAGTTGGGGGCAGCGTCTCCGGTCCGCGATCGCGGACCGGGGGCGGCTGTGCGTCGGTATCGACCCGCATCCCGCGCTTCTCGACGCGTGGGGACTGCCGCGTACGGCCGAAGGTCTCGAGACTTTCGCCGAGATCTGCGTCGAGGCCTTCACCGGTGAGGTCGGACTGGTCAAACCTCAGGTCGCGTTCTTCGAGGCTTACGGCAGCGCCGGCTTCGCCGTGTTGGAGCGGACCATCTCGGTTCTTCGCGATGCGGGAACTCTGGTCGTCGCGGATGCCAAGCGCGGTGACATCGGTTCGACGATGGACGCGTACGCGCAAGCCTGGTTGGGTGATTCGCCGTTGGCCTCCGACTCGGTCACCGTTTCGCCGTACCTGGGATTCGGGGCGCTGACTCCGACACTCGAACTGGCACGGCAGAACGCCCGCGGGATCTTCGTCCTGGCACGAACCTCCAATCCGGAAGGCGGCGTACTTCAACAGTCGTCGACTGACGGTGTGAGCGTGGCTCAGTCGATCGTCGACGCTGCGGTCGATGCGAACGGCGACGGCCGTGACACCGTCGGACTGGTGGTCGGTGCAACTCGGGACCACGGTCTGGACCTGTCGCAGTTCAACGGCCCGATTCTCGCTCCGGGACTCGGCGCTCAGGGTGCGACGGCAGCGGATCTCGCAGACATCTTCGCGGGATCGACCGAGCTCCTGCTGCCGAACACTTCCCGTGGGGTGCTCAAGCATGGTCCTTCGGTATCGGCACTTCGGGAGGCAGCAATGCGTGACCGAGACGAGATCGAAGCCGCATTGGCGAACTGATCCGTGAGTGACCCCGAGGCTCGTTCGAGCGGTGGAACCCGGTGGTACCGTCCGTCGGTGAATCGTTGGTGGCAGATCGGACTTCTCGTCGCGGCGTGCGCGCTGCTGGCCACCGGGTTCCAATCCGTCACCGGCGTACACGGCGACGATCTCGCCGTGTACCGGACAGCGGGTCAGGCCGTCCTCGACGGCTCGAACCTGTACGACGAGTCGTTCAACGCGAGACTGCCGTTCACGTATCCGCCCTTCGCTGCGCTCGTCGCCGTTCCAGTCGCCCTGGGTTCCTGGGGTGCGGTCCAGTGGGGATGGAGTTTCGTCAGCCTCCTGATGCTGGCCGCGATCATCGTGCTCAGCTATCGCGAAGTCCCGTTCACACGTAAGCGGCCAGTCGTCGTCTACGTGGGTTTCCTGGTCCTGTGGACGGCGGCATCGCCGATCTCCGATCACCTCGGGTACGGCCAGGTCGGGTTGTTTCTGACTCTCCTGTGCTTGATCGACGTGCTGGCTCGACCACGGTGGATTCCCGAGGGCGTGCTGGTGGGGATCGCCGGCGCGGTCAAACTGGTGCCACTCGTCTACATCGGTTACTACGTGATCACCGGGCGCTGGAAAGCAGTTGCGGGCGGCCTCGCCGGCTTCCTCGGCGCCACGGCTCTGGGCTTTGCGGTTCTCCCACGCCAGACGATCGACTACTTCGGCGACATCGCCTCACTCTCGGGGCGCGTCGCCGTCGGTGACCCGTCCGTGTTCGGTAACCAGTCCGTGCGTGGAATGGCCTTGCGGCTACTTCCCGAGGGCCTGGTGGGTCCGGCATGGCTCGTCGCCTGTGCGGTGTTGGGTGTCCTCGGAATTGTCGCGACGCGGCGCGCTCAGCGCCTGCGGGGCGATCTCGCCGGTTTCACGGTGGTGGCTCTGCTGGCGGCAATCGTGACTCCCATTGCCTGGACGCACCACTTCGTGTGGTTGGTGCCGGCGGTCGGTGTACTCCTCGTTCCGATCAAGTCTGGCGTGGGGGAGGGCACTCGATCGGTCCCTGTGTGGTCCTGGATCGCGATCGGTCTCACCGCTGTCGTAGTGCTGTTTCGGCTTCCTCGAGTCGGCGCGGACATGGATATCCCGGTAGTCGGCTTCGTGCTGGAGAATTCATTGCTCTGGGCGAGCCTCGCGGTAGTGCTCGCTCTGGCCGCCCCCGGCGTGAGTCGCATCGAACCCGAGACGGTCGACGCCGGCGATCCGAAATCGTCGCTGCAGACCTGAAAACGGGCCGCGACACGCGCATAGGCGCCGAAAATGCTCGAAAATTTTGGATGTGTCGGCGACCACGTTCATTCCCGCAGGTAACGATTTCGCACACTCGCACGGGGGTGTCGCACGCTATGGGTCGAAATACATTGTGTTACAGTCTATTTCGGTACTGTACGCACGTTCGTGTGGCGTCGAATTCGTCTCGATCCAGCCGAAAACGGTGACGATCCGTGACATCGATTCGACGCGCATAACCCACCGCGATCTGCATCGGACCGCGGGGGGTGGGTTAGCAATTCGCGCCAGGCGTGAGTACGGTCGCTATCGCTGCTGGTTATCAGCGGAATAGACAAAATTTGCACACGACGAGACGGAGGAACCGTGGCCCTTCCCCAGTTGACTGATGAGCAGCGCGCTGCTGCTTTGGAGAAGGCAGCTGCTGCCCGCAAGGCCAGGGCTGAGCTCAAGGAGCGCCTGAAGCGTGGCGGCACCGACCTCAAGCAGGTCCTCAAGGACGCCGAAGACAACGAAATCTTGGGCAAGATGAAGGTTTCGGCACTGCTCGAGGCGCTGCCCAAGGTGGGCAAGGTCAAGGCTCAGGAGATCATGACCGAGCTGGAGATTGCACCGACCCGTCGCCTTCGTGGCCTCGGTGATCGGCAGCGCAAGGCTCTGCTCACCAAGTTCGACTTCGAGGCCTGAGCCGACAAGTGATGATTGCTGACGCGGCAGTGTCTGATGATTGCTGACGCAACAGTGTCAGAGAGTAAGACCGCAGTGCGGAGGGGTCGGCTGGTTGTACTGGCCGGCCCTTCGGCTGTCGGTAAGTCCAGCGTCGTTCGCGAGCTGAGAACTCGGTTGCCTGAACTCGTTTTCAGTGTTTCGGCGACCACTCGCGATCCCCGTCCAGGTGAAGTGGACGGCAAGGACTACCGATTCACCTCCCGTGAAGAATTTCAACGGATGATCGACTCCGGTGAACTTCTCGAATGGGCGGAAATCCACGGCGGCCTGCAGCGCTCCGGCACCCCCGCAGCTCCGGTCGAAGAAGCGCTCGAAGCTGGAAAGCCCGTTCTCGTCGAGGTCGATCTCGCCGGAGCACGAGCTGTCCGCAAGGCGATGCCCGAGGCTCTGTTGGTGTTCATGGCTCCACCGAGCTGGGACGTTCTGGTGCAACGGCTGACCGGACGTGGAACCGAAACGGAAGACGTCGTGGCGCGCCGACTCGAGACGGCCCGAGTGGAATTGGCCGCACAGGACGAGTTCGACACGGTCATCGTGAACGAGGATGTAAGCCGTGCTTGCGATGAGTTGGTATCCTTGTTGGTTGGGAACTGATTCCGCACCCTTCGGGAACCGATTTCCACCCCGTTTCTCAGATATCCGGATCGATAAAACTAGTTCTTCAATGAAGATCTAATTCAGGAGACACAAGAGTGAGCAGCACTTCAGCCGCGTCCGCAGCAGGTCAGGGCGCTCTGCCTGCCTACGACACCCCGCTCGGCATCACCAACCCGCCGATCGACGAGTTGCTCGAACGCACCTCTTCCAAGTACGCCCTGGTCATCTACTCGGCCAAGCGCGCGCGCCAGATCAACGACTACTACAACCAGCTCGGTGACGGCATCCTCGAATACGTCGGACCTCTGGTCGAGCCCGGTCTGCAGGAAAAGCCGCTGTCCATCGCGTTGCGTGAAATCCACGCTGATCTCCTCGAGCACACCGAAGGCGAGTGAGCACCACATCTGCCGCACCCGAACCTCGTTCGGGTGTCGGGGGAGTGTCCGACGCGCCCACATCGATACGTAAGCGCATTGTCGTCGGTGTCGGTGGGGGTATCGCCGCGTACAAGGCGTGCTCGATCATCCGCAGCTTCACCGAGAGCGGTCATCACGTCCGCGTGATTCCGACTGAATCCGCTCTGGAGTTCGTCGGGCGCGCGACGTTCGAAGCACTCTCCGGCAACCCGGTTCACACCGGCGTCTTCAACGACGTCCCGCAGGTTCCGCATGTCCGTCTCGGACAGGAAGCCGATCTGGTCGTCATCGCGCCGGCAACCGCTGATCTGATGGCGCGAGCGGTCATGGGTCGCGCAGACGACCTGTTGACGGCCACTTTGTTGACCGCGCGCTGTCCGGTCGTCTTCGCCCCAGCAATGCACACCGAGATGTGGGAGCACCCCGCAACGGTCTCGAACGTGGCGACACTGCGTTCGCGCGGCGTCCACGTGATCGAACCTGCCTCCGGGCGTTTGACCGGGAAAGACACCGGAGCCGGTCGACTTCCCGAACCCGACGAGATCGTCGGGTTGGCATCGTTGCTCCTCGAGCGCTCGGACGCGTTGCCGCGCGACCTGGAGGGTCGCCGCATTCTGGTCACCGCCGGCGGTACTCGCGAGCCGCTCGATCCCGTGCGCTTTCTCGGTAATCGCAGCTCGGGCAAGCAGGGCTACGCGCTCGCCCGTCTTGCCGCGCAACGCGGCGCGCACGTGACACTGATCGCCGGGTACACGGCTGATCTCGCCGACCCCGCCGCTGTCGACGTCGTGCACATCAAGACGGCCGAAGATCTCCGGTTGGCAGTGGAAAAGCACGCACCGGGACACGACGGAGTCGTCATGGCTGCGGCTGTCGCGGACTTCCGCCCCACCACCGTCGAAGGCAGCAAGATCAAGAAGGGCGCAAACGAACCCGACTCGATCAGCCTCACCAGAAATGCCGACATCCTCGCCGGTCTCGTCGAAGCGCGTCGTGACGGCGACTTGGATGCTCGAACGGTGATCGTCGGATTCGCCGCTGAGACCGGTGACGCCCATGGTGACGTACTCACCTATGCCCGCTCCAAGCTTGCCCGCAAAGGTTGCGATCTCCTCGTGGTCAATGCGGTCGGCGAGGGCAAGGCGTTCGAGGTCGATCACAACGACGGTTGGCTGCTCGGTTCCGACGGCTCGGAGTCCGCTCTCGAACACGGATCCAAGGCTTTGATGGCCAGTCGAGTACTCGACGCCCTGGTCAAGCTTTTTCCCGAGTAGCGACACGCGCCCGGTGGTGAGAGTTACCCCACGATAATCGGGTGAGTACAAGGGTGTTGCGCAGGCGGTCCAACCGTTATCGTCGGCTCAGCCCCCAGCTAACAAAGCATGACAAAACGGTCACCGAACGGTGATTCGGATACTTCAATAAGCTGTAGTCAAGAACTCAGTCGTCGAGAGGGAGATCTGTGAGCAAGTCCGGCAGTCGGCTATTCACCAGCGAGTCCGTCACCGAGGGGCACCCGGACAAGATCTGTGACGCGATCAGCGACTCGATCCTCGACGCGCTGCTCACCCAGGACCCGCGCGCCCGCGTGGCCGTCGAGACACTGGTCACCACCGGCCAGGTTCACGTAGCCGGTGAGGTCACGACCACTGCGTACGCGGACATTCCGAAGATCGTGCGCGACACGGTCCTCGAAATAGGCTACGACAGCTCCGCAAAGGGCTTCGACGGTAACTCCTGCGGCGTCAACGTCGCGATCGGCGCCCAGTCGCCCGAGATCGCGCAGGGTGTCGATCACTCGCACGAGGCTCGCGTCGACGGAATCAGCGACGACGAGATCGACCGTCAGGGTGCGGGCGACCAGGGCCTGATGTTCGGCTACGCCACCACCGACACGCCGGAACTGATGCCGCTGCCCATCGCGCTGGCTCATCGTCTCTCTCGCCGGTTGACCGAGGTCCGTAAGTCCGGCGTGCTGCCGTACCTGCGCCCGGACGGCAAGACCCAGGTCACCATCGAGTACGACGGTGACAAGGCTGTCCGTCTCGACACCGTGGTCATCTCCACCCAGCATGCCGCTGACATCGACCTCGACAACCTGTTGACGCCCGATCTTCGCGAGAAGGTGCTTCACTCGGTGCTGACCGACGTCAACCTCACCGATCTCGACACCTCCGATGTTCGTCTGTTGGTGAACCCGACGGGAAAGTTCGTCCTCGGTGGCCCGATGGGTGACGCCGGTTTGACCGGCCGCAAGATCATCGTCGACACCTACGGCGGAATGGCTCGCCACGGTGGCGGCGCGTTCTCCGGCAAGGACCCGTCAAAGGTCGACCGCAGCGCTGCCTACGCCATGCGCTGGGTGGCCAAGAACGCTGTTGCCGCAGGTCTGGCCGACCGCATCGAGGTTCAGGTCGCCTACGCCATCGGCAAGGCAGCTCCGGTCGGACTCTTCGTCGAAACCTTCGGCACCGAGAAGACCGATCCGGCACGGATCCAGAAGGCGATCACCGAGATCTTCGACCTGCGTCCGGGAGCGATCATCCGCGACCTCGACCTGCTGCGCCCGATCTACGCGCAGACGGCGGCATACGGTCACTTCGGTCGCACCGATATCGACCTCCCGTGGGAGAGCACCGATCGCGCCGACAAGCTGCGCAGCGCAGCTGGTCTCTGATCACTGACGTACAGACGGGGCGCGGGTGGGCGCGGAAAGAGTAGCGGCAGAAGTCGATCCGGTCGCCCGGGTGCTGCCGATGCTCCCGCTCGCTCACCTCGACCGTGAATTCGACTACCTCGTTCCTCGTGAACTCGAAGCGGATGCGCAGCCCGGAGTCCGGGTGCGCATCCGCTTCGCTGGTCGTCTGGTGGACGGTTTCATCGTCTCGCGCGAGGCGACCAGTGACCATCAGGGGAAGTTCGGCTGGCTCGAACGCGTCATCTCGTCCGAGCGGGTCTTGACGGCCGAAATCGCGCAAGTCGTCGATCGTGTGGCGGAGCGTTATGCCGGAACCCGCGCCGATGTTCTCCGTTTGGCGGTACCGCCGCGGCACGCGAAGGTCGAGGCGGAACCGTGGGGGCCCGCCGAGCCGCCGTCCGCTCCTGAACCGATCGAAAATGGTTGGCATCTCTACAGATTCGGTGACGCCTTCCTGTCCGCGATTCGCGAGTCGAAAAGCCCACGTGCGGTCTGGCAGGCGTTGCCTGGTGAAAACTGGCCACTGCGCCTGGCCGAACTGGCCGGGGCCGTAGCGGCAAGTGGTAAATCCGCGATCCTGGTTGTGCCCGATCAACGCGACCTGGACCGCGTCGTCGCCGCTTGTACCGAACTCTCCGGAGCGGATGCGGTGGTAGGTCTGTCCGCGGGCCTGGGGCCGGCCATGCGATATCGGAGGTGGCTCGCTGCACTGCGCGGGACCGCCCGGATCGTCGTCGGCACGCGGAGTGCTGTTTTTGCGCCGACGCCCGAGACCGGTCTTGTCGTCGTCTGGGACGACGGCGACGACAACTTGTCCGAGCCGCGGTCGCCGTATCCACATGCCCGCGAAGTTGCCGTCCTGCGTGGCTACGTCGCCGGGTGCGCCGTCGTGATCGGTGGGTTCTCCCGTACGGCGGAAGCGCAGGTACTCGTCGACTCGGGATGGGCGCACGATCTGGTCGCTACGCGGGACGTCGTTCGTGCCCACGCACCCAAGATCACCGCGCTTGCCGACAGCGATCAAGCCTTGGCCCGCGATCCGGGAGCCAGAGCGGCTCGTTTGCCCGCTATTGCATTCGCGGCCGCCCGGCGCGCTCTGGGTGAGGGCAACGGAGTCCTGGTGCAGGTGCCTCGGCGGGGGTACGTACCGACCCTGGCCTGCGGAAAGTGCCGTGCCCCGGCACGGTGCCGTCGGTGCAACGGCCCACTGGCTCTTCCCGCTGCGGCAGGTCCCGACGGCGCCGGGACACCGGCGTGCCGCTGGTGCGGGGTTGCCGATGCCGCCTACCGATGTCACGCGTGCGGGGCGAAAGCGTTGCGCGCAGTGGTGGTCGGTGCCGGCCGGACCGCCGAAGAACTCGGGCGGGCGTTTCCCGGTGTGAAAGTTGTTCTGTCCGGGGGCAGTGATGTGGTCAAGGAACTGCCACACGGGCCCGCGTTGGTGGTCTCGACAGTGGGTGCGGAGCCGGTGATGACCGGCGGCTACGGCGCCGCGCTCTTGCTCGACGGCTGGGCACTGCTCGGCCGGCCCGATCTTCGCGCCGCCGAGGAAACACTCAGACGCTGGATGTCGGCTGCTGCCATGGTGATTCCGCTGTCCGAAGGCGGTGAAGTTGTGGTTGTCGCAGACTCGGGTATCCCGACGGTGCAGGCGTTGGTCCGATGGGATCCAGTGGGGCACGCACAGTCTCAATTCGAGGAGCGAGACGAGGTCGGCTTTCCTCCGGCCGTTCACATGGCTGCGATCGACGGTGGATCCGCGGCAATTGCGGAGTTGGTGGATTCAGCTGATCTGCCGGCAAGTGCTGTACTGCTCGGACCAGTGGAACTGCCTGCGGGGGAGAGGCTTCCGTATTCCGGTGAGGACGAGAGCGGTGTCGCGCCGGAGCGAATGCTGGTCCGCGTTGCACGCAAGGACGGTCGCGGCCTTGCGGACGCTCTGGCACATGCGAGGGCCGCGCGCAGTGCGCGGAAGTCTTCGGGTCCGGTCCGCATTCAGATCGACCCACGCCGCATCGGCTGAGTTTCGAGTTGTCGGAGGAATCCTTGCGCTACCCGATATGACGATATATCGTCGAACTATCAACGATAGTGATGGAGGTTCGACGATGGATGCAAGTTTCCCGAACGAGGGGATGTTCGGCCGGCGCGGTTTCTTCGGCGGTTTCGGCCGTGAGCAACGGCCACCATTTGTGATGTGGGTGCCGACGGACGACGGCGCGTCGGGCGATGGTCCCGGCGATCGAGACGGTGGACGACGCGGTCGACCGCACGAGCGGCCGGGCTTCGGTGACATGCCACGCAGAGGCCATCGGCGGGGGCGTTTCGGTCCAGACGGCGGACCCGGCCCCGGCTTCGGTCCGGGCGCTCAGTTCGGTCGCGGGCGAGGACGTGGCGGACGAGGTCGTCGAGGAGATGTGCGCGCTGCGATTCTGCTGTTGATCGCGGAAGAGCCGATGCACGGCTACGAATTGATTCAGCAGATCGTCGAGCGCAGCGGCGGCGTCTGGAAGCCGAGTCCGGGCTCCATTTATCCCGCGCTGTCCCAACTCGAGGACGAAGGACTGGTGATCATCGAAAAGGTTGCCGGCCGCAAGACCGCCAAGCTGACAGAAGAAGGCGTCGCGTACGTCGAGGAACATCGCGCCGATCTCGGGGCGCCGTGGGATGACGTTCGTCTCAGCGTAGGGGAGCCGGAGCAGGACCTTCGAGAACTGATCGGCCAGCTGATGGGCGCGGCCGGTCAAGTGGCTGCTGTAGGCACACCAGCGCAGGTCAAGGCCGCAGCCGACGTGCTTGTCGAGGCGCGCAAATCGCTCTACCGAGTGCTTGCCGGTGATGACGCCGATGAAGGCGGCAATTGAGACGTCGGATACCTACTGTTCGGTAGGGTATGCGCCTCGAAGTTTCTGGTGTTACGGTCAGCTCCCTCGTAGGATCAGAGCAGGAGCAGGAACAATGTCTGGCGTCAAACGGTCTGTGGGACTGACATTTTCGGTAGCAGTGGCGCTGCTGATCGGAGCACCGCCGGCTATATCGGGTGCCGCACCGACGCTTCCGTCTGCGAGTGCCGACGCGATGGCCGTTCCTCTCGACGTCGGTCCGGGTCAGGCGACCCGTTCCGTTGCTACGGCATATGCGCATGCTCATCCAGCATCCGCACCTGCCGGATCGAACGATTTCGGCTGTGAGCCTTCCGCCACGCATCCCCGACCGGTTGTACTCGCCCACGGAACCGACACCGAGGCGTACGCGGATTGGGCGGCCCTGTCGCCGGCACTGGCAGCTGACGGCTACTGCGTCTTCGCCCTCAATTACGGCGGTGCGATCAAAGAAGTAGACGGGGACGTCGCACACGAGACCTACGGCGTCGGCGACATAGTCGGTAGTGCCACCGCGTTCGGTTCTTTCGTCGATCAGGTGCTGACCGCGACCGGCGCGGACAAGGTCGACGTGATCGGCTATTCCCAAGGCGCGACGGTGACGCGGTACTACGTCAACAAGATGGGCGGCGACGCCTACGTCGATCATTGGGTCGGTTTGGCTTCGCCGACATACGGTGGGGTGATGTTCGGGTTGGTTCCCATTGTCCGTGCGATCCCCGGCGGAGAAGACTTTGTCGAAGACGTCTTTTCGCGAGCTGTCCGCGAGCAGATGCAAGGGTCGGATATGTTGAACACCCTCAACGCCGGCGGTGACACCGTACCCGGAGTGCGCTACACGACCATCGGGTCCACTGTCGACGAGATGATCCAGCCGTCCTCGAACATCGCGCTCCGCGGTGCCGGTGCAGAAAACATCGTCCTCCAGGATCTGTGCCCGTCTAACCTGACCGGCCACTTCCGCATGCCGTACGACCCCTACGTGATCGACGTCATCCGGACGGTCCTCGACCCCGATGCCGAGCGGCACGCTTCGTGCAGCGTGGTGCCGCTCGGCACGGATATTCCGCAAGTGGTCATCGACGCAAATTCGTGAGCTGCAAATTCGTGAGCTGCTAACTCGTGAGCACCGAGATCACGTGGGTCGGGATGTTTACTCGGCGAGCTTGGCAGTGGCCTGCGCCCACAGGAAGAACTTGTTCGTTCCGAGGTCGCGGACGGTCTTGATGTTGAACGCTGCCTTCAAATGTTCTGCGTCCGAATCGCTTACGCCGTTGAGTGCCGCGACCGGGGCGTCCGCCAATTCTTCGACGGACTTTCCTGCGTAGGCCTTGTCGAACTTACTGTCGATGCCTGCCATCTAAGTTCCTCCGTGTGATCGGTGTATCCCGTATCAGCCTCCGCCGAGTGGCGACGACAGAAACAGTCAATACCGAGGACCTGTGAATGTGCAGGGTTCTGATCAAAGAAATTGCTGAGAAAGTGGTTCGGTGCGGCGCGAGGTAGGTCGTAGCTCTCGCAGTCCTTAGACTGACAGTTCCACCCACCGACACATCCGGGAGCATTTTCGTGAGTTGCAGTCCACCGCGTTCGACAGGCCGATCGGCTGATCAGAGTCCGAAGAGCCCAACGAAACGGGAGAGCTGACATGCGCGTCGTGTTCGCCGGAACACCCGAACCCGCGGTTCCTTCACTGCGTCGGCTCATCGAATCCGCCAACCACGAAGTGGTAGCTGTCGTCACGCGTCCGGACGCTGTGGCGGGCCGCGGTCGAAAAGTCACCCGATCGCCGATCGGTCTGCTTGCCGACGAGCACGGCATCCCGGTGCTGACGCCGGCCAAGGCGTCCGATCCCGACTTCGCGGCCGAACTCGCCCGCCTCGAACCGGACTGTGCACCCGTCGTCGCCTACGGAAACCTGTTGCCACAGAACGTCCTCGACATTCCGAAATACGGTTGGGTCAATCTGCATTTCTCGTTGCTTCCCGCGTGGCGCGGCGCCGCGCCGGTGCAGGCCGCGATCAGTGCCGGTGACGAGGTGACGGGTGCGAGCGCGTTCCGTTTGGAAGCCGGGATGGATACCGGCCCCGTGTACGGAGTGATGACCGAGCGGATTCGCGACACCGATACGGCGGGCGACCTGCTCGGACGTCTCGCGGAAAACGGCGCTGCCCTCCTCGAATCGGTACTCGACGGACTCGAGGCCGGCGAGATCAACGCGGTTCCGCAGTCTGCCGACGGCGTCTCGTATGCCCCCAAGGTGACGGTGGACGCGGCCCGCGTGCGGTGGGAACTGCCCGCTCGCACAGTGGACCGGCATATCCGAGCCGTCACACCCGCACCCGGGGCATGGACGATGATCGGTGATCTTCGAGTCAAGGTCGGCCCGATCACCGTCACGGACGAGACCCTGGCAGTCGGTGAGATCTCGGTACGCAAGGATGGTCTGTACATCGGTACCGCGACCACCGCGGTGCGACTCGGGCAGATTCAGCCCCCGGGCAAGAAATTGATGTCGGCAGGGGACTGGGCACGCGGTGCCCGACTCGACGCGGAGGTACGAGCACAGTGACCGAATCACGACGACCGGCACGGCGGACACAGGGTCCCGGAGCCAAGAACGGCGGCGGCGCCAAGAACACCAAGCCGAAGCAGGCCAAGCGGCCTGATCCGGCAACCGCCGGGCTCGATCAACCGCGTCTGGCGGCGCGTGACGTCCTGCGCGCGGTCCGTGAGCGTGACGCGTACGCGAACCTGGTTCTGCCAGGGCTCCTGCGTGACCGCAAACTCGACGCACGCGACGCTGCGCTGGCAACCGAACTGGCATACGGCGCGGCACGTGCTCAGGGACTGCTGGATGCGGTGATCGCCCATGCAGCGGGTCGGCCGATCGAAGAGATCGACGGAACGCTGCTCGATGTACTCCGACTCGGCTCGTACCAATTGCTGCGCACTCGTGTCGCACCGCACGCTGCCGTCGCAACCTCGGTCGATCTGGTCCGCGCCGAAAACGGCCAGGGCCGAGCAGGATTCGTCAATGCGGTCCTGCGCCGTGTTTCCGAACGCACCCAGGAGGAGTGGGTCGAGCTGCTGGCCCCGAAGGACCCGGTCGGCCGGCTCGCCTTCGAGCACGCTCACCCCCTGTGGATCGCGCAGGTATTTGCCGACTCGCTCGGCGCTGCTGCCGGTGAACTCGAAGACGTCCTGATCGCCGACGACGCCCGCCCTGCAGTACACCTCGTCGCCCGCCCCGGCGAGATCTCCGCCGAGGAGCTAGCACTGGTGACCGGCGGCGAGATCGGGCCGTACTCGCCGTACGCCGTGCATCTCGACGGCGGTGACCCCGGACAGCTCGAGGCGGTCCGCCAAGGCTTGGCGGGCGTGCAGGACGAGGGCAGTCAGCTGGTGGCCCGCGCCCTCAGCATTGCTCCTCTCGAAGGTGAAGACTCCGGACGCTGGCTCGATCTCTGCGCAGGTCCGGGCGGTAAGGCAGCGCTTCTCGGCGCTCTCGCCGGTATCGAAGGCGGGCGACTCGACGCCGTCGAGCCCGTCGAACACCGTGCCGAGTTGATTCGCAAGACCACTCGCGAGCTTCCCGTGGACGTACACGTGGCGGACGGCCGCGAATCCGGGCTCGAACCCGGATACGACCGCATCCTCGTCGACGCTCCCTGCACCGGGTTGGGTGCGCTGCGTCGGCGCCCGGAGGCACGTTGGCGTCGCCAGCCGTCCGATGTGGCTCCGCTCGTGAAGTTGCAGCGTGAATTGCTTGCTGCCGCAATCGAACTGGTTCGCCCCGGCGGAGTGGTGCTGTACTCCACGTGCTCGCCGCACTTGTCGGAAACGCTGGCAGTGGTCGCCGATGCGGTGCGGCGTCACGGCGTCGTGGAACTCGACACCAAGGAATTGGTGCCAGGTGTCCCGGACGTCGGAGACGGATCGTCGGTTCAGTTGTGGCCGCATCGACACGGCACGGACGCTATGTTCATGGCCGCTTTGCGCAAGCCGCTGGCCTGATCGGATGACTTCTGGGCATCGGTAGTCGTATGGTGCCTACATGGTTACGTGGGAACAGGTTGTAGTACTGGGTTCGGCTCTTCCCTCCGTGGAAGAGTCGACCTCGTACAACACCCCGGCACTCAAGGTGGCAGGTAAAACTTTTGCGCGGCTCCGCACCGAAGCGGAGGGTGCTTTGGTCGTGATGTGCGGTCTGGACGAGAAGGAGGCGCTACTCGCCAGTGGCGAGGCGGCTTTCTTCACCACCGATCACTATCACGGGCACGGCTCGATCCTGGTGCACCTCGAACTGATCGACGAGGTGCAGTTGGGTGAGATGCTCGAAGACGCGTGGCGTATCAAGGCACCGGCCAAGGTGCGAAAGCTCCACACCGTCGTCAAGAACTGATCGGATTTCACCGGCTCCGATGTGCATGCACGGTCGGCAATGAGACACAGCTAAACTCGGCGTCGTGGCTTCCCCGATGATTGCACCGTCCATTCTGTCCGCAGATTTTGCTCGACTCGCTGATGAAGCGACTGCCGTGTCCGGCTCCGACTGGCTTCACGTCGACGTGATGGACGCGCATTTCGTTCCCAATCTCACGCTGGGTCTGCCGGTGGTCGAGAGTCTGCTGAAGGCGACGGATATTCCGCTCGACTGCCATCTCATGATCGAGAATCCGGAGCGCTGGGCGCCGCCGTACGCCGAGGCCGGTGCGTACAACGTCACGTTTCACGCCGAGGCCACCGACGATCCGCGTTCGGTTGCCCGCGATATTCGTGCAGCTGGTGCCAAGGCGGGGCTGAGCATCAAGCCTGGAACCCCGATCGACGACTACCTGGAAATCCTCGAGGACTTCGACACCCTCTTGATCATGAGCGTCGAACCCGGATTCGGTGGTCAGTCCTTCATGCCTCAGGTGCTCGACAAGGCACGCGCAGTTCGAAAGCTCGTCGACTCGGGTGAGCTGACGCTCCTTGTCGAAATCGACGGCGGCATCAACGCTTCCACGATCGAGCAGGCCGCCGAAGCAGGGATCGACTGCTTCGTCGCCGGTTCGGCGGTGTACGGAGCGAGTGATCCCGGTGAGGCGGTGCGCAAGCTGCGCGCGCAGGCCGCCTCGGCGTCGCCGCACCTGACGCTGTCGGTCTGAGCCGCTCGATGGCAAAGGGTGGACAGGCGTCGACGGCTGATCTCGACGCCGCGATGCAGATCGCGCTGGCCGCAGCTGATTCCGCGCGCGGATTCACCAGCCCCAACCCACCGGTCGGCGCGGTCATCCTCGCTGCCGACGGAACCATCGCGGGCGTCGGTATGACGCAACCGCCCGGTGGACCGCACGCGGAGGTCGTGGCTCTCGACGAGGCCGGCGATGCGGCACGTGGCGGTACGGCCGTGGTGACACTGGAACCGTGCAATCACCAGGGGCGAACCGGCCCTTGCTCACAGGCATTGATCGACGCCGGAGTCTCGGCGGTTGTCTACGCCGTCGGTGATCCCAATCCCGAGGCTTCCGGCGGCGCAGCGACGCTCATGCGCGCTGGAATCAGCGTCACGGCCGGACTGAGAGCACCCGAGGTGGAAGCTGGTCCACTGCGGGCCTGGCTGCACAAACAGCGCACCGGTCGCCCGCACATCACGTGGAAGTACGCGGCCAGTCTGGACGGACGCAGCGCCGCCGAGGACGGAACGAGTCAGTGGATCACCGGTCCGCAGGCGAGGGCGCGCGTGCATGCGCAGCGAGCGCAGATCGATGCGATCGTGGTCGGTACCGGCACCGTGTTCGCCGACGATCCGTGGCTGACCGCACGTCAGCCCACCGGTGAGCTCGCGGCGCACCAGCCCGTTCGCGTCGTCGTCGGAAAGCGCGAAATACCCTCGACGGCAAGCATTCTCGACGACACCGCACCGACTCTGGTGCTCAACACCGACAACGTCGACGAAGTAGTCGAGGCGTTGGGGGAGTACACGGACGTACTTCTCGAGGGTGGGCCCCGTCTGGCCGGAGCATTCCTTGCCGCCGGATATGTCGACGTCATAGAGGCATACATCGCTCCGATCCTGCTCGGCGCGGGCGCCTCCGCACTCGTCGATGCCGGAGTGCACACCATCACCGACGCCCACCGATTCCGTTTGGAGTCTGCGGTAACGATCGGCCCCGATATTTTGTTGAGTCTGGTTCCGGAGAGTTCTGCTCCGGGGAACGAGGAGTAGGGCGCGTGTTCACAGGAATTGTGGAAGAACTCGGCGAAATCGTCGCCAAGGAAGAACTGGTCGATGCTGCACGTTTCACGGTGCGCGGGCCACTGGTCACCTCCGACGCCGGCCACGGTGATTCGATCGCGGTCAACGGAGTGTGCCTGACGGTGGTCGACGTGCTTGCCGACGGTTCGTTCACCGCAGATGTCATGCAGGAAACCCTGAACCGCTCGAGCCTGGCGAAATTGGATGTCGGCTCTCGCGTCAACCTCGAGCGTGCCGCGGCGCTGAACAGCCGACTCGGCGGCCACCTGGTTCAAGGGCATGTCGATGGAACAGGCCACGTCATTTCCCGCTCGCCGTCCGAGAACTGGGAGGTAGTGCGGATCGCACTGCCCGACTCCATTTCCCGTTACGTCGTGGAGAAGGGTTCGATCACCGTCGACGGAGTCTCGCTGACGGTCTCCGCGCTGGGCGGAGACCGCGGGTTCGAGTACTTCGAGATCTCGCTGATCCCGACAACGCTCGAGTTGACGACGCTCGGAACCGCTGTGGTCGGTACGCCGGTCAACCTCGAGGTGGACGTGATCGCGAAGTACGTCGAGCGGCTTCACTCTGCCGGTCGGTAGGACCAGGCTGATCGGACCCGTCCGATTGGTCGTAGGGTTGTCAGTGCATCCGTCGGATGCACTTGTTGTATTCGATGATGTGAAAAGTCAAGACTTTGGAGTGCGAGCACGTGACCAGGTTCGACAGTATCGAGCGCGCAGTAGCAGATATCGCTGCAGGTAAAGCTGTTGTCGTCGTGGACGACGAGGATCGCGAGAACGAGGGCGACCTCATCTTCGCCGCCGAGAAAGCCACCCCGGAACTGGTGGCGTTCATGGTCCGGTACACCTCCGGCTACCTGTGCGTGCCGCTCGACGGTGACGATTGCGATCGGCTGGGCCTGCCCCCGATGTACGCCACCAACCAGGACAAGCACGGCACGGCGTACACCGTCACGGTCGACGCCCGTGAGGGAATCGGTACCGGCATCTCGGCGTCGGACCGCGCTGCGACGATGCGTCTGCTCGCCAACCCCGAATCCGGTGCCAACGATTTCACTCGCCCCGGTCACGTCGTTCCGCTCCGCGCGAAGGAAGGCGGAGTACTGCGTCGTCCTGGCCACACGGAAGCTGCAGTCGACCTCGCCCGCATGGCGGACCTGCGTCCTGCCGGCGTCATCTGCGAAATCGTCAGCCAGAAGGACGAAGGCGCGATGGCTCAGACCGACGAGCTGCGAGTATTTGCCGACGAACACAACCTTGCTCTGATCTCGATCGCGGACCTCATCGCGTGGCGTCGCAAGCACGAGAAGCACGTGCTGCGCATCGCCGAGGCCCGCATCCCCACCCGCCACGGTGAGTTCACCGCTGTCGGCTACACGAGCATCTACGACGAGGTCGAGCACGTTGCGCTGGTGCGTGGCGACATCGCAGGCCCCGACGGAGACGGTAGCGACGTGCTCGTCCGCGTTCACTCCGAGTGCCTCACCGGCGACGTCTTCGGTTCGCTGCGGTGCGATTGCGGCCCGCAGCTCGACGCCGCACTGGACATGGTCGCCCAGGAGGGCCGCGGCGTTGTTCTGTACATGCGCGGGCACGAGGGTCGTGGCATCGGTCTCATGCACAAGCTGCAGGCCTACCAGCTCCAGGACGCCGGTTCCGACACCGTCGACGCCAATCTCGAACTCGGCCTACCGGCGGACGCCCGTGACTACGGCATCGGTGCCCAGATCCTCGTCGATCTGGGGATCTCGTCGATGCGTCTGCTGACCAACAACCCGGCCAAGCGTGTGGGTCTGGACGGCTACGGCCTGCAGATCACCGATCGTGTTCCGATGCCGTTGCGCGCGAATGCGGAGAACCTCACCTACCTGCGCACCAAGCGCGATCGGATGGGGCACGATCTGATCGGACTGGACGAGTACGAGGCGAACCAGAACACCGCACAGCCGGGAACCGCATTGTGAGCGGGGAAGGTCAGCCGCAGCTCGCGATCGCCGAGGCCAAGGATCTGAAGCTGGCGATCGTTGCCGGGCAGTGGCACGCGACGATCTCCGAGGCTCTGATCGCCGGCGCGCAGCGCGTCGCGCAGGAGGCACAGATCAAGGACGTGACACTGGTCCGTGTCGCCGGCGCGATCGAACTGCCGGTCGTTGCGCAGGCATTGGCGCGCACGCACGACGCCGTCGTCGCACTCGGTGTTGTCATCCGCGGCGGTACGCCGCACTTCGAGTACGTGTGCGACGCGGTCACCGCGGGCCTCACACGCGTCTCCCTCGACGAAAGCACCCCCGTGGGGAACGGTGTCCTGACCACCGACACCGAGCAGCAGGCTCTTGACCGTTCGGGTCTGCCGGGTAGCGTCGAGGACAAGGGCGCACAGGCCTGCGCCGCCGCACTGGACACCGCAGTGACCCTGCGCCATCTCCGAGCACCATGGACCGAGGATTCGTTTCGATGAGTACACCCGGCGACAACGAGAACTGGGAACTGATCGCGTCACCGCGTAAGTCGACGCGATACGCGATCGGAGTTGCCGTCCTCCTGGTGATCGTTCACGTCACACTTGCACTCCTGCTCCGCCAGGGGTCCACCGGCGTGTACTTCCGTGCCGCGGACCAGATCGCGATGGCAGGCATCGGCACCATTCTGGCTCTCGGTGTGCTGATGTTGACGCGGCCCCGGGTCAAGGTGGGCAAGCAGGGTATCGCCGTACGAAACATCCTGGGCGAGAAGATCGTCGACTGGGATCTGTTCGAGGGACTCTCGTTCCCCGACGGTGCCGCCTGGGCACGCATCGAGTTGCCCGACGACGAGTACATGGCAGTGATGGCGATCCAGTCCAACGACCGCGAGTACGCCGTCGACACGGTCGGTAAGTTCCGCGAACTGGCCGACCGCTACGCACCGGTCGCGCACAAGAGCAACTGACGTCTTCCGACCGGTTCGGTGCCCGCATCCTGCGCGTTTCCGAGTCGGTCGGTGGCGGCGACTAACCTGAAACCGTGCCGGATCCCTCGACTTACCGCCCCGCTACCGGAACCATTCCGGCTGCGCCGGGCGTCTACAAATTTCGCGATCCGCATGGTCGGGTCATATACGTCGGAAAGGCGAAAAGCCTCCGTTCACGTTTGAACTCGTACTTCGCGGACGTCACGACACTTCATCCCCGTACTCGGCAGATGGTGACCACCGCCGGCAGCGTCGAGTGGACCGTCGTCAGTACCGAAGTCGAAGCGCTTCAGCTCGAGTACAACTGGATCAAGGAATTCGATCCGCGGTTCAACGTCCGGTACCGCGACGACAAGACGTATCCGGTTCTCGCTGTGACGCTCAACGAAGAGTTCCCGCGCTTGTTCGTCTACCGCGGTCCGCGGCGCAAGGGTGTCCGGTACTTCGGTCCCTACTCCCATGCCTGGGCCATCCGCGAAACACTCGATCTGCTGCTACGAGTGTTTCCCGCACGAACGTGCTCGTCCGGAGTCTTCAAACGACACAACCAGATCGGCCGGCCGTGTCTGCTCGGCTACATCGACAAGTGCTCGGCGCCCTGCGTCGGGCGAGTCAGCGCCGAGGAGCATCGTCAGATCGTCGAAGATTTCTGCGACTTCCTCGCCGGCCGCACGGACAAGTTGGTCAAAGATCTCGAAAAGCGCATGCAGCAGGCTTCCGAGGACCTCGACTTCGAGACCGCAGCCCGTCTGCGTGACGATATCGGGGCTTTGCGCAAGGCGCTCGAGAAGCAGGCCGTCGTACTCGGTGACGGCACCGACGCCGATCTCGTCGCCTTTGCCACTGATGATCTCGAAGCCGCCGTTCAGGTGTTCCACGTGCGGGGCGGACGCGTGCGGGGTCAGCGTGGATGGGTCGTGGAGAAGGCAGGCGACGCCATCGACTGGGCCGCACTCGACGCCGAGTCCGACCTGCCGATCCTGGTCGAGCAGTTCCTCACCCAGTTCTACGGGGAGCAGGCGGCCCTCGACCCGGGAGCGGGTTCCGAGGCCGGGATCAGCGCAGTTCCCAAGGAAGTTCTGGTGCCGGTTCTGCCGGCAAACGCGACCGAGATCCAGGCGTGGCTGAGCAAGCTTCGGGGATCGCAAGTGCAACTGCGGGTTCCGCAACGCGGCGACAAGAAAGACCTCGCCGAAACAGTCCAGCGAAACGCGAAAGAGGCTCTGGCGCAGCACAAGCTCAAGCGCGCCGGCGACTTCACTTCGCGTTCCGCGGCGCTTCAGGGCATCCAGGAAGCACTGGACCTGGACTCGGCTCCGCTACGAATCGAATGCATCGACATCAGTCACGTCCAGGGAACCGACGTCGTGGCGTCACTGGTCGTGTTCGAGGACGGGCTTCCGCGTAAGTCGGACTACCGCCACTACGCGATCAAGGAAGCCGCCGGCGACGGTCATTCCGACGACGTCGCGAGTATCGCCGAGATCACGCGTCGGCGGTTCCTGCGCCACAACCGCGACCTGGGCGTCCTCGCGGCGTCGGCGTCGACCATGGACTCGGACGGTGGGGACCTGGCTCCCGAAGCGGCGATCGACCCGGCGACGGGCCGGCCTCGGCGGTTCGCCTATCCGCCCAATCTGTTCGTCGTGGACGGCGGCGCCCCTCAGGTCACGGCGGCAGCGGCGGTCCTCGACGAGTTGGGGGTGACCGACGTCGCGGTAGTCGGGTTGGCCAAAAGACTCGAAGAGGTATGGGTACCGGGGGAAGAAGATCCGGTCATCCTCCCTCGGACGAGCGAGTCGTTGTATCTACTGCAGCGCATCCGAGACGAAGCCCACCGCTTCGCGATCACGTTCCATCGCAGCAAACGCTCGAGGCGGATGACGGCTTCGGCTCTGGATTCGGTCAAGGGGCTCGGTGAAACTCGTCGAACCGCTCTGGTGGCTCACTTCGGTTCCGTGGCGAAGCTGAAAACGGCAACGGTCGAGGAGATCATGCAGGTCCCCGGTATCGGTGAGACCACCGCCACAGCAGTTCTGGCCGCACTCGGCACGGATTCGGCTGCAGCCGACGCGGGTGCTGAAGCTCGAGCGCTGCCAGCCGCGGTAGGGGATGATGAGCTGGACACGGAATCCGAATCGTCTGTTACGTCTGCTGACGCGCCCAGCGCCGAATCCGGTAGCGGTGACGAAGGCTCCGAGTCGCGAGAATTGTCCATGCCGACGACGGGGCCGAGTGCACAGTGACTACCGACAGCGCCAAAGACAGTCGAACGATGGATTTCCTGCTGGTGACGGGATTGTCCGGAGCAGGTTTGAGTACCGCTGCCAAGGTGCTCGAAGACCTCGGCTGGTATGTCGCGGACAATTTGCCACCTGAGCTCATTTCCCGAATGGTCGGTCTGAGCCTGACCTCCGACCCGCCGGTCGATCGTCTCGCCGTCGTGATCGACGTGCGGAGTCGACTCTTCACCGGCGATCTCGGGTGGGTGCTCACCGAACTCGAGGCGGAACCGATCCATACTCGGGTGCTGTACCTCGAAGCGTCGGACGACGTGTTGATCCGACGGTTCGAACAGGTGCGCCGCAGTCATCCGTTGCAGAACGACGGCATCGACGGCACGTTGTCCGAAGGGATCGCAGCCGAGCGCCGGCAGTTGGCCGTGGTGAAGGCGGCCGCCGATCTGGTCATCGACACGTCGGCGCTGAAGGCGCATCAGCTGCGTCAGAAGATTGAAACGGCGTTCGGGAACGATGCCAACCGCACGATGAAGGTGACGGTCCAGTCGTTCGGATTCAAGTACGGCCTGCCGATGGACGCCGATCTCGTCTGTGACGTTCGTTTCCTGCCCAATCCCCACTGGATCCCTGAACTTCGCCCGCACACCGGTCAGGATGCCGACGTCCGCGACTACGTGTTGTCCCGCGAGGGCGCGGAAGACTATCTCGACACCTACCGACATCTGGTGGATTTGACGATCGCCGGATATCGACGAGAAGGAAAGCGCTACATGACAATTGCGGTCGGGTGCACCGGCGGTAAGCACCGAAGCGTGGCCATGTCCGAAGCTCTCGCGAGGCGTTTGGGTTCCGAGGACGACATCTCGGTCAGCATCGTGCACCGGGATCTGGGGCGCGAATGAGTGAACCGACACATCGCTCGCGGGAGACAACCGAGGGGCCGGCCATCGTCGCGCTCGGCGGCGGGCACGGATTGTTCGCCACGCTCCAGGCCGTCAGACGCTTGACGGTCGACGTCACCGCCGTGGTCACGGTCGCCGACGACGGTGGTTCGTCGGGCCGGCTGCGCGCCGAACTCGGCGTCATCCCGCCTGGAGACCTCCGGATGGCGCTGGCAGCTCTCGCGTCGGACGAACCCGAGATAGTCGACTGGACTCGGACCATTCAGCATCGCTTCGGCGGTGTCGGCGCACTTGCCGGGCACTCGGTGGGCAATCTCATCCTGGCCGGACTGACCGAGGTGCTCGGCGATCCGGTCGTCGCGCTCGACGAGATGGCGCGACTGCTGCGAATCCGTGGCCGTGTGCTGCCGATGTCGCCGATCGCGCTCGAGATCGAAGCCGACGTTCAGGGACTCGAAGAGGACCCCCGCGTCAGCCGCTGCATTCGTGGACAGGTTGCCGTCGCGACCACCCCGGGCAAGGTTCGGCGTGTGAGACTGCTCCCGTCCAATCCGCCCGCGTGCCCCGATGCCGTGACTGCGATCGATCGTGCCGATCTCGTGGTTCTCGGCCCGGGATCGTGGTTCTCGAGCGTGATCCCACACGTCCTGGTACCCGAACTCGTCGAATCACTGTCGTCGACGAACGCTCGAAAGGTGCTGGTGCTCAATCTCGCACCCGAGCCGGGGGAGACCGCCGGATTCTCCGCAGAGCGTCACCTGCACGTACTCTCCCAACACGTGCCCGATTTCCGGGTCGACTACGTGGTGGTCGACTCGGCGTCGGTACCGGCCGGGCGTGAACGTGAACATCTGCAGCGTGCGGCGGATCAATTTTCAGCCGAAGTCAGGTACGCGGATGTCGCGGACACCTCACCGGGCGCAGCGCATGTACACGATCCGGCAAAACTGGCCGATGTACTGGCTGAACTGTCGAGCAGTGCGGCAGTAGGGGATTCGACACAGTCTTCCCTGCAAGAACAGCAATCCGAAGAACAGAGGGAGAACGCTTCGTGGCAATGACAGCGGAGGTCAAGGACGAACTGAGCCGGTTAGTGGTGACTCAGGTCAGCTGCCGCAAGGCAGAGGTCTCCGCGTTGCTGCGCTTTGCCGGTGGGCTCCACATCGTCGGCGGCCGGGTGGTCGTCGAAGCAGAGGTGGATCTGGGCTCCACGGCGCGACGTCTGCGCCGGGAGATATTCGACCTGTTCACCTACAGTGCCGACGTGCACGTACTCAGTGCGGGCGGGCTTCGAAAGTCCGCTCGCTACATCGTGCGTGTAGCGAAGGAGGGTGAGGCCCTCGCGCGCCAGACGGGACTGCTCGATCTTCGCGGGCGCCCGGTTCGCGGCTTGCCTGCGCAGGTCGTCGGCGGAAGTGTCGGCGACGCCGAAGCAGCGTGGCGCGGTGCGTTCCTCGCGCACGGTTCCCTGACCGAACCCGGCCGTTCGTCGGCGCTCGAAGTGAGCTGCCCCGGCCCGGAAGCTGCACTTGCTCTGGTTGGAGCTGCGCGGCGTCTGGGGATCTCGGCGAAGGCACGTGAGGTTCGCGGAACGGATCGTGTGGTGATCCGCGACGGTGAGGCCATCGGCGATCTCCTGACCCGAATGGGAGCCCAGGACACACGTCTGGTGTGGGAGGAGAGGCGGATGCGACGCGAGGTCCGCGCCACCGCCAATCGTCTCGCCAATTTCGACGACGCAAACCTGCGACGCTCTGCTCGCGCTGCCGTTGCGGCTGCTGCGCGCGTCGAGCGTGCGTTGGAGATCCTCGGTGAGGACGTGCCCGATCACCTCGCGGCGGCGGGTGCACTGCGCGTCGAGCATCGGCAGGCGTCCCTCGAAGAACTCGGCCAGTTGGCCGACCCGCCGATGACCAAGGACGCCGTTGCCGGACGTATCCGTCGCCTGCTGTCGATGGCTGATCGCAAGGCCAAGGAAACGGGCATACCCGACACCGAATCCGCAGTGAATGTGGAGCTACTCGAAGAGGGGTGACCTGCCCTCCGTCAGGGTGGGCTGCGCACGTTCGGGCCACGCGCATTAGGGTATGAGTCACATCGACCGATGAACCCCACGTCCGCGTCGTGCACACACGGATTCGGAGTATGCGTGGGTCAAGTTGCACACCAGAATCATGGTCAAAGGAGCGAATTGTGACTGTCCGGGTTGGCGTAAACGGTTTCGGCCGTATCGGACGTAACTTCTTCAGGGCGGTGGATGCGCAGAAGGCGCTCGGAACCACCGATATCGAGATCGTGGCAGTCAACGACCTGACTGACAACGCGACGCTCGCTCACCTGCTGAAGTACGACTCCATCCTCGGCCGTTTGCCGTACGACGTGTCGCTCGACGGTGACGACACGATCGTCGTCGGCGATCAGCGCATCAAGGCCCTCGCACACCGTGGCCCGTTGAACGAACTTCCCTGGGGCGAGCTGGGCGTCGACGTCGTCGTCGAGTCCACCGGCATCTTCACCGACGCCGCAAAGGCCAAGGGACACCTCGAAGCCGGCGCCAAGAAGGTCATCATCTCGGCTCCGGCCAAGGGTGAAGACATCACCATCGTGATGGGCGTCAACGACGACAAGTACGACGGCAGCCAGAACATCATCTCCAACGCGTCGTGCACCACCAACTGCCTCGGCCCCATCGCCAAGGTTCTCGACGACGAGTTCGGCATCGTCAAGGGTCTGATGACCACGATCCACGCGTACACCCAGGATCAGAACCTGCAGGACGCTCCGCACGCAGACCTCCGTCGCGCCCGCGCAGCTGCCCTCAACATCGTTCCCACCGGTACCGGTGCAGCCAAGGCAATCGGCCTGGTTCTCCCGCAGCTGCTCGGCAAGCTCGACGGCTACGCACTGCGCGTGCCGATCCCCACGGGCTCGGTCACCGACCTCACCGCGAACCTGAAGAAGTCGGCCACCGCCGACGAGATCAACGCTGCGATGAAGGCTGCTGCCGAAGGACCCCTCAAGGGCATCCTGAAGTACACCGACGCACCGATCGTCTCCTCGGACATCGTCACCGACCCGCACTCGTCGATCTTCGACTCGGGTCTGACGAAGGTCATCGACGACCAGGTCAAGATCGTCTCCTGGTACGACAACGAGTGGGGCTACTCCAACCGCCTCGCCGACCTCATCGGCCTCGTCGCCAAGTCTCTCTGAGCGGAGTTTCGATAACAGTGGCAGTTCAGACGCTGAAGGATCTGCTGGACGCTGGGGTCGAAGGGCGCACCGTACTGGTGCGTTCCGATCTCAACGTCCCGTTGGATGGCGGAGAAATCACGGACCCGGGTCGCATCGTCGCGTCCGCTCCCACCCTGCGGGCACTTGCCGAGGGTGGAGCGAAGGTCATCGTGACCGCGCACCTCGGGCGCCCCGACGGTCAGCCCGATCCCAAGTTCTCCCTCGCACCGGTTGCCGCGAAGTTGGCCGAAATCCTCGGTCGCAACGTGCAACTCGCCGGTGACGTCGTGGGACAGGACGCGCTGGCTCGTTCCGAAGGACTCACCGATGGTGACGTCCTGATGCTCGAGAACATCCGTTTCGACCCTCGCGAGACCAGCAAGGACGAAGCCGAGCGGGTCAAGCTCGCCAAGGCTCTCGTCGAGCTGGTCGGTGACGACGGCGCATTCGTCTCCGACGGATTCGGTGTTGTTCACCGTAAGCAGGCGTCGGTCTTCGACGTCGCGAAGCTGCTCCCGCATTACGCCGGATACCTGGTCGGCGCCGAGGTCGAGGTGCTCGCCAAGCTCACGCAGGACGCAGCGCGTCCGTACGCGGTGGTGCTCGGTGGCTCCAAGGTCTCGGACAAGCTGGCCGTCATCGAGGCACTGGCGCCGAAGGTCGACACTCTGGTGATCGGCGGCGGAATGTTCTACACGTTCCTCGCGGCTCAGGGTGTGTCCGTGGGCAATTCGCTGTGTGAAGAGTCCATGATCGAGACCTGCAAGGATCTCCTCGACCGGTACGCCGACGTCATCCACATCCCTCAGGATGTTGTCGTCGCGGACTCCTTCTCGGCCGATGCCGAGTCGAAGATCGTTCCGTTCGACAAGATTCCCGACGGCTGGATGGGTCTGGACATCGGACCGGAGTCGGTCAAGCGCTTTGCCGCGATCCTGACCGGCGCCAAGACGGTGTTCTGGAACGGCCCGATGGGCGTGTTCGAGTTCCCGAAGTTCGAGGCAGGCACCCGCGGTGTCGCCGAGGCAATTGTGGAGGCAACCGAGAAGGGCGCCTTCAGCGTCGTCGGCGGCGGCGACTCCGCAGCAGCCGTTCGTCAGCTCGGTATCCCGGACGAGGGCTTCTCGCACATTTCCACCGGTGGTGGCGCTTCCCTCGAGTACCTCGAGGGCAAAGAGCTGCCTGGCATCGCAGTACTGGAAGGCTGATCCGACATGGCACGTAAGCCGTTGATCGCCGGCAACTGGAAGATGAATCTGAACCACCTCGAGGCTATCGCCCTGGTGCAGAAGATCGCTTTCTCTTTGCCTGCGAAGTACTTCGACAAAGTGGACGTCACGGTCATCCCGCCGTTCACCGACATCCGAAGCGTCCAGACGCTGATCGAGGGCGACAAGCTCCTCCTCACGTACGGCGCGCAAGATGTCTCGGCTCATGACTCGGGTGCGTTCACGGGCGAGATCAGCGGCTCCATGCTGGCCAAGCTCGGTTGCACCTTCGTCGTGGTCGGTCACTCCGAGCGTCGCACCCTTCACGGTGAGACCAACGAGACCGTCCTCGCGAAGACGAAGGCCGCTCTCAAGAACGGCCTCACGCCGATCGTGTGCATCGGCGAAGGCCTCGAGATCCGCGAAGCGGGCGAGCATGTCGCCTACAACGTCGAACAGCTCAAGGGTTCGTTGGCGGGCCTGAGCGCGGAGGAGATCTCCAAGATCGTCATTGCGTACGAACCTGTCTGGGCCATCGGCACCGGCCGTGTCGCTTCTGCCGCCGATGCACAGGAAGTGTGTGCTGCGGTACGAGCAACAGTGGCCGAACTTGCCGACGCCGAGGTCGCGGCCGGCGTTCGCGTTCTGTACGGCGGTAGCGTCAGCTCGAAGAACGTCGGAGAGATCGTCGGCCAGACCGACGTCGACGGCGCTCTTGTCGGCGGCGCGTCACTCAAGGCTGACGAGTTCGCGACACTGTCTGCGATCGCTGCAGGCGGTCCGCTCCCGTGATGATCGGGTAGTGAGCTGAAACTGCTCGAGACTAAGACTGCGGGTGTGTGACCGAGTAGGCCACACACCCGCAGTTTTTTGTTCGCGAGTCAGCTCACCAGTTTGGTTTCCAGAGCGCCGACGAGTTCGGGAGCAAGCTCCAACCCGGCGGTCAGATAGTTCTCGACGGTCCCGTAGTGGTGCTCGACCTGCTCGAAGGCAGCGCCCAGGTAACTCGCGTCGACGGAAAGCAGCAACCGGATCACCTCGCCCTTGTCTGCATCTGTGGCAGCGGCGATCTTCGCGACTGTTGCATCGATGTACTCGGCCGAGTACGTGTTCGTGAGCAGGTAGTCCGCCGTGATCGTTTCGCGCGGTACACCAGCGAGTGTCTGCAGTAGTGCTGCCGCCCAACCTGTTCGGTCCTTGCCCGCCGTGCAGTGGAAGAGTTGCGGCCCCTCGGTGGTCGCCAGGGCGGCGAACAACTGCGAAAATCCGTTCCGAGTGACGGGGTCTGCGACAAAGCTGCGATTGATGTTCTGCATGAAAGCTGTTGCAGCGTCCGCTGTTCGGAGAGCCATCGCTTCGGCGTGGATGTTTCCGGACAGGATGGGAATGTGGGCGTACATCGCCGGCGCCGGCACGATGTCGGGAGTTTCGTTCGCCTCGGTTTCGGAGCGCACGTCATAGACGGCGGTCAGCCCCAGCGATTCCACGATTGCAAGATCCTCGGGCGAGGGCGTCAGTACGTTTGCACGGTAGAAGACTCCGCGGCTCATCGCCTGTCCGCTGGTCGTGACGTACCCGGGGCCGGCCACGTCGCGGAAGTTGTGAATCGAAGCCAGACGCGGTGTGTCAGGCAGGGCAGTGTTGGGCAGGGCAGTGTCGGAAAGCATGGAGCCGGCCTTTCGGAGGTAGAGTCGCGTCAACTGAAAAACTACTGAATCGGTATCTCGACAGTGTGATCGATGCCACTGACCAAGAGTCGTGCCTGGCCGGGTGCAAAGTCATGTGCGAGGCGGGTATGTGGTCAGGCTATCTGCGCGCGCCTGTATGGTGTTATCGGTTGTAGTTGTCCCTATTGGATTGGTGGACGTAGACAGACATGAAACTGTTCCTGGATATCCTGCTGGTCATCACCAGCTTGCTCCTCATCGCCTTGGTGCTCCTGCATCGCGGTAAGGGCGGCGGTTTGTCGAGTCTGTTCGGTGGCGGTGTCCAGTCCAGCCTGTCCGGATCGACTGTTGTCGAGAAGAACCTCGATCGGTTGACGGTCTTCACCGCGTTGATCTGGCTCATTTCGATCGTCGGCATCGGCCTGGAGATCAAGTTCGCCTGATTCTCGGCTCATGACTTACAGCCGGTAGTTTTTCACACACGAATTTCAGACACGGAACCCCGCCTATCGAGCGGGGTTCTTTGTTTCGGTCGATAATTGTGTGATGACTGAAACCGCGTCGCATCGAGAAACACCGCGAGAGGCCACCGAGCCGCTGCGCGAAGACATCCGGCTTCTCGGCGGAATACTCGGACAAATAGTGCGAGAGCAAGCCGGCGACAATGTGTTCGATCTGGTCGAGCGAGCCCGTGTCGAGTCGTTCCGAGTCCGTCGTTCGGAGATCGATCGCGCCGAACTGGTGTCGCTGTTCGCCGAAATCAGTACGGACGACGCCATTCCCGTCATCCGGGCGTTCAGTCACTTCGCACTGCTCGCCAACCTGGCCGAGGACATCCATCGCGAGCGTCGACGGGCCATCCACGTCAATGCGGGGGAACCGCCCCGCGACAGCACTCTCGCGGCCACGTACACCAAACTTGATGCAGCCGATATCGATTCGGCCACCGTCGAAGAAGCGCTGCGGGGCGCCCTGGTCTCACCCGTCATCACCGCTCACCCGACGGAGACTCGACGCCGTACGGTGTTCGAGACGCAGAGTCGGATCACCGAGTTGATGCGATACCGCGAGCGCACGGCGCTGAGCGTCGCAGAAACCGCTGATGTCGATCTGCAATTGCGCCGTCAGATCCTGACCCTGTGGCAGACGGCACTGATCCGGCTCAGCCGCCTCCGCATCCAGGATGAAATCGAGGTAGGCCTGCGCTACTACGACGCAGCGTTGTTCGAGGTGATTCCGAAGATCAACGCCGAGGTTCGCAAAGCTCTGCGCACTCGTTGGCCGGACGCCGGGCTCCTGCCGGAACCGATCCTGAGGCCGGGTTCGTGGATCGGCGGTGACCGAGACGGCAATCCGTACGTGACCGGCGAAATCGTCCAGCGCGCCACGTCGCGCGCTGCGGCGACTGCTCTCGAGCATCACCTCGAGGAACTCGAACATCTCGAGCGTGAACTGTCGATGTCGGCGCGGCTGGTTTCCGTCACGCCCGAACTCGATCTGCTGGCGTCTACCTCCGGCGACGACTCTGCCTTCAGGGCCGACGAGCCGTACCGTCGCGCGATTCGCGGTATCCGCGGGCGCTTGAGCGCCACAGCACTGACGGTACTGGGGGAGTTGCCCGCCCACGGCTCCGACGACGGACACGAGGCGTACACCGACCCGGCACAGTTGCAGCGGGATCTCGGAATCATCGACACCTCGTTGCGTCGTTTCGGTGACGAGACCATCGCCGACGATCGACTCGATCGGCTCCGAGAAGCGGTGGAGGTGTTCGGCTTTCACCTGTCCGGTCTGGACATGCGGCAGAACTCCGAGGTACACGAAAGCGTCGTCGCAGAACTTCTGGCGTGGGCCGGAGTTCACCCGGACTACGCGTCCTTGCCGGAAGCCGATCGAGTCGAATTGCTGTCGGCCGAGTTGACGACGCGGCGACCACTGACTTCGCCGGACGCCGAGTTCAGCGAATTGACCACCAAGGAACTGGCCATCATGGCGGCCGGTGCCAAGGCAGTGCGGGTTCTCGGAGCGGGTGCGGTACCCAACTACATCATCAGCATGTGTACCTCGGTCAGTGACATGCTCGAGGCTGCAGTGCTGCTCAAAGAGGTCGGGGTGCTCGATCCGGGCGTCGGTAGCGAGCCCTCGTGCCCGATCGGCATCGTGCCGTTGTTCGAGACGATCGAGGATCTGCAGGGCGGCGCCGACACATTGCTGGCGACGCTCGACATCCCGATCTATCGTGCGATCGTCCGTTCCCGTGGTGACAGTCAAGAAGTGATGCTCGGGTACTCCGACTCGAACAAGGACGGCGGGTACCTGGCAGCCAACTGGGCGCTGTACCGTGCCGAACTCGACCTCGTCGATGCCGCGCGTAAGAGCGGAATCAGGTTGAGGCTCTTCCACGGCCGCGGCGGAACCGTCGGACGTGGCGGCGGACCGAGTTACGAAGCGATTCTGGCTCAGCCTCCCGGTGCAGTCGCTGGTTCTCTGCGAATCACCGAGCAGGGTGAGGTGATTGCGGCCAAGTACGCCGAACCGCGTCTGGCACATCGCAACCTCGAAACACTCATCGCCGCGACTATCGAGTCGACGTTGCTCGACGTCGAAGGACTCGGCAGCGATGCCGACGCTGCCTACGCGGTACTGGACGAGCTCGCGGCCCTCGCCCGCACCGCGTACAGCGAATTGGTGCACGACACACCAGGATTCGTGCAGTACTTCGAAGCGTCGACACCGGTCGCGGAGATCGGGGCACTCAACATCGGCTCTCGTCCGGCCTCTCGCAAGCAGACCAAGGCGATCTCCGACCTGCGAGCGATTCCCTGGGTGCTCTCGTGGAGTCAGTCTCGCGTGATGCTTCCGGGTTGGTACGGAACCGGCGCCGCGTTCGAACGATGGATCGACGGAGACGACGCTCGGCTTGCCACGTTGACGGCCCTGTACGAGAAGTGGCCGTTCTTCCGAACCGTGCTCTCGAACATGGCCATGGTGATGTCGAAGTCGGATCTCGGTTTGGCGGCCCGGTACGCGGACCTCGTGCCCGACGCCGAACTGCGCGAGCGAGTCTTCGGAATGATCACCGACGAGCACGAACGCACAATTCGCATGTACAAGGCAATCACGGGCAACGAGAACCTCTTTGCCGACAACTCGGGCCTCGAGCGTTCGGTCCACAACCGGTTCCCGTACCTCGAACCTCTCAACCATCTACAGGTCGAGCTGATCCGTCGGTACCGTTCCGGCGACGAGAGCGATCAGGTGCGTCGGGGTATCCAGCTGACGATGAACGGCCTGGCCACTGCGCTTCGTAACAGTGGCTAGGTAACAGCGGCTGGTTCTGCAGGTTTACCAGGGTGTGCGTGCGGCGACTCTAGAGCTGTCGCACGCACACCCAACGCTGCGCACCGGACCGAACGGGGACCGTAGTGGATCTGCAATTGGACGGACGAACTGCCGTCGTTACCGGCGCGGGAAAAGGTATCGGGTTGGCGATCACTCGGGCCTTGGTGGCCGAGGGAGTCCACGTCGTCGCGGGCTCGCGGACGCTCTCGCCGGAACTCGAATCGCTGCAGTCCGGCGGCGCCGTCACCTTTGTCGGCGTCGACCTCGCGAGTGTCGAAGGATCAACCCGACTGCTCGAGGTTGCAGCAGCGAGGGGCGGCGTCGACATCCTGGTCAACAACGTCGGCGCCGTCACCCCGAGAACGAGCGGTTTCGCGGCCATCACAGACGAAGAGTGGGCGGCGTCGTTCAATCTGACGTTCTTGTCGGCTGTACGCACTGTTCGCGCTGCGCTGCCGGAGTTGATCCGCCGAGGTGGCGGGAACATCGTGACGATCAGTTCGGTCAACGCATTCTTACCTGACCCCACGGTGATCGACTACAGCGCCGCCAAAGCGGCGTTGACCAACTTCTCGAAGTCGTTGTCGAAAGAACTGGGCGGGCAGGGGATCCGCGTCAATACCGTCAGCCCTGGCCCGGTGCAAACGGAGTTGTGGCTCGGCAAGCACGGAGTGGCCTCGACGCTGGCGAAGGCGAGTGGATCAGCCGCCGACGACATCGTCGAAAGCGCCGCGGCCGGAGCCGAGACTGGGCGGTTCACCTTCCCCGAAGAGGTTGCCGACCTGGTGTTGTTCCTCGCCAGCGATCGTGCGGGGAACGTGACAGGCGCGGATTTCGTGATCGACGGCGGTCTGATCAAGACCTTGTGATCATTGCTGCCTGAAACCTGATCATGTGCGCGACGGTCGACGACGTGATGCACAGGATCACTGCGGCCGCGATGACCACCCACAGTCCCCACCCGATGGACGGTCCGGCAGTGTGCCCTGCGAACTCGGTACTACGTCGCACGATGGACGCGGCGTTTCCGACGGCAACGATCAAGACCGCGATTCCGACCAAAGGGCCGGTGCAGTGATTCTTGATCTCGGGCGTGACGTCTCGAACCATGAGGGTGATCAGCGCGGTCACCGCGCAGAGAGCGAGGACGAGAGTGATCACTCCGCATTCGTCGATACCACTGTGGTCCAGTGCGGAGGATGACGTCCACGGGCCGAGGCTTCCGGCGACGATCCCGGCGCACGCCCAGAGCGATCCGATGAGGCTAGGTCCGAAACGGTCGGGCATGAGGGAGGGAATTGCGCGGGTCGACGGCGTCTGAAACCCGAAGGCGCGTTGGTGATCCGGCTGATTGGGTGTGAACGTCACGCGACGGACCACCTTTCCTCCGCGGCGTCGAGCCGCCCAATCCAATGCTTTTCCGGAGTCTAAGGGCCGCCCAGTTCACTTTTGCCGAATCGAGCGAAATTGATCGAACCGGCGCTAGGGCTCGAGCAACTCGGCGTGAGAATATTCG
This sequence comes from Rhodococcus sp. 27YEA6, assembly GCF_044908235.1. Taxonomy (NCBI): domain Bacteria; kingdom Bacillati; phylum Actinomycetota; class Actinomycetes; order Mycobacteriales; family Nocardiaceae; genus Rhodococcus; species Rhodococcus sp. 27YEA6. The sequence continues at coordinate 280,670 of NZ_JBIYCY010000005.1, read as the reverse complement.
TTGCGGCCCGCACCGACGAGGCGCTTACTGATCAAACGGCGTCGTGAACGACACTGGTTTGCCGGCGGCGCGCGCGTACGCGATCTCTCGGCGCGTGGACTCACCGATGTATCCGCGAGGGTTGACGACCAGAACCCGATCGGCGAGGTCGATCTTGCGCAGATGGAGCGCGTCGAGCAGGTTCTTCTGCTCGTCAGAGACCGCCTCGTCTGCTTCAACCGGCGCGACGACGATCACGCCCGCGAACGTCAGGTCGCGGTTCGCCTCCCGCATCTCTTCAGCGAATCGCGCAGAGCCGCAGATACAGACAATCTCAGGTCGATCGGGCACGGTTCAGTCTCTCATCGACGCGAGAGCCCGCGGCCACACCAGTCTCGTCAGATATCTTCGGCAACGCACCCCAGCTGTCAGTGAACGAAGTCCAAAGCTTCCTTGATCCACGCGTTGAATTCGACGTTCGAACTCGTCCCGGTTCGGTCGACGACGATCCATCCCTTGCTCATCGGCTTACCCCGCATCTCGGGCCAGCTTGCACCCTTGTGCGTCAGAAGCTCGTCGACTCGATCGGGGTCACACCGAACCATGATGTTGCCGTGTGAGTTCGCACTGGCGGCCAGCTTCCCGTTCACCATGAAGCTCAGCCCACCGAACATCTTTACTTCCTCGACGTCGTCCTCGCCCGAGAGCGCATCGCGGATACGCTCAGCCAGCGCTTTGTCGTATGCCATGGAGGCCTCCTGGGGTGGAGTTCCAGGTTAGATCAGATGGCGCAGGTACGTGTGCGGGTCGTGAAGGAACCGCTGCCAGTTCGACACCAGATCGAGGTCCTCCCAGCTCGAGGCTCGGATTCCCCATTCTCCGATCTCGAGCAGGTTGGCGTTCGGCAGCGCCGCGATGATCGGCGAGTGCGTCGCGATCACCGCCTGCGCGCCGGATTCCACCAGCTCGCCGAGCAGCGCGGCCAGTGTCAGGGTCCCTTGGAAGGAGAGTGCGGCATCGGGTTCGTCGATGAGATAGAAGCCGCCGTCGGCGGTCCTCGACGACAGGATCTCGAGCAGCGCCTCACCGTGGGAGAGGTGATGGTAAAGCGGTTCAGGTCGCTTGGGATTGGGGTTGTCCTCCAAGTACGTGTACAAACCGTGCAGGGTTTCGTCTCGGAGGTAGTACGCCCACTTCGATGCTCCGGGACTCCGCTCGACCACAAGGTCGAGGCCGCCCGGTTCACTCGATCGAGTCTGATGCCGCGTATTGGTCGACCCGCCTTCGGCATTGAGACCGAGAACGGCGGCAAGAATTTCGATGACGGTCGACTTTCCCGCTCCGTTTTCGCCGACCAGAATGGTGACACCCGGTGGAAGTTCGAGACCGTCCTGAACGATCTGCGCAACAGCGGGTACCGTCATCGGCCAGCTGCCTACGTCAGCGCCTGACGATGTCCCGGTCTTGATGCGTCGGATGGGTTGTCTCTGCACGGCCATACGCTCTCACAGGGCTCCGACGGGAAACTGGAGCTAGTGGCGCTGCGCGAGCAATTCGACGATTCGGGCCACGAGGTCGAGAGGGATCGGTTTGTTCAGCGGGAACTTCACCGTTGATTTCGCAGCCCGGTACGGGTCGACGGACTTCTCGAACTCTGCATCACTCGCCGGGAGCGGGTACATCGAGATGTGGTGTTTCCAGCCTGCGAAGTGAACCAGATTCTTCCCGTTCACTCTCATGGTGGGCATCTGATAGCTGATGGTTTCATCGAGGCCGGGGACGGTGTTGTGGATCGTCTCGCGGATGCTCTCGAGGACTCGTTGCTCGTCGGCGGGAAACGACGCAATGTATTGGTCGATCGTCGCGAATTCGGCCATGAACGGATCTTAATCACAGTCGGATTCAGTTGGCTCGCCAAAAGTCCGGTCGGCTGCCGTCGGTGTCGGTGAACCCGTATTCCGTTCCGAGTTCGCCTGAACTGACCGATCGCTGATTCCATCGCTTCCGATTCGGATCGGCGGCGATGGCCGCGATCGCACGTCCGATGAATCTTGGTGACTCGGAGCGTGCGAAATCCGCGGGCGCAGTCGGACCATCCCGCTCCGGCAACAAAGCGTCACGCCAATTCGATTCGCCGACACCAAAATTCTCGAGCATCATCTCCGATCGCAGGAACCCGGGAGTGATGGCGACGGCAGTACAGCCGAACGGGGCAAGTTCGTGGCCTTGCGAAAATGCGAGCCTGTTCACGGACACCTTGGCCAAGTCGTAGAACACCGAGATGCGATAGTTCGATGCGTTGTATTCGGTAGTGCCATCGGTTATTTCGGCGACCAGTCCGCCTGGCCGATCAGTCATGAGCGGCAGGAGGTGGTGCGACGTGGTGATGTGGGTGTCGATCGCCAGACGCAAGATGTGAAACCCCTTGTCCAGATCGTGTTCCCATACCGGCGTGTTCCACTCCGCCGGCCCACCCTTGAGTAATTCCGCGCCCCAGATGTCGTTGACCAAGATGTCGATGTGGTGATAGTCGATTCGCAAGCGTTCGGCGAGATCAGCCACTTGTTTGCTCTTGAGATGATCGACGGCAATCGGCACGCCGACGCCGCCCAGTTCGGTGACCAACTCTGCCGTCTCTTCGATGGTCTCTCCGCGCGGATAGTCCGACTGAAGAATTCCGGCAGATGTGCTCCGGCCAGTGCAGATGACGGTTGCACCGGCCTCGCCCAAGGCCGCGGCGATTCCGCGTCCGGCGCCCCTCGTCGCCCCGGCAACTACAGCCACTCGCCCGCGAAGTGCGTCCGGATTCGGTGTCCACGACATTGTTCGATTGTTCTCGCCTGGATTGCTTCGTTCAAGAGTGAACGCGATCTGCGGAACCGAACCTTACTTCGCGGCGTCCAAGGTAGTAATCACTCGGATGAAGGAGGTAGGGGAGAGATGGATCGTTGTGTGGGGCGCAGTGCTGGTTGGAGAAACGGGATCTCGGGATTGAGTTCCGTTCCGTCAAAAGGAAATTCGCATCGGATCCGGACTCGGCGGGTAGTCGAAAGTCGCCACGGTGAGGAAGTCGTCGACGTACCACCAAGCCGGGAATCGCCCGAAGACGATTCCCGACCGGTGTGAAATCAGATCTGTGAAATCAGATCAGGGAAGCTGCGAGGCAGCGTCCGAATCGAGGAACCAACGTGTCGCAACCAAACCGGTGGCGCCGGCGGACGGCCAGTCGTCGGCCGAAGCACCTCCGACGGCTTTGGCAACGGCCTCGGCCTTTGCAGCACCCGAGACGAGCAGCCAGACCTCTTTGGCTCGCCGAACAGCAGGCAACGTGAGGGTGATCCGCACCGGTGGCGGCTTGGGGGAGTCCGTCACCGCGACTACGAAACGCGCTTCTTCGCGAACAGCGTCGGTATGCGGGAACAACGAGTTGACGTGTCCTTCGCCGCCCATACCGAGCAGGTGCACGTCGAACGTCGGAACCTGATTCCCGTGTGCCTGAGCGCCCAGCAGTTGTTCGTACGCCGTCGCCGCCCCGTGTGGATCACCGTCGTAGATACCGTCGGATGCGGCCATCGCATGTACCCTGTCGGGATCGACCGGCACATGATCGAGAAGCGCCTCACGTGCTTGCACTTCGTTCCGCTCGGGATCGCCGGACGGCAGGAACCGTTCGTCGCCCCAGTACAGATCGATCTGCGACCAGTCGATGTCGCCGGGAGCTTCACGCAACTTCTCGAGAAGTGCGATGCCGGTTCCACCGCCAGTCAGCACGATGGACGCAAACCCGCGAGCCTTCTGGGCATCGACGATGGTCGTGACCAGGCGTGCGGCGGCAGCGTCGACAAGTTGGCCGGCGTCGGAAAACTTCTCTACGACAACATCACTCATAGGTCACCTTCTCCAATCCGGCCAGAGCTTCTTCGTAGATCTCGTCCGGATCGAGCCGACGCAATTCCTCGGCGAGGCAATCGCGTGTCTCTCGACGACCCAGAGAAACCAGCGCGTCAGGCTGACCGGTGCGGATCAACGTAGCGGTCGTGCCCTCCTGCGGACGACTGATGGAGATACTGCGGGTCTCGAGCTTCAACTCGACCGTCAGCTCACCCGTACGTCGAATGACCGGACCGTCGATCTTGGCCGCCAACCAACCGGCGAGAATATCCAGTGCCGGTTCGGTTTTGAGACCGGAGACCACCGCTGAGGTGATCTTCTCGTGCGGCGGCTGATCGAGAGCCGACGCGAGGAGCGCGCGCCAGTAGGTGACGCGACTCCAGGCGAGATCGGTATCGCCGGCGGTGTACGACGCGAGTCGCCCCTTGATGGTGGCGGTCGGATCGGGGGCGCCGGTGGCATCGGTGATGCGCCGTATCGCGAGCTTCCCGACGGGATCCTTGGCTGGAATCTCGGGTGCCTCGAGGGGCCACCACGCGACTACCGGGGTGTCGGGGAGCAGGAACGGGATGACGACGCTGCTCTCGTGGTCCGCCAGGGGACCGTAGAGACGCAGCACGACAACCTCCGAGGCGCCGGCGTCCCCGCCGACACGGATCTGAGCATCGAGCCTGGGCTCACTCTGCTCGTCGCCACGCAGAAGCACGATGACGCGGCATGGGTGCTCGCGGCTTGCTTCGTTGGCGGCCTCGATGGCTTCCTCGGCATTCCCGGTGTCCCTGGTGCAGACGACGAGCGTCAACACTCGTCCCAAGGTGACAGCGCCGCCGGTCTTACGTACCTCGACCAGTTTCTTGCTGACCTGGACCGTGGTGGTGGACGGCAAATCGAGAATCACTAGGGTCGCCTCCATTCGCGTCCGGTGCGTTGCATCATTTCGTCCGCAGACGGTGGTCCCCACGTTCCGGCCTCGTAGGGTTCCGGCTTACCGCCGGCAGCCCAGTGCTCGAGGACGGGATCGAGGATCTCCCAAGACAATTCGACTTCGGCATTCACCGGGAACAGAGACGGCTCGCCGAGCAACACGTCGAGAATGAGCCGCTCGTACGCCTCCGGAGACGACTCGGTGAAAGCCTGGCCGTACGAGAAGTCCATGTTGACGTCACGGACTTCCATGCTCGATCCGGGAACCTTCGAGCCGAACCGCATGGTGACGCCCTCGTCGGGCTGCACGCGGATGACCAGAGCGTTCTGGCCGAGGTCTTCGGTCATCGTCTTGTCGAACGGTAGGTGCGGTGCACGTTTGAACACCACCGCGATCTCGGTGACACGGCGTCCGAGTCGTTTGCCCGTGCGCAGGTAGAACGGCACACCCGCCCAGCGGCGGGTGTCGACCTCGAGGGTGATGGCGGCAAAGGTCTCCGTGATGGAGTCCGCTGCGAAGCCGTCTTCTTCGAGTAGCCCGACCACCGGCAGCCCACCCTGCCAGCCGCCCGCGTACTGGCCGCGGGCGGTGGTCTCGTCGAGGGGCTCGGCAAGGCGAGTAGCCGAGAGGACCTTGATCTTCTCCGCCTGCAGATTGAGCGGCTCGAAGCTGATGGGTTCTTCCATCGCCGTGAACGCGAGCAACTGCAGCAGGTGGTTCTGGATCACGTCACGGGCCGCGCCGATGCCGTCGTAGTACCCCGCGCGTCCACCGAGGCCGATGTCCTCGGCCATCGTGATCTGAACGTGGTCGACGTAGTGCGCGTTCCAGATCGGATCGAACAACTGGTTCGCGAAGCGCAGAGCCAGAATGTTCTGGACGGTTTCCTTACCGAGGTAGTGGTCGATACGGAAGACCGTGTCCTCGGGGAACACCTTGTTGACGACGGCGTTCAGTTCGCGAGCGCTCTCGAGGTCGTGGCCGAACGGCTTCTCGATGACGACTCGTCGCCACTGACCGTCCTCGGCCTGCGCGAGGCCCGACGCCGACAGTTGCTCGAGCACCTGAGGAAACGCGTTGGGCGGAATCGCAAGGTAGAAACCGTGATTGCCGCCGATACCACGTTCGTTGTCGAGCGTGGCCAACGTGTCGGACAGGTTCTGGAAGGCCTCGGCCTCGTCGAAACTGCCCTCCACGAACCGGATACCTTCGGCGAGCCTCTCCCAGACGTCCTGACGGAACTTGGTGCGAGCGCCGTCCTTGACTGCCTCGAGGACGACGTTCGCGAAGTCCTCGTCCGTCCAGTCACGCCGGGCGAACCCGACCAGAGCGAATCCGGGCGGCAACAGTCCACGGTTGGCGAGGTCGTAGATGGCGGGCATGAGCTTGCGCCTGGCAAGGTCGCCGGTAACACCGAAAATCACCAGGGCGCAGGGCCCCGCAATGTGCGGAAGCCGTTTGTCGGTGCTGTCCCGAAGGGGATTCACCCAATCTGATGCCGCCGCGGAATCGCTCACAGGCTCAGCTCTTCTGGGTTGCTGCGCGGAGCTGCTCGGCGGTTGCGTCGAGCAACTCGTTCCAGGACACCTCGAACTTGTCGACGCCCTCTGTCTCGAGGACCTTGAACACGTCCGCAAGATCGATGCCGACTGCAGCGAGCTGATCGAAGACCGCCTGTGACTCCTGAGCGGTGCCCGAGATCGTGTCGCCGGTGATCTCGCCGTGGTCGGCGAGAGCGTCGAGCGTCTTCTCCGGCATGGTGTTGACCGTGTTCGGCGCAACCAACTCGGTGACGTAGAGCGTGTCGGGGTAATCCGGGTTCTTCACGCCGGTCGACGCCCACAGCGGACGCTGAGCCTTGGCGCCGTCGGCCAGAAGAGCCTGGAAGCGCGGCTGCACCTCGAAGATCTGCTGGTACGCGTTGTACGCCAGACGTGCGTTTGCGAGTGCAGCCTTGCCACGAAGCTCGAGGGCTTCCGGCGTGCCGATTGCCGTGAGGCGGTTGTCGATCTCGGAATCCACGCGGGAGACGAAGAACGAGGCGACCGACTCGATGGACGAGATGTCGCGGCCGGCAGCCTTGGCGGTGTCCAGACCTTCCAGGTATGCGCCCATGACTGCCTCGTAGCGCTCGACCGAGAAGATCAAGGTGACGTTGACGCTGATGCCCTCACCGATCACCTTGGCGATGGCGGGAATGCCTGCCAGCGTCGCGGGAATCTTGATCAGGACGTTCGGACGATCGACGATCTTGTGCAGCTCGATCGCCTGCGCGACGGTGGCGTCGGTGTCGTGAGCCAGGCGAGGATCGACTTCGATAGACACGCGGCCGTCGACGCCGTTCGACGCCTCGAACTGCGGAGCCAGGATGTCGCACGCAGCACGCACGTCGTCGGTGGTCACCGCGGTGATGGTGGCGTCGACATCGGCGCCGCGCTGTGCGAGCTCACGGACCTGAGCGTCGTACGCCGATCCCTTGGACAGTGCCGCCTGGAAGATCGACGGGTTGGTCGTGACACCCACGATCGACTTCGTGTCGATGAGGTTCTGCAGGTTGCCGGACTGGATGCGATCCCGCGAGAGGTCGTCGAGCCAGATGGAAACGCCTGCAGCGGAGAGCTTTTCGGTATTCACGTTCTGTGTCATCGAGATCATCCCTTCACAGCTGCGAGGGAGCGCTGCGCGGCTTCGACAGTCGCGTCGGCAGTGATGCCGAACTCCCGGAACAAGGTCTTGTAATCGGCGGAAGCGCCGTAGTGCTCGAGCGAGACGGCCTGACCGGCGTCGCCGAGGATGCGCCACCACGGCATCGCGATGCCGGCTTCGACGGACACACGCGCGCGCACGGCGGGCGGAATGACCTCGTCGCGGTACGCCTGATCCTGCTCGAGGAACCAATCGAGGCACGGCACGGAAACGACGCGGGTTGCGACGCCCTGAGCTTCGAGGGTTTCGCGAGCCTCGGTGGCCAGATGCAGTTCGGAACCGGTCGCCAGCAAGATGACCTCGGGCGAACCGTTGGCTGCGTCGACGAGGACGTAAGCGCCGCGCTTGACACCCTCGGCAGCCTTCTCCTTGGTGCCTTCGAGAACCGGGATGTCCTGGCGCGTGAGTGCCAGAGCCGTCGGGCCCGTCTTGTTCTCGAGTGCTGCCTGCCATGCGAACGAGGTCTCGTTGGCGTCACCCGGGCGGACGACGGCGAGGTTCGGGATCGCACGAAGAGCAGCGAGGTGCTCGACCGGCTGGTGGGTCGGGCCGTCTTCGCCGAGACCGATGGAGTCGTGGGTCCAGACGTAGGTGACGGCAGTCTTCATCAGTGCGGCCAGGCGAACCGCCGGACGCATGTAGTCGGAGAAGACCATGAAGGTTCCGCCGTACGGGCGGGTGGGTCCGTGAAGCGCGATGCCGTTGAGGATCGAGCCCATCGCGTGCTCGCGGATGCCGAAGTGGAGCGTGCGGCCGTAAGGCTGCGCATTCCAGTCGTTTGTGGAGATGGAGAACGGGCCGAACGAATCTGCGCCCTTGATGGTGGTGTTGTTGCTGCCGGCGAGGTCGGCGGAGCCGCCCCACAGCTCGGGCAGGATCGGTCCGAGCGCGTTGAGCGCCGAACCGGAGGCCTTGCGAGTCGCAACGCCCTTGGCGTCGGCCTCGTAGGTCGGGAGAGCGTCGGCCCAGCCGGCGGGGAACTCACCGGCGAACAGGCGGTCGAAGAGTTCCTTTCGCTCGGTCTCACGTGCAGCCCACGCGTCGAACTCGACCTGCCATGCCTTGCGTGCGTCGGCGCCGCGGGAGACGACCTCACGGGCGTGAGCCAGAGCGTCGGCGTCGACGTCGAAGGACTTGGCCGGATCGAAGCCGAGGGCTTCCTTGACCGCTGCAACTTCGTCGGCACCGAGAGCGGAGCCGTGGACGTCGCCGGTGTTCATCTTCTTCGGAGCCGGAAAACCGATGATGGTGCGGAGCAAGATGATGGACGGACGATCGACGACGGCCTTGGCCGCGGCAACCGCGTCGAGGATGCCGGAGACGTTCTCGCCACCTTCGACGTGCTGAACGTGCCAGCCGTACGCCTCGTATCGCTTTCCGACGTCTTCGCCGAGAGCGATGGTGGTGTCGTGCTCGATGGAGATCTTGTTGTCGTCGTAGAAGACGATGAGGTTGCCCAGTTCCTGGACACCGGCGAGGGACGAGGCCTCGGACGTGACGCCTTCTTCGATGTCACCGTCGGACGCGATCACGTAGATGTGATGGTCGAAGGGGGAGGAGCCGACCGGGGTCTCCGGATCGAACAGCCCACGCTCACGACGCGCGGCCATCGCCATACCGACTGCGGACGCAAGGCCCTGGCCCAGCGGACCGGTGGTCATCTCGACGCCGACGGTGTGGCCGACCTCGGGGTGGCCGGGGGTCAGTGCGCCCCACGTCCGGAGAGCTTCGAGGTCAGCGAGCTCGAGGCCGTAGCCCGACAGGTAGAGCTGGGTGTACAGCGTCAAGGATGAATGGCCACAGGAGAGAACGAAGCGGTCACGGCCGACCCATTCTGCATCCGAAGGATCGTGGCGCATGACGCGCTGGAAGAGGGTGTATGCCAACGGCGCCAAGCTCATTGCAGTTCCGGGATGGCCGTTGCCGACCTTCTGAACCGCGTCGGCGGCGAGCACGCGGGCGGTATCGACAGCCTTGGTGTCCAGGTCGGTCCAGTCCGAGGGGTGGACGGGTTGCGTGAGGACGTGGATCTCGTCTGTGATCGACACTGGCAGATGTCTCCTGACATGGTGTACGTGGATTGCGAGGGTGGGGTGTCCCTCCACTGCGTAACCCAGCCTAATGGTCCTGGCTGTCCGGGTCGATTCGGTTCCTCAATGGCTGCGGTCTACCATCGTTCGTAGTAGAGAACAGTGTCAGCAGTGTGTCGTGAAGAGTTAGTGCGGTAACGCGTGGTGCAAGGAGAGAACGTGCGGACAGGGCAACAGCCGAGCGGACATGGCTTCGGCAGCCCAGGTGCCGCCCCGCGGGCGACCAATACCGATACGGTGTGGGGTCGCGCAACGGGCAAGGTTCTGGCTTATATCGCGCTCACGAAGCCGCGAGTGATCGAATTGCTGTTGGTGGCAACCATTCCGGCAATGCTGCTGGCCGATCGCGGAACAGTCGACATCGTTCTGATCCTCAGCACCCTCTTCGGTGGCTGGATGGGCGCGGCGAGTGCGAACTCGCTCAACTGCGTCGTCGACGCCGACATCGACAAGGTCATGAAGCGCACGGCGAAGCGGCCGCTGGCCCGCGAGGCGGTGCCGACGCGCAACGCGCTCGTCTTCGGGCTCCTTCTCGGACTCGCGTCGTTCCTGTGGCTGTGGTGGCGAGCCAACCTCTTGGCCGGCATCCTCGTCGTGATCACGATCGCGTTCTACGTCCTCATCTACACGATGGTTCTCAAGCGTCGTACCTGGCAGAACGTCATCTGGGGTGGCGCAGCCGGATGTATGCCCGTCCTCGTGGGCTGGGCCGCTGTCACCGGGTCGCTGAGCTGGCAGCCCGTCGTGCTGTTCCTGATCATCTTCTTCTGGACGCCGCCGCACACCTGGGCGCTGGCGATGCGATACAAAGAGGACTACAAAGCTGCCGGTGTTCCCATGCTTCCGGTGATCGCCACCGAAGAGCACGTCACCAAGCAGATTCTGTTCTACAGCTGGGCAATGGTCGTCACGACGCTTGTCCTCGTGCCCGCATCGGGAGTCATCTACGCCGCCATCACCATCGTTGCCGGTGCGTGGTTCCTGCTCATGGCACATCAGCTGTACCGCAGCGTTCGCGGTGGTGCTCAGGTCAAGCCGCTGCGCCTGTTCCTGCAGTCCAACAACTATCTTGCGATCGTGTTCGTCGGCCTCGCCGTCGACTCGGTTCTCGGACTCCAGACGATCAGCGACATGCTGAGCTGATTCTGCTGTGCGCCTTTATTAACCGCGGGCGGTTAATAAAGGCGCACAGCACTTCGCTAGGGGATCAGAACGATCGACCCGGTCGTTGCTCTACCTTCCAGATCCCGATGGGCTGTTGCCGCGTCGGCGAGGGGATACTCGGCGCCGACACGAATATCGAGCTTCCCGGCCGCAATGGCGTCGAAGACATCGCCGGCCCGCCAGGTCAGTTCCTCTCGAGTGCGAATGTGATGCGCGAGCGTCGGACGCGTCAGGAACAGCGAACCCGACGAATTGAGCCGCTGCGGATCGACAGGCGGGACCGGTCCACTGGCCGCACCGAACAAAGCGACCGTGCCGCGGATGCGCACGGAAGCCAAGCTCGAATCAAAAGTTGTCGCACCGACGCCGTCGTATGCCGCCGCTACTCCTTCGCCGCCGGTCAACTCCCGGACTCGCGCTGCGATGTCCTCGTCGTACCGCAGGACCTCCGCGGCGCCCGCGCCACGCGAGAGTTCTTCCTTTGCATCCGATGACACAGTCGTGATGACCTTCGCCCCGAGGCTGACGGCCATCTGCGTCAGGATCAACCCGACGCCGCCCGCGCCTGCGTGCACGAGCACGGTGTCGCCGCTCTGGATCGGATACGTCGACTTCGCGAGGTAGTGCGCTGTCATCCCCTGCAGGAGCGCCGACGCTGCGGCCGATGCCGGGACACCGTCAGGCACTTTCACGGCGACTGCGGCGGGAACAGCCACCTTCTCGGCATAGCTGCCAGTGGCAGCGGCCCACGCGACCCGGTCGCCCACGGAGAATTCGTTGACGTCGGAGCCGACAGCTTCGACAACACCGCTGCCCTCGTCGCCGGGAATGTAGGGGAGCGGACGCTTGTACTGGCCCATTCGGAAGTACGTGTCGATGAAATTGATGCCGATCGCTTCGGTCTTGACGAGTAGATCGCCTGGGCCGGGTGTCGGTTCGGGTTGTTCGGTCAGAGTCAGAACGTCTGGTCCGCCGGTCTCGGTCACGTAGATGGCTCGCATGGTTTCTGTTCTACACCCGAGGCGGCCGACGCTCAGTCCATGCCTGGTGTCGCTTCCGGGCTACCGACCAGTATTGTCGAGTCATGAGCACCGATACCGAGAAGTCGGACGCCACCCCGTCCGCGCCGGAACTGCCGAAGTCCACGGTGAACGCCATCACCAAGTTCGTCGCCGAGCACGGCGGCTCCGCCAGCGCCGTCATCCAGCCGGTCGGCCTGGCCGGCGTTCGCATCACCCTCGTAGGTGCCGACGGCATCCTCGGTGATCAGGTCGTCGAGGACCTCGCCACGGCAAACGCGGTCGTCGCGTCCTTCGACAACGTCACCGTCGCCGAGTGGGAGCGCGAACTGACGAGCATCGTCACCCCGCAGGAGGGCCATTTCAAGAAGATGGCCGGTTGGGTCGCCAACCAGACTCGGTTCCCGAAAGCTCGCAACGAATCCTGAAATGACGTGTGGGGCGCAGGAACACCTTTTGGTGTTCCTACGCCCCACACGTGTCTTGAAGCGTCAGACAGCTGGTATCGGCGAATTGGTCGGCGTGTACTGGCGGGTCTTACCCGCAGCCCAAACTGCTGCGGTCGCAGCCGTGCACAGTCCTGCACCGGCGACGTGCATGATCACCAGAACTTCCGGCACATCGGTGAAGTACTGCACGACACCGATGAGCGACTGCGCGAGGATCAATCCCAGCAGGACCTTCAGACGGATCTTCACGGCTGCGGATGTCCCGACCGCATACAGGCCGAAGGTCAGACCCACGACCAGCGCGAGATATCCGACCAGAAGCTGTGAGTGCAGATGGACGAGCGTCACGATCTCGATCTCCAGGCGAGGCACCGTCCGGTCCAGTCCCTTGTCGCCGGCGTGCGGGCCTGCGCCCGTTACGAGAGTTCCAGCGACCAAAACGCCGGCGAGCGCGACACCTGACAGCGCGGTAAGCCAGCGCAACGGCTTCGGCATCACGACCAGAGTTGTTGCTTCGTCGGGTTCCGCGATCTTCGCGTACATCACCGTGGCAACCCAGACCATCAGCATCGACGCAACCAGGTGAATGGCGACCGTCCACCACAGCAAGCCTGTGAGGACGGTGATACCGCCGATCACTGCCTGAACGACAGTGCCGAGCGGCATCATCCAGGCGTAGACAAGCACCTCTTTGCGTCGGCGAGCGCGAGTCACCGCAAGCACGATCGCAGCGGCGACGATGACGACCAGGAAGGTCAGCAGGCGGTTGCCGAACTCGACGGCTTGGTGAATCACCGCGACCTGTCCGTGGCCGACCGGGACGAAGCTACCGGGGAAGCACTGCGGCCACGTCGGGCAACCGAGTCCCGAGTCCGTCACGCGCACCACCGCGCCGGTGACAGCGATGCCGCCCTGCGTCAGGATCACGATGAACGCGATGATCTTCTGCGTTTTCAGCGAGGGGAGAGGTAGTCGATCCACCAAGCGTAAAAATCCGGCATACACACGATTCACCACGCCAACGATCGTAGTTCCCCATCAACTACACAGTGTCGTTGGGGCCAGCTCGCTCCGCGCCTGCCCCGCGTCGTTGGGGCCAGCTCGCTCCGCGCCTGCCCCGCGTCGTTGGGGCCAGCTCGCGTCAGTTCGCGCGAACTCGCACGATTCCCGAGATCGTTCCCTGGAAGTACTCGCCCGACTCGGTGATGAGTGCAGACATCTGAAGGGTGTCGTTGAGGATCGTCGACGGCAGCGGAGTCGAACCGATCTGAGACCCGTCCTTCGAGTCGATCACCGCGAAGGAGTAACCGTCCAGCGGAGAGGTGTTCGGAGCACCGTCCCGTGTCACCGTGTAAATCGAGCCGTCAGCCGTCGAGAGGTGAGGTACCGCGGAGCTGCGAATCGTGTTGTCCCACACGACATGGCAGCCGACCGGATCGATGTCGACGCGGGTCATTCCGCCGTTGAAGGGTGCCGTGGCGGGGACCGCTGGACCGGCACCTTCAGGAGTCGTGGGGTACGGGTATCCGTAAGTGCCGGCGACGTAGACGGAATGACCGATGCCGACGGGGGAGTTCTCGCTGCCGCTCGGTGAGCCGTCCTGGCTGGCAGCGGACAACACCGGCTGCGTGCACACCTCGGCGCCCGTGTCAGCGCGATAGACATGCAAGCTCACTGTCGGGTGGGCGTTGTCGACGATGGTCAAGAAATCGCTGCCCGTCGACGGGCCGAAGTATGTCGGCGTCGATCCGGTTCCCCAGCTGAGCTGACCCGGATTACGGGCCGGCCCGCGGTCGTACGGCTGACGCCAGTCGATGACGACCTCGTCGCCATTTCGCTTCAGTTGGTAGAGCGCGTGGGTCGTTGCGACGGCAGTACCCGTCGGGGAGGTGGAGATGCTGTTCTGCACCTGTTCACCTTCGGGGAGTGCAATGCTGTGCGCGATTCGATCCGCGCCGACATACCCGACGGTGCCGTGCCCGGTGGCGAACCAGACATTGCCGTCCCAGTCCGGAGCGAGGCCGGTGACGTTGTCGTCGGCGGCAACCGCACCACTGAGATCGATGACATCCGCGAGTTCCAGCCGCCAACTGCCGTCCGGATTCTGTGCATGGGAAATGCGGACCAGTTGACGGTTTCCGTCGACGGCGACGAGACGGTTCTCGTTGTCGAGATAGGCGTAGACGCCGCCGAGCAGACTGCCCTTCGCGAGCGGCAGTTGTGCTACGGATCTACCCAACGGCGTGGCGTCGGCCTTCGGATCGATCAAATGGATGGTCGGGATCTGGCCGATCATCGTCGTGCAGAGCGAGACGATCATGCCGTCGGAACCCTGGAGGACTGTCGGGCAGGCGGCCATCATCGGGAAAGCTGTCACCTCGTGTGGGCCGGTTCCTGGACCGGGCAGCGGCGTGACGTCGGACGAGCCCGCGTCACCGTGCATGGTGGAAGTACCGACGGGACCGAGGTACGGATTTGCAGGTGCGAGTGGACCGGACACCGAAGGGGTCGCCGTTGCGGGTCCGGCACACAACATGACTGTTGCGGCCACACAGCCGACGATCTGAGCTGTCCGTCGTGTACTCACGTGAACTTGAACCACCTTGCTGCGCAGACTCCGGCCACTGCGGCCCAGATGACAAGTACGAGAATCGAGAACCAGTCCATCGAGGTGTCGAGGGCCGCTTCGAGTGCGTGTGCGAGAGCGCCGGACGGAACAATGCGGACCAGCGTGTGAACAGCGGTCGGAAGTTCGCCGCTGGCGAAGACCACACTGCCGATGCCCACCATGATGAACCACAGGACGTTGGCGAGAGCGAGAACGATCTCTGCGCGCAAAGTACCGCCGAGCAGGAGGCCAAGCGCTGCAAATGTGACAGTACCGATGGCAATGACCACTGCGCCGAGTACAAGTTCGACGAACGACGGACGCCATCCCAACGCCAAACCGATAGCGCCGAGCAAGAGTGACTGCAGAGCCACGACGATGATGACGGCAGCGCTCTTGCCTGCGATGATTCCCCACCGCGGTAGCGGCGTTGCACCGAGTCGCTTGAGCGCGCCGTATCGGCGGTCGAATCCGACGGCGATGGCCTGTCCGGTGAACGCCGTCGACATCACGGCAACCATCATGACACCAGGGAGCACGGTATCGACCCGAGAATCGCCCAAATCGCCGATCGGAAGTAGACACAGTCCGATGAGCAGGGTGATCGGGATGAACATGGTGAGCAGCAATTGCTCACCGTTGCGGAGCAGAAGAGTCAGCTCCAGTTTGGTCTGCGCCGCCAGCATCTTGGCCGCCGAATTGGGGCGGGGATCCGGCGAGAAGGTGCCTGGCTCGAAGCGGTTCTCGGCGAGCCGTCGGTCTCTGGCAACGCTGATGGGACTGCTCTGGCCGTTCGACGCTGTTTCGTTCATGACCTTGATCTCCGTCATCCCCTCAGTTCCCGGCCCGTCAATTCGAGGAAGACGTCTTCCAGACTCCGTTGATCGACGCGAATGTCGTTGATCAGCACGTCCTGATCGGCACACCACGTTGCGACAGTCGCCACGGTTGCAGGATCGATTGCACCTTCGACGACATAGGTGCCGGGGTTGGATTCCTCGATGCGGAACCCGGCGAGTGAACCGGCCAGCGAATCTAGGCTCAAACCGGGAACCGTCGTCAGACGGAGTTGTCCTTCGGCGCCCTTGCTGGTGACCTCCGCCGGCGTTCCCGACGCGACGATCTTGCCGTGGTCGATGATGACCAGTTCGTCGGCGAGCGCTTCGGCCTCGTCCATGAGGTGTGTGGTGAGCAGGACGCTCACGCCGTCGCGTCGCAGAGCGTCGATGAGTTCCCACACGAGTAGACGTGCCTGAGCGTCGAGGCCGGCGGTGGGTTCGTCCAGAAATACCAATTCGGGACGGCCGACCAGCGCGCACGCCAGTGACAGTCGTTGCTGCTGGCCTCCGGAGAGGCGGCGGTACGGGGTCTTGCGCGCATCGGTGAGGCCGAGTTTGGAAAGGAGCCAGGCAGGATCGAGCGGGTCGGCCGAGTATGCGGCCACAAGGTCGAGCATTTCCCCGGCCTTGGACCCGGGGTACGCGCCGCCGCCCTGCAGCATGACGCCGATTCGCGAGCGGACTTCACCGGAGTCGGCGATGGGGTCGAGACCGAGCACTCGAACCGTGCCGGCGTCGGGGGTGACAAAACCTTCGCACATTTCGACGGTGGTCGTCTTACCGGCTCCGTTGGGGCCGAGCAGGGCAACGACCTGGGCCGTCTCGACAGTGAGATCGATACCGTCGACGGCTCGAACACCGTCGAAGGACTTGACGACACCCTGGATCTGTACCGCCGGCGTCGACGATCTGGAGGCTCTCGAGGTCACGGGGAATCAGCGTAAGCCCCCGCCGAGTTGTCTTCGTCTACCGGTCCGCCTTTCGTGATCTCCGCTACTGGCTTGTCGCTACGCCAGGGGAGTGAATTGCGGGTGAAGACGATGAGCGTTCCGGCGGTGAGGATGGTCGCGATGACGGCCTGCACGATCATGAACGGAAGGTATTCGGCGCCGTTGGACATCAACATGACGCTGACGATCGAGGTGAAGACGACGGCAGGGATGCGGAAAATCGGCGCGGTGGCCCACGCCGCCAACGGAAGGATCGCCCACAGCAGGTACCACGGCTGAACGACGGGGAACAGGAGAACGATCGCGCCGAGCGCGATGCCGAGTCCGCCGACCGGATGGATGCGGCCCATGTAGACCGAGATCATCATCCGTGCGGTGACGAGCATGGCGACGAGAGTAGCGATGGGCCGCGTGATCGTGAGGATCGCCGTCGTGTGATCGCCGAGTCCGAGCAGTACGCCTGCCAATCCCGTGCCGACGCCCAGGAGCGTCGGGATGGACATCCAACTCCGGACTGCCGTGGCGGTGTCGAGGGTGTTGATCCAACCCATACCGAGCCCACTGGCCACGCTGATGACAAACGTGACGACAGCGGCAACGATGCCCAGGAGAATCGCGGCTCCCGCCAGGGCTTTCCAGGTTCCACCCCAACGCCGAGCCAAGGCCATGCCGACAAATCCCAGCGCAAGCAAGGACGGAATTTTGACGGTCGACGACAACGCGATCAAACCTGATCCCGCAACGAGATAGAACAGCGCTCGCGCTCGGATGGGCCCGGACCCTTCGACTGCGCGGAGGGCGATCTCGATTCCGGCGAGCATCAACCCGAGCATGAGTGCTTCGTTGTGGATGCCGGCCACCAAGTGGAAGAGCAACAGCGGGTTCGCGGCACCGAGCCAGAGCGAACTGACGGCAGAGACACCGCATCGCTTGGCCAGTCGCGGTATCGCCCACACGATGAGCGCGACGCCGGCCAATGCGAGCAAGCGGTGCAAGAAGATTCCGGCCACGATGTTGTCGCCGGTCAGTGAGCTGATCCCGCGTCCCAGCCACAGGAAGAACGGTCCGTACGGAGCCGGGGTGTCGCGCCAGATCGTCGGAACCGTGCGGGTGAGAACGTGGTCGACGCCCAGTGCCGCCTTGGGGCCGATGGCGTACGGATCGAGTCCACGGGCCGCGATTTCGCTTTGAGCCAGATACGAGTAGACGTCGCGGCTGAACATCGGCGGTGCGACCGAGAGCGGCAGGATCCACAGCAGGAGTGTGCGGTCCAACTGGGAACGGGTCATGCGCCGCGGTGCGCCGGAACGGCTGCGTATGTCCCCGACTGCAAATCGGCCCATCATCAGCCAGGCCAGAACGACGAGCACGGTTCCGGTCATCGTCATTGTGAGTGAGACCGTCGGCATACGTCCGGGAAGGCTGAGGACTCGAAGTCCTGCGGTCGGATTCTGCAGGACGGGTTGTGCGCCGGCGCCGAGCGCTCCGACTGCCATCAAGACCGCGCCGGTTGCGCCGAATCGGCGAATCCCTCGCAGTTGTGCGGTTTCCTTCGCGTTCAGGCCAGGGCGCTCGTCCTCGTCGCCGTGCAGCACCGCGGCCATACTCTGCCGGGGAGCGGATCCGAAAGGTCGAACGCCGATTGTGGAAAGCGCGAGTGCCTTGGGTTTTTCCAGCAGGATCGCGCGCGCCGATCGGGCGGTCGTCGTCTTCTCGGGGGTCTGCGGCACACCAGGCAGCGTAGCGGCTCCATCCAGCCGGACAGACAAGCACAAACAACGTGCGTTGTCCGGATATTCCCGAATGTAATGCAGGTTGCCCTTAGTAGACCTGCGAAAAGAATTCCGTCACACTTGTGTTGTGAAAAGAAATGCGTCAGACCCACGAAGCAAGGAAGTTGCAGGTCAGCCCACTGTAGCGGCCTCGCCGAGTGCTGCCGCAAATCCGGTGACAGTGAGCGTCGAAGGTCAGACGCGGGCGGCAGTGGTCAAGCTGCTACTCGAAGAAGGCCCCATTACCGCCTCCGAAATCGGCACGCGCCTCGGTTTGAGTGCCGCAGGTGTCCGACGTCACTTGGATGCGTTGATCGAGTCCGGCGAAGCCCGAACTGCTTCGGCGTCGTCGCTGCGTCAGCGTGGACGAGGTCGTCCCGCCAAGCAGTTCCAGATCACCGCGACCGGTCGCGGCCGCCTCGGCCACACCTACGACGATCTGGCGGGAGCCGCGATGCGGCAACTCCGTGAAATCGGCGGAGACGCGGCAATCGAGGAGTTCGCCAAGCGTCGGGTTCAGGCGATCGTCGGAGACGTCGAACCGGCTGATCCGACAGATGTCGACAACGTCGAGGCGACAGCGGACGCAATCGCCGAAGCCTTCAACGCGGTGGGGTTCGCGGCGTCGACCCGGCCGGTCGGCAACGGCGTGCAGATCTGCCAACACCATTGCCCGGTTTCCCATGTGGCAGAAGAGTTTCCGGAACTGTGCGAGGCAGAGCAGCAAGCATTCCGGCAATTGCTCGGGACTCATGTTCAGCGTCTGGCGACCATCGCCAACGGTGACTGCGCCTGCACGACGCACGTGCCCCTCGTGTCCACCGGGAGTAGATGACCGGACCAGATTGTTCTACAGAGCGTTGCCACCGTGCAGCGTTCGAATAGAGATTTTTCAGCTAGTTCTTCAAAGTCAGAACTGCTCGACCACAGCGACCAGCCCTCGCTGAACCCGAGCAGCCGTCAAGAAACAAGACTCCGGAAGGAGCTCGCATGACCGTCACATCAGACCAGGCGACTACCACTGCGGCAGCAGACACCGAGCCGCTCACGCAGGAAGAGACCATCGCGTCCCTCGGTCATTACGGCTACGGCTGGTCCGATTCCGACGAAGCCGGAGCCAGCGCGCAGCGCGGGTTGTCCGAGGCTGTCGTGCGGGACATCTCCGCCAAGAAGAGCGAGCCCGAGTGGATGCTCGACATCCGCCTCAAGGCGCTGCGCACCTTCGACAAGAAGCCGATGCCGAACTGGGGCAGCGACCTCGAAGGTATTCACTTCGACAACATCAAGTACTTCGTCCGGTCCAGCGAGAAGCAGGCCGAGTCGTGGGAAGATCTGCCCGAGGACATCAAGAACACGTACGACAAGCTCGGCATCCCCGAGGCGGAGAAGCAGCGCCTCGTGGCCGGCGTCGCAGCTCAGTACGAGTCCGAGGTCGTCTACCACTCGATCCGTGAGGACCTCGAGGAGCAGGGCGTCATCTTCCTCGACACGGACACCGGTCTCAAGCAGCACCCGGAGCTGTTCAAGGAGTACTTCGGATCGGTCATCCCGGCCGGCGACAACAAGTTCTCCGCGCTGAACACCGCCGTGTGGTCCGGTGGCTCGTTCATCTACGTTCCGCCGGGAGTCCACGTGGACATCCCGTTGCAGGCGTACTTCCGCATCAACACCGAGAACATGGGTCAGTTCGAGCGCACCCTGATCATCGTCGACGAAGATGCCTCCGTGCACTATGTCGAGGGTTGCACCGCGCCGATCTACAAGTCCGATTCACTGCACTCGGCCGTCGTCGAGATCATCGTGAAGAAGGGCGGCCACTGCCGCTACACGACCATCCAGAACTGGTCCAACAACGTCTACAACCTGGTGACCAAGCGCACCAAGGTCGAGGCCGGCGGATCCATGGAGTGGGTCGACGGCAACATCGGCTCCAAGGTCACCATGAAGTACCCGGCCGTGTGGCTGATGGGCGAGTACGCCCGCGGTGAGGTTCTCTCCGTTGCGTTCTCCGGCGAGGGCCAGCACCAGGACACCGGCGCCAAGATGCTCCACCTCGCGCCGCACACGTCCTCGACCATCATCAGCAAGTCTGTCGCCCGTGGTGGTGGACGTGCGTCGTACCGCGGTCTGGTGCAGGTCAACAAGGGTGCCCACGGCTCCAAGTCGACCGTCAAGTGTGACGCTCTGCTGGTCGACCAGATCAGCCGAAGCGACACCTACCCGTACGTCGACATCCGCGAGGACGACGTCACCATGGGTCACGAGGCCACCGTTTCGAAGGTCAGTGACGATCAGCTCTTCTACCTGATGAGCCGCGGACTGACCGAGGACGAGGCGATGGCCACCATCGTGCGTGGATTCGTCGAGCCCATCGCGAAGGAACTCCCGATGGAGTACGCGCTCGAGCTCAACCGCCTTATCGAACTTCAGATGGAAGGGGCTGTGGGTTAGTGACCACGCCAGAGACCGGAGTCATCGGAGCTGTTGCCGGGGAGAACCCGACCGCTCCTGTAAAGGGTGCAGCCACAGGCTCACCCATCACGAACAAGGGTGAGCAGTTCTCCTCGTTCGACGTCAATGCTTTCGAGGTTCCCGGCGGACGTGACGAGATCTGGCGGTTCACCCCGCTGCGTCGTCTCCGGGGATTGCACGACGGCAGCGCCGTCGCCAACGGACAGGTCACCGTCGAGGTCGACGGCGGAAGCGACATCACCGTCGAGACCGTCGGCCGTGATGACGCACGTCTGGGCAAAGCCGGCGTTCCCGCTGATCGCATTGCAGCGCAGGCGTATTCGAGCTTCGAGACGGCAACGGTCATCTCGGTTGGCGCCGAGGTCGAGGTCGAGAAGCCCGTCGTGGTCACCATGACCGGCCCCGGAGTCGACAACGTCGCCTACGGACACACCCAGATTCGTCTGGCGCAGTTCGCCAAGGCGACGTTCGTGATCGACCAGCGCGGCAGCGGAACCTTCGCGGAGAACATCGAATTCGTTCTCGGTGACAGTGCGCAGCTGACGGTGGTGGCCATCCAGGACTGGGCGGACGACGCAGTTCACGTGACGTCACACCACGCTCGCCTGAACCGCGACGCAGTGCTTCGATACACCTCGATCAGCCTGGGCGGCGACCTGGTTCGCCTGTCCGCCACAGTCAAGTACGACGGACCGGGCGGCGACGCCGAACTGCTCGGTCTGTACTTCGCCGACGCCGGCCAGCATCTGGAACAGCGTCTGCTGGTGGACCATTCGCAGCCCAACTGCAAGTCCAACGTGGTCTACAAGGGTGCGCTTCAGGGAGATCCCGGATCCGGCAAGCCCGACGCGCACACCGTGTGGATCGGCGACGTTCTCATCCGCGCCGCAGCGGAGGGCACCGACACGTTCGAGCTCAACCGCAACCTGGTGCTGACCGACGGCGCCCGCGCCGACTCGGTTCCGAACCTCGAAATCGAGACCGGTGAGATCGTCGGGGCCGGCCACGCAAGTGCAACGGGACGTTTCGACGACGAGCAGCTGTTCTACCTGCGTGCTCGTGGTATCCCGGAGGATCAGGCTCGTCGTCTGGTCGTACGTGGGTTCTTCCACGAAATCATCAACAAGATCGCTGTTCCCGAGGTGCGCGATCGCCTCGAAGCCGCAGTCGAAGCCGAACTCGCAGCCGTCGGCTCCTGACCGCCCCGCCTGCGACACCACCCCGTCGCTACGCTCGCCCGCCTCATCTTGAAGGAATTTCATGTCTACCAGTGACAACACCACCACCTCGGTCCTCGAGGTTCGTGACCTGCACGTCGAGGTCGCCAACTCCGATGCCAACGCCGAGCCCATCCAGATCCTCAAGGGCGTCGACCTGACGGTCCGCTCCGGGGAGACCCACGCGATCATGGGCCCCAACGGCTCCGGCAAGTCGACTCTGTCGTACGCCATCGCCGGTCACCCCAAGTACCAGGTCACGTCCGGCTCCATCACCCTCAACGGTGAAGACGTCCTCGCAATGAGCGTCGACGAGCGTGCACGTGCCGGGCTCTTCCTGGCCATGCAGTACCCCGTCGAGGTTCCCGGCGTTTCCATGTCCAACTTCCTGCGCACCGCCGCTACGGCCGTGCGAGGCGAGGCTCCCAAGCTGCGCCACTGGGTCAAGGAAGTCAAGGAAGCCCTCAGCGAGCTCGAGATCGATCCCTCGTTCATCGAGCGCTCGGTCAACGAAGGCTTCTCCGGTGGCGAGAAGAAGCGCCACGAGATCCTGCAGTTGGGCATGCTCAAGCCGAAGATCGCGATCCTCGACGAGACCGACTCCGGCCTCGACGTTGACGCTCTGCGCACCGTCTCCGAAGGCGTCAACCGCTACAAGGAGCGCGAGAACGGCGGCGTTCTGCTGATCACGCACTACACGCGCATTCTGCGCTACATCAACCCCGACTTCGTTCACGTGTTCGTCGGTGGCCGCATCGTCGAGTCCGGTGGACCGGAGCTGGCCGACGAGCTCGAGACCAACGGCTACGTTCGTTTCACCGCGGACACCGCAGCTACCCAGGGAGCGTAATCACGATGACCACCTCGGTGCGCGAGCTCGACGTCACAGCGGTTCGGGCCGACTTCCCGATCCTGGCGCGAACCGTGCGCGACGGAAAACCTTTGGTGTACTTGGATTCCGGCGCTACCTCGCAGCGTCCGGTCCAGGTTCTCGATGCCGAACGGGACTTCCTGACCACGTGTAACGCGGCAGTACACCGGGGTGCTCATCAGCTCGCAGAAGAGGCGACGGACGCGTACGAGAATGCTCGCGCCACCATCGCTTCTTTCGTGGGCGCGGATTCGGACGAGTTGGTGTTCACCAAGAACGCCACCGAGGCTCTCAATCTGGTGACCTACGTTCTCGGTGACGATCGCTTCGACCGCCATGTCGGTCCTGGCGACGAAATCGTCATCACCGAACTCGAACACCACGCCAACCTCGTTCCCTGGCAGGAACTTGCGCGCCGAACCGGTGCGACGCTCAAGTGGTACGGCGTCACCGACGACGGCCGGATCGATCTCGATTCGCTGGAGCTGACGGACGCGGTGAAGGTCGTTTCGTTCACCCACCAGTCCAACGTGACCGGCGCGATCGCGCCCGTCGAGGAATTGGTGCGACGAGCACGCGCCGTCGGTGCACTCGTCGTGCTCGACGCGTGCCAGTCGGTGCCTCACATGGCCGTCGACTTCCACGAACTGGGAGTGGACTACGCGGCGTTCTCGGGCCACAAGATGCTCGGCCCTTCGGGGGTCGGAGTTCTCTACGGCCGTCGTGAACTGCTGGCAGCGATGCCTCCGTTCATCACCGGCGGGTCGATGATCGAGACGGTCACCATGGAGGTCAGCACCTACGCGCCACCGCCTCAGCGTTTCGAAGCCGGCGTACCGATGACCTCACAGGTGGTCGGACTGGGCGCTGCCGTGGATTACCTGAACACCTTCGGGATGGACGCCGTCGCTGCGCACGAGCACGTGTTGGTGGAGGCTGCTCTCGAAAAGTTGTCGGCGATCGAAGGTCTGCGCATCATCGGACCACAGACGTCCGAGAACCGCGGCGGAGCGATTTCCTTTGTCGTGGACGGTATTCACGCCCACGACCTCGGACAGATCCTCGACGACGAGGGCGTCGCGATTCGCGTCGGACACCATTGTGCGTGGCCGCTGCATCGTAAGTTCGGTGTCGCTGCGACGGCCCGTGCGTCGTTTGCGCTCTACAACACCACCGCGGAAATCGATGTTCTCGTTGCAGCGATCAAGCGTGCGCAGGAATTTTTCGGTGTCGCAGGGGAGTTGAACTGAATCATGCGCATGGAGCAGATGTATCAGGAAGTGATCCTCGATCACTACAAACATCCGCACGGCCGCGGACTCCGTGAGCCGTTCGGCGCCGAGGTGCACCACGTCAACCCGACGTGTGGCGACGAGGTGACGTTGCGCGTCCAGATCTCCGAGGACGGAACGGTCTCCGACGTCTCGTACGACGGTCAGGGTTGTTCGATCAGCCAGGCGTCGACGTCGGTGCTCAACGACCTCGTCATCGGGATGCAGGTCACCGACGCACTGAAGACGGTGACGGCGTTCAACGAGATGGTGAGCAGTCGGGGCACCGTCGAGGGGGACGAGGACGTTCTCGGCGACGGCATCGCGTTCGTCGGTGTCTCGAAGTACCCGGCACGCGTGAAGTGCGCCTTGCTCGGATGGATGGCATTCAAGGATGCTGTAGTCCAGATTGTCGACGGCAGTGCTGTGACGACGGCGGACAGCAGCAGTGAATTGGTCGACACGACTGAAGGACAGGGATCATGACCGAGACACAACCAGTGCAGGACGCCGAGGTCGGCGCTCCGGTGAATCCGAATCCCGATTCCACTGCGGAATTCGGTGGCGCACAGGGCAGTGGCACTGTCCCGTCGCCTGAGCGACTCGACGAACTCGAAGAAGCGATGCGCGACGTCGTCGATCCCGAACTGGGAATCAACGTCGTCGATCTCGGCTTGGTCTACGGACTCTTCGAAGACGACGGTGTCGTCACGATCGACATGACTTTGACGTCGGCGGCGTGCCCGTTGACCGACGTGATCGAGGACCAGGCACGCGGCGCACTTGTGCGTAGCGATCTGTGTACCGACATGAAGATCAACTGGGTGTGGTTGCCGCCGTGGGGACCGGACAAGATCACCGAAGACGGACGCGAGCAACTGCGCGCACTCGGCTTCACGGTCTGACAAGTAACCTCGGCACGATCAACTGAATACATTTCACCGGAGCGTCGGTGCCCGTTCGTCGGGTACCGGCGCTTCGGTTTGTTATATAGGGCCGTTTTAGCCATGATATTCAGGACAATAGTCCCAAATGGTTGTTTGATGAATATTTGCTGGAAGCTGACTGATCGGTAACATCGCAGCTGATTGTCACGATGTGATCTCCGGCGGGCGATTTGCCAGTTTCCACCCGAGCTTTCCAAAGTATTCGTCTCATTTTCGAAGTGCCCCGATCAGTTCGAAGCGTCCAGCGGACGCATATACCTGTTTGCATCATGAGCAAGTTGTAAGAGGGAGATTCGTGTGGATGGCAGTCCCGACCGAGGAATCGTTTCCGCAGCTCGTCCGGACGACGAACTCACCTTCCCTCTTTCTGCCGCGCAACTTTCCCTGCTTGTCGCACAACAGCTTCGACCCGAGATTCCCGTCAGCATCGCTCAGTACGTGGACGTGGACGGCCCACTCGACATCGAGCTGCTGACCGCTGCCAGCAAACAGACCGGCCGTGAGATCGGCTCCGGATATCTGCGCCTGGTCGAGGTGGACGGGGTTGCGCGTCAGTGGCTCGATCTCGACATGGACGACTCCCTCGACGTGGTCGATCTTCGCGCCGAATCGGATCCGGAATCTGCAGCGCAGGAATGGATGCGCAGAGAGCACACTGCTGCCATCGATCCGTTCACCGATCGCCTGGTCAGGCTGGCAGTCCTGGTGCTTCGCGACGACCATTACTACTGGTACAGCCGTATTCATCATGTGGCGCTCGACGGTTTCGGCGCGATGTCGATGATGAACCGCACAGCCGAGATCTACACCGCTGTGGTGCGCGATCTGCCAGTTCCCCCAGCGGTAACTGCCCCCCTCCAATCGTTGGTGAAGGCAGAGGCCGACTATCTGGGCTCCACGCGGTGGGAGCGCGATCGCGACTACTGGAACACCAAGATGGCCGACAAACCGGGCGGAACCTCGCTCGCGTCCTCGACTGCTCCGTCGCAGGCATGGTCTCGCCTACGGTCGGCGACGGTACCTACGGAACTGCGGAGCTCCCTCGAACGGCTGGCCGCCGCCCACGATGTGACGACGTCGTCAGTGGTGATCGGTGCTCTGGCGGCTTACCTCGCCCGGGCCACCGGGACCCGCGACGTGGTCCTCAGCCTGCCGGTCTCGGGGCGGACGACAAAAGCTGCTCGCAGGTCCGGCGGAATGATGTCGAACGTCGTCCCGATACGTGCGAGCGTCGATCCGCATTTCGCGGTCGGGGACTTGCTGCACGAGGTGAAGATCGAACTCACCGGCGCACTGCGTCATCAGAAATACCGCCACGAGGACCTACGACGCGACCTCAACGCCGGTGATCACAGCATCGCCGACGGACGAGGCTTCCACGGGCCGTTGATCAACCTCATGCTGTTCCATTCCGGAATCACTCTCGGGGACGCGCACGGCGAACTGAACGTGATCTCGACCGGGCCGATCGAAGACCTCTCCGTCAACGTCTATCAGACTTCCGCAGCCGAAGAGATCCAGATCGACTTCGCCGCGAATCCAGACCTGTACACCAACGAGGACATCTCGCGTCACCACCGGCGTTTCCTCGAGTTCCTCGACTTGTTCTGCGCTGCGGAATCGGGAACTCGATTGATGGATATCGACCCCGACGCCGCGGGTAAATGGATCGCCGAAGTTCAACACGCCCGCAACGTCGAGTACTGGTCTGCGACCTTGTCGAACCCCGCCGAGGAACTGGGTTTGCCGGTCGTCGCCGGATCCGGTCGAACGTCCACGCCCCTCGAGATCGAGGCAGGCCTCTGCCGGAGCCTGGAGACGATGGCGACGACGATGAACACGAGTCTGTTCGTGCTGTTCCAGTCTGCGATGGCCGGACTGCTGCGCCGCGTCGGTTCGGCCGACGAGGTGTCGATCGGCGTCTCGGTCCGAGGGTACGGCGCCTCCAATCCGGACGATTTCGTCTCGATGTTCGCCAACCAGTTGGTGCTTCGCTCGACGGTGTCGAACACCATGACGCTCACCGACCTGGTCGGTGCGGTGGACACCGTCGCAATCGAAGCTCTCGAACACGCAGACATTCTTCTGTCTTCGGTGACCGCCGCACTCGGTGACGGCCGCTGGGTCGAGACGGGCCCGTTGTTCCGGGCGATGGTCTGTTTCGAGGAGCCGCTGGATGCTCACCCGAGATTTCCGGGGCTCATGGTCGGTGCGCCTATCGGATCGGATCTGGCCACCGTGCCGGAACTGTTTGTCTCCCTGGCGATTCCGACTGGTGAGCATGCCGATTTCGATCAGCCGATCTCCGGTGTTCTGGATTGGCTCGGCACGAAAGAGCAAGCCGAGGACCTCGCCGACCGTTATCTACGAATCTTGACCGCGATGGTCGGTACTCCGCACTCGGCGCTCGGCTCAGTGGATCTACTGCGCCCGGAGGCGCGCCAGGCGCTGGTGCCGCCCGTTCTGCCGATTACCCCGGTCCGAACGCTCTCCGAGATCCTTTCCGACCGCATTCGGGCGACCCCGGAAGCGATCGCCGTGGTCGCGGGCAGCGAGCGCGTGTCGTACCGCGAACTCGATCGACGATCGAATCAGTTGGCGCGCAAGCTCGTCGATCATGGCGTGCAATCCGAGTCGTTGGTCGGAATCATGCTGCCGAAATCCGTGGACATGATCGTTGCCGCTGTCGCGGTAGTGAAGGCCGGCGGCGGATACCTCCCACTCGATCGTGCACACCCCGCCGAGCGTTTGGCATACGTGGTCGAGGATGCGCAACCGGTGTGCGTCATCTCCGATTCCACTTTCCCGAACTCCGCCTTCCCGAACTCTGACGTGGTGGTCGTCGGCGTCGAATCCGACGAATACTCCGGTGAGAGTCTGGAAACCGATGAGCGCCCGCGCGGACACGGAGCCGACAATCTGGCGTACGTGATCTACACCTCGGGGTCGACGGGCCGACCCAAAGGTGTCTCCGTCACCCACGCCACCGTGGTGCGATTGTTCGAGAACACGCACGTCGAATTCGGATTCGACGGCAACGACGTGTGGACGATGTTCCACTCGTTCGCCTTCGACTTCTCGGTCTGGGAACTGTGGGGCGCGCTGCTCCACGGCGGAACGCTGGTCCTGGTCGATCACGAGGTATCACGCGACCCTGACGCCTTCCGGGCGCTGGTCGCCGCAGAAGGCGTCACCGTGCTCAATCAGACGCCCTCGGCCTTCTACCAGTACATCGAAGCCGACCTTCGGGCCGATTCGGAGACCCGGCTCCGGTACGTGATCTTCGGTGGCGAAGCCTTGGACCTGCGTCGACTCGGGCGCTGGTACGACAATCACCCGGGGTACGAAAGTCACACGGAATCCGCGCCTGCACTCGTCAACATGTACGGCATCACCGAGACGACGGTGCACGTCACCCATCTCGAACTCGACCGGGCGAGCGCGAGTGCGCTGACCGGCAGCCGGATCGGTGACGCGATCGACGGACTTCGTGTGTACCTGCTCGACGAGCATCTCTCCCCGGTCCCGGTGGGGATCGCGGGGGAGATCTATGTCGCGGGCGGTCAACTCGCCCGTGGCTATCTGGGCCGTCCAGACCTCACCGCGGGCCGGTTCGTTGCCGATCCTTTCAATGCCGGCGGACGACGGTTGTACCGGTCCGGCGACCGCGCACGATGGATTGCGCCCGGACAACTCGAGTACCTCGGACGCGGCGACGCGCAGGTCAAGATCCGCGGATTCCGGATCGAACTCGGCGAAATCGACTCCGTCATCCTCAGCGCGCCGGGAATCGACGATGCTGTGACGGTTGTGGCTCCGACGCCGGCGGGCGGCGCTCTCGTGACCTATGTGACCGCTTCCGACGTCGTGGACGCCGACGCCCTCCGAGCTCACGCCGCCGAAGCCCTCCCGACCTACATGGTTCCCGATGCCTTCATGGTCCTCGATTCGATTCCGTTGACCACCAACGGAAAACTGGACCGGCGTGCGCTGCCTTCGCCTATCCTGGCCTCCACCAAGGTCTTCCGACCTCCGACGACCCCGACCGAGGGCAAGGTTGCGGCGGTTCTGGCTGACATCCTGAGTAGTGGACCGCTCGGACTCGACGATAATTTCTTCCATCTGGGCGGAAACTCGCTGGTAGCGACGACGGCGGTAGCGCGCTTGACCGAAGCCACCGGGGTTAAAATGCCGCTGCGTGCACTCTTCGACCATCCCACGGTGTCTGGGATCGCGGCGACGATCGAGCGTGCGGCACAGACCCCGGACGCCGACGGTATTCAGGTCGTGGCCCGGCCGCCTGTACTGCCTCTCGCTCCCGCGCAGCAGCGACTGTGGTTCCTGAACCGCGTGGCACCGGAATCAGGTGCGTACAACATTCCACTGGCGGTGTCGTTGCGCGGCGCCGTCGATCCCGACGCACTCAGTGCCGCGATCGTGGACGTCGTGACACGTCACGAGTCACTACGCACCGTGTTTCCTCAGATCGGGGACAACGCGACGCAGAAGGTTCTGGGCCTGGGCGAGGGGATCGCAGAGCTCGAGTCGATCGACGTGGAACGCGGAAGCCTCGAGAGAGTGATCTTCGAATTCTCTTCGGCCGGTTTCGATCTGGTCCGCGAACGTCCGGTGCGCTACCTGCTGATCACTGTCGCCGCCGAGAAGGAAGGCGATGACGAGGAAGCTGTCCTCGTAGTGGTTCTGCACCACATGGTGGCCGACGGTTGGTCGCTCGCGCCGTTGGCTGCTGATCTCACCGGCGCCTACGCCGCCCGCGTCGGCGGCAACAGCCCGCAGTGGGCACCCCTTCCGGTGCAGTACGCCGACTACACGCTCTGGCACCGAGAACACCTCGGCGACGCGTCATCCACCGATTCACTTGCCCAATCACAGATCGCGTTCTGGAAGCAGCAGCTGGCGGGAGCGCCCGAGCAGCTCCACCTGCCGACGGACCGTCCGCGCGCACTCGACCCGACCATGCGCGGAGCCGGAGTCGACATCAGAATCGGCGCTTCCACGCATCAGAAGCTCGTTGTACTTGCCGCCGATCACGACGCCACGCCGTTCATCGCCCTGCACGCGTGCTTCGCCCTGCTTCTGGCCAGGTACAGCGGCACGAACGACATCGTCATCGGAACACCGGTGGCAGGGCGAGGGGACCGATCTCTCGATCTGCTCGTCGGCATGTTCGTCAACACTCTTGCCCTGCGGACCGTCGTCGATCGGGACGCAACGTTCGCCGCATACCTGTCACAGGTCAGGGCCGTCGACGTGGATGCCTTCGACAATGCGGACGTGCCTTTCGACGTCGTCGTGGACGCGCTCGAACTGGACCGCTCGCCCGCACACCACCCGGTCTTTCAAGCGGCCATCACCTCGCGGATAGCCACCACCCACACAGCCGAACTGGCCGGGGTGTCGATGACGGCGCGGGCAGTCGAGACGGGGCTGACCAAGTTCGACCTCGAGCTCACCGTCACCGAACGTCACGAGGCCGGGGCCGCAGCAGGAATCGATGCCACGTTCACCTATTCCACCGACCTGTTCGACAGCGCGACCGTCGAAGCGTTGGCGCGAAACTTCGTGACCCTCGTGGAATCGGCAGTGTCGGAACCGACTGCATCGGTTGGTGACCTTCGTGTACTCGGATCGCGGGAGAGTGCCGCGACGTTGCCGCGACGCGGTGTGGCTTCGGTGGGCGAATCGACGCTGGCGCAGATCCTCGGGGACACCGCGAGGACGTATCCCGACGCGATCGCCCTCGAAGACTCCGAGCGCTCACTCTCGTACGGGGAGCTGGAGCGTCGATCGAATCGGATCGCTCGATACCTCATGGACCTGGGAGTCGGCCCCGAGACACCGGTCGCACTGGCAGTTGCCCGATCGGTCGACTCCGTGCTCGCAGTCTGGTCGGTCACCAAAGCCGGTGGCGTTTTCGTCCCGGTCGATCCCCGTTATCCCGCAGATCGAGTTGCGCACATGCTCGAGGATTCGGGTGTGCGGATCGGAATTCGGTCCGCCGAGGTTGCGGCTGGTCCGGCAGCCGGTGGGAACGTCGCAGTCTGGATCGACCTCGGCGACGCGGACACGGTTGCAGAATGTGCCGCCTACTCCGACGCTGCCATCGACGACGCTGACAGAACAGCGTCGATCACTGCGGCGTCGGCTGCGTACGTCATCTACACGTCCGGCTCGACCGGAGTGCCGAAGGGCACCGTCGTCACTCACGCGGGTTTGGCCAATCTTGCTCGCGAACAACAGGATCGGTACCGGATCACCGCCGGGTCGCGAACTCTGCATTTTGCGTCACCGAGCTTCGACGGCGCCGTACTCGAGCTACTGCTCGCCGGTTCGACCGGCGCGACGATGGTGATCGCCCCTCCCGACATCTACGGAGGGGAGGCGTTGAGCGAGTTCCTCCGAAGCCACGAGGTCACTCATGCCTTCATCACTCCGGCTGCGCTGGCGACCGTCGATCCGGCGGGCGTGACGGCACTGGAATGCGTAGTCGTCGGCGGCGACGTGTGCACGCCGGAATTGGTCTCGAGCTGGGGCAACGGGCGCAGACTGCACAACGGATACGGTCCGACCGAAACCACTGTCATGGTTGCCATCAGTGACCCACTCTCACCGGGGGAGCCGATCACCATCGGCGGTCCCATCCGCGGAATCGACGCCGTGGTGCTCGACTCTCGGCTGCAACCGGTCCCGATCGGCGGCGTCGGCGAGCTGTACATCGGTGGGCCGGGGCTTGCACGTGGTTACCACCTTCGTCCCGCGCTGACGTCGGATCGTTTTGTCGCGCATCCGTACTCGACGTCCGGTGCCCGGATGTACCGAACCGGTGACCTGGTCCGCTGGACCAAGGACCTGACCCTCCGCTACGTGGGCCGCAGCGATCATCAGCTCAAGATCCGCGGGTTCCGCATCGAACTCGGCGAGATCGACGCTGCTCTGATGGATTCCCCTCTCGTTCACTTCGCCACGACGATTCCCGTCGAATCCGCCGCAGGCACCACTCTGGCGTCGTACGTGTTGCTCAGCGGCGACGCTGATATCGAGTCGCTCTTTGCGGCACTCGCCGACACGCTGCCGCGGTACATGATTCCGTCGTCGATCACCCCGATCGACGCCATTCCGTTGACTCCGGTCGGCAAACTCGATCGCAGAGCGTTGCCGACGCCGATACCGCGCGAAATCCTCGGAACGGGCCGTGAACCCGAGGCCGGACTCGAACGAACCGTTGCCGACGTGTTCGCTTCACTGCTCGACGTACCCGAGGTCCGGGCCGGAGACAGCTTCTTCGATCTCGGGGGCAACTCGCTCGTCGCGACGCAGGTGTCCGCGCGGTTGAGCGCAGCGACGGGACTCACCGTGGACGTGCGCTCGATCTTCGAAGCACCGACCGTCGAAGCGCTCGCTGCACGTCTGGCGGCGAGCGCCGAAGCATCAGACGATCGACCTGCCCTGAGCGCCGGTGCTCGGCCGGACCGCCTACCGCTCTCCGCCGCCCAACAGCGCCTGTGGTTCGTCAATCGCTTCGACCCCCAGTCCGCGGTCTACAACATTCCGTTCGCGATCCGGATCACCGGAGACATCCACGGCGATGCACTCGAGGAGGCGCTTGCGGACGTCATTGCACGCCATGAGGTGCTTCGAACGATCTACGCCGACAGCGCCGACGGCCCGAGTCAGGTCATCCGAGCGCTCTCCGACGTGCAGTTCTCCGTCGAGCGCTACCGCGGATCCGAAGGTGTGGACGCGGCGACGACGGAGTTCGCGGCGCGTGGGTTCGATCTCGGTTCGGATCTGCCGATTCGGGCCATGCTGGTGCGCGAGGACGCCGGCGCTCACGTACTGGTCGTCGTCATCCACCACATCGCCTTCGACGGCTGGTCCCTGACTCCCTTTGCGACAGATTTCGTCGCGGCGTACTCCGCACGCGTCGTCGGAGACGCCCCGGTTTTCACACCGCTCGACGTGCAGTACGCCGACTACGCGGTGTGGCAGCAAGACTCGCTCGGACAGGTCGGCGACCAGGAGTCTCTAGTTGCCCGCGAACTGACCTTCTGGACCACTGCCATGGCTGGTGCCCCGGACGAGGTACTGCTACCGGTCGATCGCCCACGCGGATCTGTCTCCACGACCGCCGTGGGATCGGTGCCGATCGTCATCGACGCGGCGACCGGGGAGCGTCTCGCCGCCTTGGCGAGGTGCAGTGGCTCGACGCAGTTCATGGTCGTACACGCGATCCTGGCGGTTGTTCTCGCGCGTCTCGGTGCAACTGACGACGTGGTGGTCGGCACCCCGGTGGCAGGCCGCGGGCGACCCGAGCTGGATTCCCTGATCGGGATGTTCGTCAATTCGGTACCGCTTCGCACGCCGGTCGATCACCGAGCGCCGTTCACCTCTCTGCTCGAGGTCGTCCGTGAACGCGACCTTGCCGCCTTTGCGCACCCCGAGCTGCCCTTCGAGGTGCTGGTCGACGCCCTCGATCTCGACCGGTCGACTACGCGACACCCCCTGTTCCAGGTCATGCTGTCGTATCACCAGAACGTGGTTTCGCCGCAGGTCACGGTCCACGACGCGCATCTCGAAGCGCAAGCACTCGAACCGTCCGTCGCGAAGTTCGACCTCGAGTTCACCCTGCTGGCAGGCGATTCCGAGAAGACCGAGATCACCGGGTCGCTCAGGTTCGCCGAGGCGCTCTTCGACATTGCCACCGCGGAAACGATCGCCGCGCGTGTGCAGTCGGTGGCCCGCGCCGTCGCCGCAGATCCGGACGCCGCGATCGACGACCTAGATTTCCTCAGCACCCTCGAGCGGGCGTCGCTGATGCCGGTACGAGGTCCGGCGTGGACCAGTTCGCGCACCTTGGCCGAAATATTGACGCGGACCGCCACCCGTTCAGGCGATTCGGTGGCCCTTCGATCCGGTGACACCACCGTGCTCTACCGAGATCTCTTCGCCCGTGCATCGGCGCTTGCCCGCCGTCTGACCACGGAAGGGATCGGTGCCGAAGACATTGTGGCGATCGCGATTCCGCGCTCGATCGACTCGATCGTCGCCTTGTGGGGCGTTTCCTTGACCGGCGCCGCGTTTGTTCCGGTCGATCCGCGATACCCCGCCGATCGCATTCTGCACATGCTCACCGACTCCGGAGCCACTCGCGGAGTGACGACGGAAGCGGTGATCGAATCACTGCCCCGCCCGGTTCCGTGGATGACAATGGACGACATCCACGGCGACGGTGTCGGGCAGCCGGTTCCGGCCGCGCCGATC
Organism: Rhodococcus sp. 27YEA6; assembly: GCF_044908235.1. Taxonomy (NCBI): domain Bacteria; kingdom Bacillati; phylum Actinomycetota; class Actinomycetes; order Mycobacteriales; family Nocardiaceae; genus Rhodococcus; species Rhodococcus sp. 27YEA6. The sequence continues at coordinate 246,218 of NZ_JBIYCY010000005.1, read as the reverse complement.
CGAATCGACAACCTCGCCTACATCATCTACACCTCCGGATCGACGGGAAAGCCCAAGGGCGTCAGCGTCACTCATCGTGGCCTGAGCGCGTTGGCGGCCGAGCAGACGGCGCGTTACGGCATCTCGGCGCAGTCGCGGACGCTGCACTTCTCCTCACCGAGCTTCGACGCATCCATCCTCGAACTGCTGCTCGCAGTCGGTGAAGGCGCGACGATGGTGATCGCCTCTCCCGACGTTTACGGCGGCCAGGACCTAGCCGAATTGGTCACCGATCACCAGGTGACCCACGCGTTCATCACACCGGCAGCGCTGGCCTCGGTCGATCCCACCGGGCTGGACGTCTTGCAGTCGATCGTTGTCGGTGGCGAGGCATGCCCACCCGAACTGGTCCGTAAGTGGGCACCGGGTCGCCGATTGTTCAACGGCTACGGGCCGACGGAAACCACCGTCATGGTCTGCATCAGTGATGCCTTGAGCGTGGGGGAGACCGTGACCATCGGCGGGCCCGTCCGCGGCGTGTCCGCGGTAATTCTCGACGGCTCGGCTCAGCCGGTACCTGTCGGGGTCACCGGTGAGCTCTACATCGCCGGCCTGGGACTTGCCCGCGGCTACCTCGACCAACCCGCCTTGACGGCGACGCGATTCGTGGCAGCGCCGTTCGGCCCGGCCGGCACCCGCATGTACCGGACCGGTGACTTGGTTCGGTGGACGCCGCTCGGGACGATCGAATACGTCGGACGCTCCGATCACCAGGTGAAAGTGCGCGGATTCCGCATCGAACTGGGCGAGATCGACTCCGTCCTCAGCACTTACCCCGGCGTCGAGTTCGCGGTCACCGTGGGCGTCGACGCAGCTTCCGGTGAGACGATGTTGGCGTCGTACGTAGTGCTCGGCGCCGATGCGGTCGAGATGGACGAGTTGCTGAGCCATGCGCGCCGCTCACTGCCCGCCTTCATGGTGCCGTCGGCGATCACCCCGATCGATCACGTACCGCTGACCCCCGTCGGGAAGCTCGACCGATCGGCGCTGCCGGCGCCGACACTGCGTTCGTCCGAGCGAAGTGTCGAGCCGCTGACGACCGCGACCGAACTCCAGGTTGCCGGCGTCGTGGCGGAACTGCTGGGTATCGAACAGATCAGTGCGTCGGACAGTTTCTTCGAACTCGGCGGCAACTCACTGCTCGCCACCAGACTGGCCCAGCGACTCGGCGAGTCGTTGGGCAGGCAGGTGCCTGTCCGAATGCTGTTCGAGCACCCCGAAATTCGGGAACTTGCCACCGCGCTCGACACATCCGCCGGGGCGAAGGCGCTTCCACCGATCACCGCCGTAGACCGCCCCGAGCGAATTCCGCTGTCCTACGCGCAAGCACGCATCTGGTTCCTCAACCAGATGGATCCCGGCTCACCCGCGTACAACGTCCCTGCTGCGATCTCCCTCGACGGTGCACTCGACGTGCCGGCCCTCGAAGCTGCGGTCCTCGACGTGATCGAAAGGCACGAAATCCTGCGCACGGTGTTCCCCGACTCCGGCACCGGTCCACACCAGGTGATCCAGGATGCATTCACCTCGCTCGAGTACGGAAATGCGGACACCCGTGAACCGGCAGTGCTCGCCAGAGAATTCGCGTCGCGTGGATTCGACATCACGACCCAAGCTCCCGTTCGCGCGCTCCTGCTCGAATCGACGCCGCAGCACCACACACTTGTCATCGTGATCCACCACATCGCGGCGGACGGATGGTCGATCGCGCCGTTGATGAAGGACGTGCTCACCGCCTACGTCGCGAGAAGTTCGGGACACGCTCCCGAGTTCACCCCGCTCGAAGTGCACTACGCGGACTTCGCCATCTGGCAGCGGGAAGCGCTGGGCTCGGTGGACGAATCCGAGAGCGTGCTAGGGGCACAGGCGTCGTACTGGCGGGAGACGTTGCGGGGCGCACCTGAATTGATCGACCTTCCGAGCGATCGAGCGCGTCCGCTCACCCAGTCGTTGAGCGGTGCCCACACCGCGGTCTCGCTTCCGGCGCACACCCGGATCGCGGTCGAGGCGGTTGCCGGAGCCAATGCGGCGACGCCGTTCATGGTGTTGCACGCTGCCTATGCCGTCCTGCTGTCCAGGCTGAGTCGAAGCACGGACATCGTGATCGGATCTCCGGTCGCCGGGCGAGGACACCGCGTTCTCGACGACCTCGTGGGAATGTTCGTGGGCACGGTCGGAATGCGCACGACGGTCGACCCCGGGTCGACGTTCGTCGACGTTCTGCGTACTGTCCGCTCCGTCGATCTCGACGCCTTCGCCCACGCGGATATTCCGTTCGAGCAGGTCGTGGACGTGGTGGCGCCGACCCGGACCACCGACCGTCATCCGGTGTTCCAGACGATGATCTCGTTCCACGGCGCCCACCCGACGACGTGGGACCTGCCTGGACTTGCCGTTCGTGCCCACGAGATCACACCGGACATCGCCAAGTACGACCTGCAGTTCACCGTTGTCGAACAGACCGCGGAGGAAGGCGGCGGCTACGAGGCCTCCCTCACCTACGCGAAGGATCTCTTCGACACCGATACGGCGGAGTCGTTTGCAGTGATGCTGGAAACGATCGTCGAGACACTGACTGCCCAGCCCTCCGCCGTCGTCGGTGACGTGGATCTTGCGGGACGTCGCCTGCGTGCGTTGCCCGGACGTCCGGCCGGCGATGCTTTGACCCTGCCGGAGTTGCTGCTTCGCGGCGCTGCCGATCCGCACGCCCCGGCAATCGTCGACGTCGCCACATCCGTCACGCTCACGTACGGCGAACTCGACCGACGCTCCGACGCTATGGCGTTTGCGTTGATCGCTCGCGGAATAGCGCCGGAAATGATTGTGGCACTGGCGCTTCCGAGGTCGGCCGACTATGTGATCGCGCTCTGGGCCGTAGCGAAAGTCGGCGGAGTGTTTCTTCCCGTGGATCCGGCGTACCCCGCCGAGCGGATCGAGCACATGCTCACCGACAGTGGAGCGGTACTCGGTATCACCAGGGGCGAGTATGCGGCCGACCTTCCGGGCGTCACATCGTGGATCGAGTTGGATGCGATCGAATTCACCACCGAAATCGAGGCAGTCCATTCCGAGACACTGCCGGACGCGCCACTCGAGTTCGACAACCCGGCCTACTTGATCTACACCTCGGGCTCGACAGGAAAACCCAAGGGCGTGTTGGTCACTCACGCGGGACTGGCAGCGTTTGCCGACGAACAGCGGGAGCGTTTCGGCGTCACCGCGCACTCTCGCGCTCTGAGCTTCGCCTCGACGAGCTTCGACGCGTCGGTTCTCGAGCTCCTTCTGGCTTTCGGCGCCGGCGCAACGATGGTGATAGCGCCGCCGACAGTTCTCGGCGGTGTCGAATTGCACGAACTGCTCGACGAGCAGACGATCACCCATGCTTTCGTGACTCCAGCCGCCTTGGCGACTGTCGATCCCGCCGGGCTCGACCATCTCGAAGCCGTCGTCGTCGGCGGCGACGACTGTTCCGCCGACCTCGTATCTCGGTGGGCACCGGGGCGCCGAATGTTCAACGCGTACGGCCCGACCGAGGCCACCGTCGCAGTCACCATCAGTGATTCGCTGGTCGCGGGGGAGCCCGTGACGATCGGCGGCCCGATCCGCGGCGTGGACGCGATGATTCTCGATTCCCGACTGCACTCGGTTCCCGGCCAGGTCGTCGGTGAGCTCTACGTCAGCGGCGACGGTCTCGCCCGCGGGTACCTCGGCAACCCCGCACTCACAGCCGCGCGCTTCGTCGCCGACCCGCATGGACCCGAAGGCGCTCGGATGTACCGCACCGGGGATCTTGTGCGCGAAGCTCGCTCAGGGGCACTGATCTACCTCGGACGCGCAGACCACCAGGTCAAGATCCGAGGGTTCCGAATCGAACTCGGAGAAATCGACGCGGTGCTGGCAGCGGAAGCGTCCGTGCATTCGGCTGTCAGCGTCGTCGTCGGGGAGGGCGTCGACGCTCGGATCGTCGCGTACGTCGTCCCGGCACATGCGGACTTCGACGCCGCCGCGCTACGCCGTCACGCAGGTATATCGCTGCCTGCGCACATGATCCCGTCCGCTGTTGTCGTGATCGGCGCAGTCCCGACCACACCGGCGGGCAAGCTCGATCGCAGCGCTCTGCCTGCTCCCAACTGGGAGTCGCCGAGTGGACGCAGTCCGGAAGGCAGCGACGAGATCGCGATCTGCGCTGCTTTCGCAGAGGTACTCGATCTGGCCGACGTAGACACGTACGCCGATTCGAGTTTCTTCGAACTCGGCGGCAACTCACTCATGGCAACGCGTTTGGTCGCTGCCATCAAAGAACGCACCAGCATGACCGTCCCCGTCGCGTGGATATTCTCCGACCCGACTCCGGAGGCATTGGCGCGCAGACTCTTCGAACTCGAGGCAACAGTTGTGACAAGTGACGCGGATACCTCCGCACTTGCGGTAGTCCTGCCACTACGTCCGGAAGGCCGCGCCGAGCCACTGTTCTGCATCCATCCGGCCATCGGATTGGCCTGGTGCTACGGAGCGCTCGATCGCTACGTCGACTCCAGCCGGCCGCTCTACGGCCTGCAGTCGCCGGTCCTGACGGACTCCGAATTTCGGGCGGAGCTGATCGAGGACTTCGCGGCGCGGTACGTCGAGGAAATTCGCGGAGTTCAGCCGCACGGTCCGTATCACCTGCTGGGGTGGTCGATCGGCGGATTGATCGCTCACGCGGCGGCGGTGCAGTTGCAAGCCGCGGGTGAGAGCGTCGCCGACCTGATTCTGCTCGACAGCTTCGTTCTCGAAGACCCGACGATGGCGGGCGCGCAGCCTTCTCTCGCCGAACTGATCGGCGGGTTGGGGATCTCGGTCCCGGACACCGGCGAGCGTGATCTGACACCCGAGGACGCCGAAGCACTCTTGCGCGAAGCCATCGGCGATCACCCCTTGGTCTCGAGCGATCGGATCGAGCGACTGTTCGAGGAATACTCCGCAGGCGCCGAACTGGCTCACCGATACCGCCCGGGCAAGTTCGTGGGCGATCTGCTGTTCTTCTCGGCACACGCCGACACCTTCGACCCGCTGCGAACCGCGTCGGCGTGGCGACCGTTCGTCTCCGGGGTGATCATCGACCGTCCGGTGCCCACGTCACACGCCGAAATGTTCACCGAGGCAGGTCTGGAGGCGATCGGACCCGTGATCAACCTTGCGGTCGGAACGGGTCGTCACGCGGCCCCGGACGTCGACGCAGAGTTGGACGCTCTGATCGAGGTCCAAGACGTGCGCGGCTGACTCAGGCTCGTTTCTTCCTCGGTGTGGTCGACTTCGACGAGCCGGCCTTGGAGGCGTTCGACTTCGCTTCGTCCACACTGCGCTGCAGTGCGGCAACCAGGTCCACCACCTCCGCATCGGTGCCCTCTTGGTCGACCTCGGCGGCCGGGATGACCTTCTTGCCGCCGTTCTCGATCATCTCGTCGAGCAACTGCCTCAGTTGGAGCTGATAGTCGTCGGTGAACTCGGTCGGATCGAAATCGCCCGCCATGCTCTCGACGAGCGTCTGCGCCATCTTCAGTTCCTTCGCCTTCGGCTTCTCCACGTCGTCGAGGGAAGGGAACTCTGCTGCACGAACTTCGTCGGGCCACAGCAAGGTCTGGATCACCAGAACACCATCGCGAGCGCGCATCGCGGCCAGGCGCGTCTTCTGTCGCAGCGTGAAATGCACCAGTGCCGTTCGATCACTCTCGGTGAGCACAGTCGAAAGCAGGACGTACGCCTTCGGCGACGCCGAATCGGGCTCGAGGAAGTAACTCTTCTCGAACAAGATCGGATCGATCTGATCGTTCGGCACGAATTCCAGCACCGGAATCTCGTGCTTCTCCGCAGCCGGGAGTTTGTTGAAGTCCTCGTCGCTCAAGATGACGCGCGATCCGTCTTCCGAGTCGTACGCCTTGTCGATGTCCGCGAACTGAACCGTGTTTCCGCACTCGGAACACACACGGTTGTACTTGATGCGGCCACCGTCTTTTGCATGGACCTGGTGAAATCGGATGTCGTGGTCCTCGGTCGCCGAGTACACCTTGACCGGGACGTTGACCAGACCGAAGGCTATCGAGCCTTTCCAAATCGAGCGCATGCCTCCCATGATGGTCGCCGCCGGCCGTTTGCGCGAGGCAAACGATCACGGTTGATCCCGAACCGTTGCGTGTGGATGGGTCGGTTCGGGGCGTATCGAGCGGGTATCCGCTTCGAGAACCCGACTCGCACACCTGGGGAGACGCTCCGATGAGAATCCGAACCTACCGTCGACGCGTCACCGCGGCGCTGGCGATTTCACTGGTTCCACTGCTGTTTGCGCCTTGGCCCGCGAACGCAGATCCGGCACGCACCGTAACCATCAGCGTCCACTCCGACGCGATGGGCCGCGACATTCCACTCGAGGTGGTCCTCCCCGCCGACACGAGCGCCCCACGGCCCACGTTGTATCTGCTCAACGGCGCCGGTGGTGGCGAGGACAGTGCAACGTGGGAAGGACGGACCGATGTCCTGGACTTCTTCGCCGACAAGAACGTCAACGTCGTGACGCCGCTGGAAGGTGCGTTCAGCTACTACACCGACTGGCAGAAAGACGATCCCGTACTCGGGCGCAACAAGTGGCAGACGTTCCTCACTCGCGAACTGCCGCCCGTCATCGATGCGCAGTTCGGTACCAACGGGGTCAACTCCATCGCGGCGATTTCGATGACGGCGACGTCGGTACTCAATCTCGCGATCTCGGCACCAGGGCTTTATCGGAGTGTCGGGGCCTACAGCGGGTGCGCGGAGACTTCCACCCAGCCGGGTCAGGACTATGTGCGGTTGGTGGTCGGCGCGCGGGGTGGCGCTGATCCGACAAACATGTGGGGACCGTTCGACGGTCCGGGGTGGCGCGAGAACGATCCGGTCGTGAACGCGGAGAAGTTGCGGGGGACCGCACTGTACGTTTCCACCGGATCCGGGCTGCCAGGTCCGCACGACAACCTTCAGGCACCCGATGTGAACGGAAATCCCGGAGCCCTCCTTAATCAGATCGTCGTCGGCGGCATCATCGAATCCGCGGTCAACGGGTGCACGCACGGCTTGGCGGACCGACTGAACGCACTGGGCATCCCCGCGACCTTCGACTTCAAGCCGACTGGAACCCACTCGTGGGGCTACTGGCAGGACGACCTACACAATTCCTGGCCGATGATCGCCGGCTCGATGGGAGCGCAGTAGTCGGTCCGGAGTGCTCACCTCAGAAACGGCGCGCGCATCAACGTCTTTCGGACGTGCCACGGTGACGATCGGAACAGGGTTGCCATCACCTTCGCCGTCGCGGACGCGTCCCGCCGATCGGACAGGTAGGACCGCTGAGCCTCGACCGGTAGATCGAAGAACGTGTCGAAGAATGTCGCGACCTCTCCCGAGCCGAGGGTGAGAAGTGCGTTCAGGCCAACGCGGCGAAGGGCAGACACCGCCTTGGCCGACCGCGGCCAGAGCGCCGCGTTGGGATCTCCACCGTCGGCGATTGCTTTGGCGACAGCGTCTGCCTCGGCGAGTGACGAGGCAACGCTGTATCCGGTTCCCGGATGCATCAGACCGCCTCGCCCGCCGAACCGGAGGACACCGTCGGGGAACGACTCCTTCGGGCCTTCGACTGCAAAACGGACTCGCTCGACCGGTGCGTCGTCGGGGACTTCGCAGCCCCGATTGCGAAGCCGGGTGCGCAGACGCGCTTCGAGTTCGCGGAGCCCCAACGCCGGCCGGCCGACGAGGCAGGTCTCCTCGAGGAGAACTCGCTCGTCATCGAGTGGGACCGAATAGAGAAACGACGGAGTGTCGGCGTCGGAGGCGCCGTTGTCTGTTCGCCAGTCCATGAACCAGGCTTCGCCACCACCCAGAATCGGATCGGCCAGAGCGCGGTCGACGATCACTCCGAAGGCGGTCTGTTGGGCGGTTGTCACCGTCAGATCGGTGCCTCGGGCGTCGATGACGACTGATCCCCTCAGCTGCGATCCGTCCACGCACAGGACGGCGGTGGGTGACAGTGTTTGAGCACGCAAGGCTCTGAACTGTACGGATGTGCCCGAGAGAAATGATTGCAGTAAAGATGTATTCAATACGCAATATGTGCGATCAAGCGTTTTCTGTCTGCGGGTCCACACGCTCGGGCGTTCGATCCGGCTTGCGATCACATCGACGGGCAGCCACGACGGCAGCTCGTCAGCCCACGCCGAATAGGTCGGCGTCCACACCCGATGGGGATGCGGATCGACAACGACGACGGTGAGTTGCCGGGCGATACAGCGGGTGGCGAGTGCCCGCCCGGCCGGGCCGCCACCGACGATCACCACGTCGGCGGAGGAGTTGTCTGTGCTCACGACCGGCGCACTACATCGATCCCGTTGCGAGCAGACCGCCGTCGACCCGGACCGTTTCGCCCGTGATCCACGCCGCCGCGTCGGAGACGAGGAAGCCGACCAGGCCGGCAACGTCCTCGGGGGTGCCGAGCCGCTTCATCGGGTAGCCCGCCGACGCCTTGTCCTCGCCGGCAGCGACCAGGGCCGCCGCGAACTGCGTCTTGACGATCCCGGGAGCTACGGCGTTGACACGAATCCTCGGTCCCAGTTGCCAGGCCAGTTCTTCCGTCAGGCGGATGAGCGCAGCCTTCGACGCGCCGTACGCCGCGATGACGCCCGTCGACCGGATCCCGGCCACACTTGCCAGGTTCACGACGGCTCCACCGTGTTCGCCCATCCATGCCCGATGTGCTTGCTGGACGTAACCGAGGGCGGCAACCACATTCACGTCGAAGATCTTGCGCACGGCGTCGAGGTCCGCTTCCATGAGCGAACCGAAGACGGGGTTGATTCCGGTGTTGTTGACCAGAATGTCGAGTGAACCGAATTCGGACACGGCGCGGTCGACGGCACCGGAGCGGGCTTCGGCATCGGCTGCGTTGCCCGCGAATGCGACGACCTTTCCGCCGTGCCCCAGAGCGGACAGCTCGGATGCGGCGGCCTCGAGAGGCTCCGGCTTGCGGGCTGTGATCAAAACGTCGGCACCGCGAGCGAGGAGTTCGGCGGCGACAGCTTTGCCGATTCCGCGACTTGCGCCGGTGACGATGGCGGCACGGCCTTCGAGGTCGCGAGGACGAGTGCTGTTTTCGCTAGTCATGTCCCGAACGTTAGCGGACTCACACGCTGCTGGTCGGAACGACCGTCAGGTCACGGTAAAATCGATAGTTCTTGTGTCTGTAGTCAGGCATTGTTTACCCGTATTCGTCGTTTTTCCTGAGGAGTTTGCTTGATTACCGCCACTGACCTCGAAGTTCGTGCCGGTGTCCGCACCCTTCTCACGGCTCCCGGGCCTTCGTTGCGCATCCAGCCGGGCGACCGGATCGGACTCGTCGGACGTAACGGAGCCGGAAAGACGACCACACTGCGCATCCTCGCCGGCGAAGGTGAGGCATATGCGGGAAGCGTCGTACGTACCGGTGAACTCGGATACCTCCCGCAGGACCCCAAAGAGGGCGACCTGAGCGTCCTCGCCAAGGACCGGGTTCTCTCCGCACGTGGCCTCGACACGATGCTCCGCGAGATGGAGAAGCAGCAGATTCTGATGGGCGAGGTGCTCGATCAGGAATCGCAGGACCGCGCGGTCAAGAAGTACGGTCAGCTCGAGGATCGGTTCTCGGCCCTCGGCGGATACGAAGCCGAGAGTGAAGCTGCACGCATCACCAGCAGCCTCGGTCTCGAAGACCGCATTCTCGGGCAGCCGCTCAGCACGCTGTCCGGCGGTCAGCGTCGTCGCGTCGAATTGGCGCGCATCCTCTTCGCCGCCTCCGACGGCAGCGGTGCCCGCTCGGACACGACTCTGCTGCTCGACGAGCCCACCAACCACCTCGACGCCGACTCCATCACCTGGCTGCGTGGCTTCCTCCAGAACCACGAGGGTGGACTGGTGGTCATCAGCCACGACGTCGACCTGCTCAACGACGTCGTCAACCGCGTGTGGTTCCTCGACGCCGTCCGCGGTGAGGCCGACGTCTACAACATGAACTGGAAGAAGTACCTCGACGCTCGTGCCACGGACGAGCAGCGTCGTCGCCGCGAGCGCGCCAATGCCGAGAAGAAGGCCGGTGCGCTGCGGATTCAGGCCGCCAAGATGGGCGCAAAGGCAACCAAGGCCGTCGCGGCTCAGAACATGGCCAAGCGAGCCGACAAATTGATGGCGAACCTCGATGCCGAACGTGTCTCGGACAAGGTTGCGCGGATTCGTTTCCCCGAACCCGCCGCTTGTGGCAAGACTCCGCTGATGGGCAAGAACCTCACCAAGGTGTACGGCTCGCTCGAGATCTTCACCGGTGTCGATCTCGCGATCGATCGTGGGTCTCGTGTGGTGATCCTCGGACTCAACGGTGCAGGTAAGACCACACTGCTCCGCATCCTCGCGGGCGCGGAGAAAGCGGACGCTGGTGAGCTGATCGCCGGTCACGGACTCAAGGTCGGCTACTTCGCTCAGGAGCACGACACCCTCGACGACGACGCGTCCGTGTGGGAGAACATCCGCCACGCCGCGCCGGACACAGGGGAGCAGGAACTGCGTTCGCTGCTCGGTGCCTTCATGTTCACCGGCCCGCAGCTCGAACAGCCGGCCGGAACGCTCTCGGGTGGTGAAAAGACGCGTCTGGCTCTGGCCGGTCTGGTGTCGTCCGCTGCCAACGTTCTGCTTCTCGACGAGCCCACCAACAACCTGGACCCGATCTCACGCGAGCAGGTGCTCGACGCGCTCCGCAGCTACACCGGTGCCGTCGTCCTGGTCACCCACGATCCGGGCGCTGCCGAGGCCCTCAACCCCGAGCGGGTCATCCTCCTGCCCGACGGCAACGAGGACCACTGGTCGCAGGAATACCTCGAGCTGATCCAGCTCGCCTAACCCCCTGTGCGCCTTTTTGGTAGTGGGAACTACCAAAAAGGCGCACAGGGGCGAAGCCCCTCAATCTCTCCGCCGCACCGATTCCTCGACCAGATCGAGAACCGCTGACAGGTTGTCGACGCCGTGGCCGGAGGCGATTCTCGCGACCAGGCCGTCCATCACCAGATCCAGGTATCCGATCAGAATTTCGGTGGGGACGTCGTCACGGAGTCTGCCTGCCGATTTCTGTCTGGCGAGACGCGCACTGGTCGCTTCCGTCAGTTCTACGGAGCGCTGTGACCACTTCTCGCGGAAATCGGCGTCGTTGCGCAGTCGACGCGCTATCTCCAGTCGCGTTCCCAGCCAATCGAATTGGTCGGGCTGCGCGAGCATGTCCCGCATGACCTGGACGAGGCCCTCTTCGGCGACGACATCTGCCATCCGGCTCGCATCCTCGCTTGCGAGAGCGAGGAACAGGCCGTCCTTGTCCTTGAAGTGATGGAAGATCGCTCCGCGGGACAAACCGGTGACTTCTTCGAGACGGCGAACTGTGGCGCCGTCGTAGCCGTATTCCGCAAAGCAGCGGCGGGCGCCGTCAAGGATCTGACTGCGCCGTGCCGCGAGATGGTCTTCACTGACCTTGGGCACGGGCATCCCTCCTTTGTCGGGTTGCCTGTGAGCACTTTCGGCCGTAGGCGCTGAATGTCGACTCAGTGCACAAAGCGCTCACGACCACCGATGAAACCTGGTTCGCCTTCCGGCGAAAGTGGTCGTGAGCGCTTTGTGACCCGTCAGGGGCCGAAAGTGCTCACAGGCACGTAGTGCCTACTAGCCGCGGATCATGTTGCGAAGCACGTACTGCAGGATGCCGCCGTTGCGGTAGTAATCCGCTTCGCCGGGGGTATCGATGCGTACGACTGCGTCGAACACGACCTTCTCGCCGTTCTCGCGCGTCGCCGTGACCTTCATGGTCTTCGGGGTGACGCCCTCGTTGAGCTTCTCGACACCTTCGATGTCGAAGGTCTCGGTGCCGTCGAGCTTGAGCGAACCTGCGGACTCGCCGACCGGGAACTGCAGCGGGACAACGCCCATGCCGATCAGGTTGGAGCGGTGGATGCGCTCGAACGACTCGGTGATGACGGCCTTGACGCCGAGCAGGCTCGTGCCCTTGGCTGCCCAGTCACGCGAGGATCCGGAGCCGTACTCCTTGCCGCCCAGGACGACCAGCGGGATGCCGGCTGCCTGGTAGTTCTGCGACGCGTCGTAGATGAATGCCTGCGGTGCGCCTTCCTGCGTGAAGTCGCGGGTGTAACCACCCGAGACGTCGTCGAGGAGCTGGTTGCGCAGACGGATGTTCGCGAACGTTCCGCGAATCATGACCTCGTGGTTACCGCGACGCGAGCCGAGCGAGTTGTAATCCGCACGCTCGACGCCATGGGAGTCGAGGTACTGCGCAGCGGGGGTACCGACCTTGATCGGACCTGCCGGGCTGATGTGGTCGGTGGTGACCGAGTCGCCGAGCAGTGCGAGGACGCGAGCGCCCTTGATGTCCTTGACCGGAGCCGGATCCATCGTCATGCCGTCGAAGTAAGGTGGCTTCCGCACGTAGGTGGAGTTCTCGTCCCACTCGAAGGTGTCACCCTTCGGGGTTTCGAGGTTCTGCCAGCGGCTGTCGCCCGCAAAGATGGTTGCGTACGACTTGCGGAACATGTCCTGGTCGATCGAGGACTTGATGGTCTCTTCGATTTCCTGCGTGGACGGCCAGATGTCCTTGAGGTAGACGGGGTTTCCGTCGGTGTCGTTACCGAGCGAATCGGTCTCGAAGTCGAAGTCCATGGTTCCGGCGAGGCCGTAGGCAATCACGAGCGGCGGGGAAGCCAGGTAGTTCATCTTGACGTCGGGGGAGATACGTCCCTCGAAGTTACGGTTACCCGAGAGCACCGCGGTGACCGAGAGGTCGTTGTCGTTGATGGCCTTCGAGACTGCCTCGGGCAGCGGTCCGGTGTTACCGATGCACGTGGTGCAGCCGTAACCGCCGAGGTAGTAACCGAGCTTCTCGAGGTACGGCCACAGGCCGGCCTTCTCGTAGTAATCGGTGACGACCTGCGAACCGGGAGCCATGTTGGTCTTGACCCACGGCTTGGTGGCGAGGCCCTTCTCGACGGCGTTGCGTGCGAGCAGTGCAGCACCGAGCATGACCGACGGGTTGGACGTGTTGGTGCAGGAGGTGATACCTGCAACGACGACGGCGCCGTGGTCGAGAACGAACTCACCGGCGTCGGACTTGACGACGACCGGCTTGCTCGGACGGCCTTCTGCACCGTTGGCAGCAGAGAGAACGTCGACCGCTCCGTCGTCGGCAAACGACAGAACCGCGGGATCGGAAGCCGGGAAGGACTCTTCGACGGCCTCGTCGAGCTGGGTGTGCTCGGTCGGGTGGTTCTCTTCCACGTAGTTGTGGATGTCCTTGCGGAACGCAGTCTTGGACTCCGACAACAGGATTCGGTCCTGCGGGCGCTTCGGGCCGGCGATCGAGGGAACAACGGTTCCCAGATCCAGCTCGATGTACTCCGAGAAGACGGGTTCCTTGTCGGGGTTGTGCCACAGGCCCTGTTCCTTGGCGTACGCCTCGACGAGAGCGAGCTGCTCGTCGCTGCGGCCGGTGAGGCGCAGGTATTCGATGGTCTCGGCATCGATCGGGAAGATCGCTGCGGTGGAACCGAATTCGGGGCTCATGTTGCCCAGCGTCGCGCGGTTCGCGAGCGGAACCTCGGCAACACCGTTGCCGTAGAACTCGACGAACTTGCCGACGACGCCGTGCTTACGGAGCATCTCGGTGGCGGTGAGCACGACGTCGGTTGCGGTGACGCCGGGCTTGATCTCACCGGAGAGCTTGAATCCGACGACGCGGGGGATCAGCATGGAGACGGGCTGGCCGAGCATTGCTGCCTCGGCCTCGATGCCGCCGACGCCCCAGCCGAGCACGCCGAGGCCGTTGACCATCGTGGTGTGCGAGTCGGTGCCGACACAGGTGTCGGGGTATGCCTGTCCGTTACGCGACATGACGGTGGGTGCCAGGTACTCGATGTTGACCTGGTGAACGATGCCCATTCCCGGGGGGACGACCTTGAAGTCGTCGAATGCGCCCTGGCCCCAACGGAGGAACTGGTAACGCTCGCCGTTGCGCTCGTATTCGAGGTCGACGTTGCGCTCGAGTGCGTCGGCCTGGCCGAAGACGTCGAGGATGACCGAGTGGTCGATGACCATGTCGGCGGGGGAGAGCGGGTTGACCTTGTTCGGGTCGCCACCGAGGGTGGTGACGGCCTCACGCATGGTGGCGAGGTCGACGATGCAAGGAACGCCGGTGAAGTCCTGCATGATCACGCGGGCAGGCGTGAACTGGATTTCGATGCTCGGCTCGGCTGAGGGATCCCAGCTTGCGATTGCGCGGATGTGATCCGCGGTGATGTTGGCGCCGTCTTCGGTGCGGAGAAGGTTCTCGGCGAGAACCTTCAAGGAATAGGGCAATTTCTCGGTGCCGGGGACGGCCGAGAGGCGGAAGATCTCGTAAGAGTTCTCACCGACCTCGAGGGTTCCCTTGGCTCCGAATGAATCGATACTGGTGCTCACGTCTGCTCCACTCGTCTATGAGGGTCGCTACCGACGGGGCTGTGTCGGCAGCTGAAGCGAGGTACTTCGGCCGGGAAGATCCTCCGTAGCTCACGCCAATCGCACAGTTCGCGTGAGAACTGTCCGAACATCGGAGCTGCAGTAGAACCTGTCCTGACCGGTGGTACCTCTTGGTCCAAGTCTAACAGTACGCTTGTCCTGTGAGAATTCAGGGCAAGTTGACCGAAACAATCTTCATGCAGACTGCGGGCCTGCGCAACGCAGGCTTGGCTGGGTGACCGCACCCACAGCTACCGCTCGGGCGGCACGCGCGGCGGTTGTGTGTGACGCCTGGTGGCAGTCGACCTGAAGTAGGGTGCATGCAGGCCCGTCGCGGGTCGGCCGCCGAAAAACGACCTCGGAAGAACTCCCCGCATCTCAGCGGTGGACGGAATCCGAACAGCACCCGGATGAGAGATGTCTGCTCCTACAAATCACGCTTTTGCGCCTGTGCACGTGAAGTCCCCGTTGCACGTCGCTGTTCCGTCGGACGTCGATCTCGACGACGTGCTCGCGGACATTTCGACGGACGGCGTCTCCGCCCCCGCGGATGATGTTGCGGGGCTGACCGCGGTGGTGACCGACGCTCGTGAACGTGGTGTCGACTTGAGCGTCGTAGTAGTCGACGCAAATCCGGGCCGGCCGTCCGATCTTAGAGACCTGGCCACGACGGTCGGCAAAACAGAAGGCGGAACGGTTCTCGTTCTGAGCCCTGACTGGATGGGTAGCTACAGCGATTCGATCAGTCGAGTGCAGCTCGAAACTGCACAGGACCGATCTTTCGGCGAAAGCGCAAGCGTGACCGCGGACCGCTTCTCGCACGAGATCGTGGCGCCAGGTCCGCCGTGGACGCTTTACACGGTCCTTGTCATCGCAGTGGTGGCGGTTATTGCCGGAATTACCTTTGCCGTCAAGTGGCGGCGAGTGCCAGAAAACGCGCAAACCAGACATATCGCCTCGACTTCGGAAACACCAGCACCATCCGACCACCGGGCCGATTCCGTCTGACCTTGGTCCTCTTGCGAGATTTTCAGTAACTCGTCGAAAACAGGTACTCACCGCTGTTTGCGGTGAGTACCTGCCCTTTTTGGTGCCTGCATGCCATTCGACCAGCTCAAATACCGTTTGTGTTATTTGTGGCTAAAGTTTCCAAAGAACGCTTGAGTGTCGTACGGTACAACTGGCACTTTTTGGGGAAGAAGTGTCGCAGACAGGCTGATGTTGTTCGACGCGTACTTGTCGGTTGCCTCGTTCTCGAGGTGTCGACGGTGGCGTTCGTACGGCACGTCCAGGTCGACGAGCAGCTCTCGGGCTGTGAGCGACCCGTGCTTGGTCTGCGCATTCCCTCCCCGCACGGATCGGCGACCCAGCGGGCCGTGGCGTTACACGCGAGGGAGAGTTATTTGTGAGGCAAGTAACACGTGGCGGCGAGTCCCGTCGTGGTCCTTCCCGTAAATCGATGCGCCTGGCGCAACTGGTCATCGGATTCGGCGTCGTCGGATCCCTGATCGTCGGGACGCCGGCCATGTCCTCGGCCGTACCGCCACCGCCGCCGAATCCGAGTGACTCGGATATCGCCGCGGCAGATTCGCAGGTCTCGTCGAGCGTCGGCACCGTCAGCGCGCTCATCAATCAAGTCGCATCGGCAAACGAACAGTTGTCGGCACTCGACAACGAAGTTGCGATCAAGCGTGAAGACGTCAACAAGACTCTCGTGGATCTGCAGAACGCTCGCGGCGCCGCAGACTCCGCAGCGCAGGCCGTCGGAGTCACGAAACAAGCTCTGAAGGACGCGTCGGCGCAGATCGAGGTCGCTCAGACGGACTTCGACAAGTACGCACGCTCGAGCTACGTCAAGGGCACCAATACTGCGTCGATCTCGTCGTTCCTCGACGCCAAGGGTCCTGGCGACGTTCTCGACCGCGCGCAGGTCCTCAAGCTTCTCGCCAATACGCAGAGTGCAGTGCTCGACGGTCTCCAGCGAGCACGTACCGAGCAGGCGAACAAGGATTCCGCGACCCGCCAGGCCAAGCAGCAGGCCGATGCCGCCGCCGAGGTCGCCGCGCAGCTGAAGGATCTGGCGGAGCAAGCGATTCAGATCGCGCGCAACGCTCTCGATCAGCAGGTAGCCAAGAAGGCCGCGATCGAAGCCGAGCGCAACTCTGCCCAGGCTCAGCTCGACGCCGCCCGCAACGCCGTCGCCGGCTTGCAGGGTCAACGCCAGGCATACGCGACCTGGGACGAACAGCGCCGTGCCGAGGAAGCTCATCAGAAGGCTCTCGAAGCCGCTGCCAAGGAAGCGGCCGCTCAGGCCGCCGCCCGTGCCGCAGCCGACCAGGCAGCCAAGGATCGAGCTGCCGCACTGGCAGCGGCCCAGCGTCCGCACACCGCGGTCGAAGACCCGACTCCGACCGTCATACCGGACGACGACGACACCTGGACTGACGAAGAAACAGGGACCGACGAGGAAACAGGCACGGACGAAGAGACCGGCACCGACGAGGAAACGGTCACGACGCCCAAGCCCACCACCCCGAAGCCGACGACGCCGAAACCCACCACTCCGAAGCCTTCCGTTACCGGAAGCGCTGCAATCGAATCCGTCATCGACCGCGGAATGTCTCAGCTAGGCGTGCAGTATGCCTGGGGCGGCGGCGACGAGAACGGACCGACGCGAGGCATCCGTGACGGCGGCGTCGCTGACAGTTACGGCGACTTCAACAAGGTCGGGTTCGACTGCTCCGGCTTGATGATTTATGCCTTTGCCGGCATCGGGATCTCGCTGCCGCACTACACCGGCTACCAGTACACCGCAGGCACTCAGGTTCCGTCTTCGGAGATGAAGCGCGGCGACATGATCTTCTACGGCCCCAACGCCAGCCAACACGTGGCGCTCTACCTCGGTAACGGTCAGATGCTCGAGGCACCACAATCCGGTTCGAGTGTCATGGTCTCACCGGTTCGGTGGGGCGGAATGACGCCGTACGCCGTCCGTCTTGTGTCCTGACCGTCAGAGGAAATGCCGCTGACACCCGCATTGTCAGGGAAGTATCAAGTTCCCGACGTGGTGTTACGGCATCGAGCGCAACTACCTGGAATAGTTGACGGGGAACACGTTACTGTCGGTACTTTTCTAGGTGAAAGCGATGGATTCTTGGTGACCTCACGTGAAGATTCGGTCGGAACGGTCGACGTAAGCAAGGCGAGTGGAAGTGCGGACGGAGCAGCACCTTCCCTGGCAGCCGACGTTCAGACCTTGGAACGAGCGATTTACGAGGTCAAGCGAGTCATCGTCGGGCAGGACCGGCTTGTCGAGCGCATTCTCGTCGGACTTCTCGCCAAGGGGCACGTCCTCCTCGAAGGCGTACCCGGTGTCGCCAAGACGCTGGCCGTCGAGACTTTCGCGAAGGTCGTCGGCGGTTCGTTCTCCCGCGTCCAGTTCACCCCGGACTTGGTGCCCACCGACCTGATCGGCACGCGCATCTACCGTCAGGGCCGCGAGGAGTTCGACACCGAACTCGGCCCCGTCGTCGCCAACTTCGTGTTGGCCGACGAAATCAACCGTGCCCCGGCCAAGGTGCAGTCCGCGCTCCTCGAGGTGATGGCAGAACGCCACGTCTCGATCGGTGGCAAGCGGTACCACATGCCCGATCCGTTCCTGGTGATGGCGACGCAGAACCCCATCGAGAACGAGGGCGTCTATCCGCTCCCCGAAGCGCAGCGCGACCGCTTCCTGTTCAAGATCCTCGTCGATTACCCGACAGTGGAGGAAGAACGCGAAATCGTCTACCGGATGGGCGTCGCGGCTCCGGAGCCGCACCAGATCCTCGGTCCGGAGGAGTTGGTCAGGCTCCAACGCGTCGCCAGCAACGTCTTCGTTCACCACGCGCTCGTCGATTACGTTGTCCGGGTCATCGCCGCTACGCGTACGCCGCGTGAGGTCGGACTCGAGGACGTCGCAGGTTGGATCGCGTACGGCGCCTCACCCCGCGCGACGCTCGGCATCATCGCCGCGTCGCGGGCTCTCGCTCTCGTCCGCGGGCGCGACTACGTAGTGCCGCAGGACGTCATCGAGGTGATCCCGGACGTGTTGCGTCACCGCCTCGTTCTTTCCTACGACGCCATGGCCGACGAGGTGACTCCCGACGCCGTCATCGCCCGGGTGCTGCAGACCGTCGGACTGCCGCAGATCGCCGCGCGGCCGGTTCCTACCGTTCCCGGTCCGCCCCAGCAGGGCGCACCGCAAGCACCGCAGTTCAACGCACCGGGCACAGCTAACCCACAGGGCACAGCTAATCCGCAGGGCAACGGCGCGCCGATCGCGACCGCTGAGACGATGAGTCGCCCGCAGTGACCGAAGGCCGCGACGGTGGCCAGGCGACACCCGCCGGATCCACCGGTTCTCCGCCGTCGTTCCGATCCGGCGAGCTCAGCGACCCGAAACTCACCGCTGCGCTGCGCACCCTCGAGCTGACGGTTCGCCGCCGCCTCGACGGTGTGCTGCACGGCGATCATCTCGGCCTGATTCCCGGTCCGGGTTCGGAGCCGGGAGATGCCCGCGAGTATCAGCCGGGCGACGACGTGCGGCAGATGGACTGGTCCGTCACCGCACGGACGACGCACCCACACGTGCGTCAAACGGTCGCAGATCGTGAGCTCGAGACGTGGCTCGTCATCGACTTGTCCGCAAGTCTCGACTTCGGGACCGCCGGATGCGAGAAGCGCGACCTGGTCGTCGCCGCAGCCGCGGCGATCACTCACCTGACCAGTTCGGGCGGTAACCGCGTCGGCGCCATCATCTCGACCGGCGCACAGACAACTCGAATTCCGGCCCGCGGTGGGCGAATTCACGCACAGGCGATGCTCCGCAAGATCGCGACGACTCCGCACGCGCCGGACGGGGTACGCGGTGATCTGGTCGGCGCGATCGAAGCGCTCAGACGCCCACAGCGTCGGCGCGGACTCGCGGTCGTCATCAGCGACTTCCTCGGACCGATCGACTGGGAACGCTCGCTGCGCGCCATTTCAGGACGGCACGACGTGCTCGGTGTGGAAGTGGTCGATCCGCGAGACCTCGAACTGCCCGACGTGGGCGACGTGGTGCTCCACGATCCCGAGTCCGGCCGGACCAGAGAATTCACCACGACGCCGCAACTGCGCGCCGACTTCGCCAGAGTCGCCGCCGAGCACCGCGTCGAGGTCAGGCAAGCTCTACGTCGTTGCGGCGCACCGCTCATGTCCCTGCACACCGATCGGGACTGGATCGCCGACGTCGTGAGATTCATCTCGGCACGCCGACACAGTTATGGTGCCGGCGCCGGAACTGGGGGCGTTCGTTCGTGAGTCTTTCTCAATTCACCGCACCGTGGTGGCTGCTGTTCCTCGCTGTCATCGCCGCGTTGGTGGTCGGTTACGTACTCGTGCAGAAGCAGCGAGCCAAGCACACACTTCGGTTCACGAACTTCGCACTGTTGGAGAAGGTCGCGCCTTCGCGGCCCGGGCGGTGGCGTCATATTCCGGCGATTCTGATGGTCATCGCATTGGTGTTCTTCACCGTCGCCCTTGCCGGTCCGACGGCAGACAAGAAGGTCCCGCGAAACCGCGCCACGGTGATCCTCGTGATCGACGTGTCGCTGTCGATGCAGGCCACCGACGTCGAGCCGACGCGATTGGCAGCAGCGCAGGAAGCTGCGAAGTCGTTCGCCGACGGTCTGACTCCCGGCATCAACCTCGGGTTGGTCGCATTTGCCGGAACGGCTTCGGTTCTGGTGTCGCCCACCACGAATCGTGACGCGACGAAGGTCGCCATCGACAACCTCAAGCTCAGTGAGCGAACGGCGACGGGCGAAGCGATCTTCACCTCGTTGCAGTCGATCGACACGCTGTCGGCTGTTCTCGGCGGCAGCGACCAGGCGCCACCGGCGCGAATCGTGTTGCTGTCCGACGGTAAGCAGACCGTTCCCGAGAGCTCGGACGATCCGCGGGGCGGATTCACTGCTGCCCGTCAGGCCAAGGACAAGGGCGTTCCGATCTCGACCATTTCCTTCGGAACGACATACGGGCGAGTCGAGATCGAAGGAGACCGAATCCCCGTCCCGGTCGACGACGCGTCATTGAAGGAGATCGCCAACCTTTCCGGCGGAAGTTTCTTCACGGCATCGAGCCTCGAAGAACTGCGCCAGGTGTACGACACGCTCGAAGAGCAGATCGGTTTCGAGACGACACGAGGAGACGCGAGTCGACCGTGGTTGGTCCTCGGCGTCGTGTTCGCGACCGCTGGTCTGACGATTGCCCTGGTACGCAGGCAGCGTCTGCCCTGATCGAGAGCAGTTCCGAATTGTCCAAATACCGCTGGTACGCGGCCCGCAGAGAATTGATAGGTTGATCGCCATGTCTACCCCTCCCACGACAGTGGTTTCCGAACGGACCGTCACCACACCTCGCTCGGTGCTCGTCACCGGCGGTAACCGCGGAATCGGCTTGGCCGTCGCTCAGCGGCTCGCCGCAGACGGCCACAAGGTAGCCGTCACGCACCGCGGTTCCGGTGTCCCCGAAGGGTTGTTCGGCGTCGTGTGCGACGTCACCGACACCGAGTCGATCGACCGTGCGTTCAAAGAGGTCGAAGCGCACCAGGGGCCGGTCGAGGTCATCGTCGCCAATGCCGGCGTCACCGACGACACACTGATCATGCGAATGAGCGAAGAGCAGTTCACGAGCGTCGTCGACGCGAACCTCACCGGTACGTTCCGCCTCTCGAAGCGTGCGACCCGGTCGATGCTGCGCGCGCGTTTCGGACGGTTCATCTTCCTCGGCTCTGTGGTGGGTCTGGCAGGACAAGCCGGCCAGGTCAACTACGCCGCGTCCAAAGCAGGCATCGTCGGTATCGCTCGTTCCCTGACAAGGGAACTCGGCTCACGTTCGATCACCGCCAACGTCGTCGCTCCCGGGTTCATCGAGACCGACATGACGGCAGCACTGGGCGACGACGTCAAGGACAAGGCCACCGAGTTCATCCCGTTGCAGCGGACCGGAAAGCCGGAAGATGTTGCAGCAGTTGTCAGTTTCCTCGCCTCCGACGATTCGGCCTACGTCTCGGGTGCGGTCATCCCCGTCGACGGTGGACTCGGCATGGGGCACTGACCCGCTTTTCGTACACACACCTTTCTCGTACGTCTGAAATCAGGAGGACATCTCATGGGCGGCTTGCTCGAGGGTAAGACCATTCTTGTCACCGGCATCATCACCGATTCGTCGATCGCGTTCCACGTGGCCAAGGTCGCGCAGGAGCAGGGCGCGAAGGTACTGATCACCGGATTCGATCGTCTGCGCCTCATCGACCGCATCGCCCAGCGCCTGCCGCAGCCCGTGCCGCCGGCAATCTCGCTCAACGTCCAGAGCTCGGAGGATCTCGCCTCTCTCGCCGAGCGTGTGCGCGAGCTGGCTCCCGAGGGTATCGACGGCGTCGTCCACTCGATCGGCTTCGCTCCCCGCTCCTGCCTGGGAAGCCCGTTCATGGACGCGCCGTGGGAAGACGTGGCGGTCGCACTCGAGGTGTCCGCCTACTCGTACAGCGCACTGGCCAAGGCCTTGCTGCCGGTGCTCAACGACAACGCGTCCATCGTCGGAATGGACTTCGATCCGGCACGCGCAATGCCCTTCTACAACTGGATGGGTGTCTCCAAGGCAACCCTCGAGGCCGTCAATCGGTACGTGGCCAAAGAGGTCGGCGTCCGCGGCATCCGCTCGAACCTGGTGTCCTCCGGCCCGATCAAGACCCTGGCCGCCAAGGCCATTGCCGGCGACAGCACCGGTCCGGGCGCGGAGTTGGACAAGCTGAACACCGCATGGGACGGTGCTGCGCCCATCGGCTGGGACGTCGACGATCGCGAGCCGGTCGCCAAAACGGTCTGCACCGTTCTCTCGGATTGGTTGCCCGGCACGACCGCGTCGATCATCTACGTCGACGGCGGCTTCCACGCGATGGTCGGCTAGTAGCACCCCTTCTACTACGCAGGTGAGTACCCGGGTGACTCCCGCCGAACGGCATCGCGCAAGATTGAACTCATGACCGTAAGTATGGACATGCAGTTCGATGCTCTTCTCGTTTTGTCGTTCGGCGGTCCCGAAAAACCCGAAGACGTACGGCCGTTCCTCGAAAACGTCACGCGCGGTAGGGGAGTGCCACCGGAGCGGCTCGACGCTGTCGTCGAGCACTACATGCATTTCGGTGGAGTTTCGCCCATCAACGCGCTCAACCGAGACCTGATCGAACGGGTCGAAGGTGAGCTGGCAGCAGCCGGCGTGGATTTGCCCGTGTACTTCGGCAACCGCAACTGGCACCCGATGGTCGAAGACACCGTTGCCAAGATGCGCGAGGACGGTGTCCGCAACGCCGCCGTGTTCGCCACGTCGGCGTGGGGTGGTTACTCCGGATGTCGGCAGTACCACGAGGACATCGCCCGTGCCCGTGAGGCGGTCGGTGACGGCGCACCGACGCTGACAAAACTTCGCCAGTACTACGACCATCCGCTGGTCGTCGGCGCGTTCGCCGACGGCGTGCGCGCGGCCCGCGCAGAGTTGCCCGAAGCGACTCGCGATACTGCGCGCCTGGTGTTCACCGCGCATTCGGTACCGAGTGCCGCAGACCGCAATGCAGGGCCGCCGGCAGAGGGCGGAAACCTCTACAGTCGACAGGTCGCCGAGGCAGCGAAGTTGGTTGCCGAGGCCGTCGGCGTCGAGGATTTCGATCTGGTGTGGCAGTCGCGATCAGGCCCGCCGCAGGTTCCGTGGTTGGACCCCGACATCTGTGATCACCTGGATACGTTGTCCGCCAAGGATGTTCGCGCCGTGATCGTGTGCCCCGTCGGTTTCGTCTCCGATCACCTCGAAGTGGTGTGGGACCTGGACACCGAGGCCAAGGACAAGGCAGCCGAACTCGGGATGGATTTCGTTCGGGCAGCAACGCCCGGCCGCGATCAGCGTTTCGCGCAGCTGGTGCCCACGCTCGTTCGGGAACTGGCCGAGGCCGAGCAGCCACTGCGACTGGGGGTCGAGCCGCTGCTCGGCTCGACCACCAACGGTCTCTCGTGTGCAGTCAATTGCTGCGCGGCCGTTCAGCGTCCCCGCTGACCGTCCGACGCTCAG
Organism: Rhodococcus sp. 27YEA6; assembly: GCF_044908235.1. Taxonomy (NCBI): domain Bacteria; kingdom Bacillati; phylum Actinomycetota; class Actinomycetes; order Mycobacteriales; family Nocardiaceae; genus Rhodococcus; species Rhodococcus sp. 27YEA6. The sequence continues at coordinate 222,461 of NZ_JBIYCY010000005.1, read as the reverse complement.
GTGTTCGGATGCTTGAGCTTTCCGCAGGGCCCGGGAACGGTGGACGTGCTGCGCGAGGTGAGAAGCGTCTCGACGATCTGTCGATCCTCGGGGCTCAGTGACGGGTCGATGTAGTTGAGTTCGGGCGCGCCCAGTTCGCGGACTCGCCCGGCGAGGGTCGCGACAAACGAGACGCGTTCTTCGTCGTCGTCGTTGACGTCGTGGATCTGCAGCACCGACACCGGAAACTTGCGCAGCGTCACAGGCAGGAAGCGGGCGCCGAGCACATGGTCGACGTTGAATCCCGCCCACTGCCCCTGGTTGGCCTCCACGCATTCGGCATCGGAGTGAATTGCGCTCTCGCCGATGTACTTACGTGCGGGCAGCATCTTCTTGGGGGCAAGTTCGGATGCGCCCTGCTGAAGGACGGGAAAGTCGCCGTCCGAGTACAACCAGGGCTGGTTGGCCATCTTGATCAACCGACCGGCGTCCAGATCCGGGAGATAGCGAGACTTGAGGAGAAACGCGACGCTGTCGACCGAGATGCCCAGCAGTTCTGCGGCCTTCTGTCGGCTCATCGCGAACGTCGGGGCATTCTTCGGGGCGATCTGGATCAAATTGACCATGCGAACTCCTGTAAGTGTTCAATTGTTGCGGGCTTGGTACAGCTGACATGACAATTCGCCGATTATCAACCTCTAGCTGATTTCCGACTTGTAGATGAGTCGGTTGTCACCATCCGAGTTCACGCAACCGGGGATCTCCGATCCCGAAGTGGTGGCCGATTTCGTGGATCACTGTTCGGCGAACTTGCTCGATCACCTCGTCTTCGGTGCTGCAGATCGCACAGATGGCCCTGCGGTAGATCGTGATGCGATCGGGAAGGACGCCGGCGTACGTGGTGGTTCTCTTGGTCAGTGGGATGCCCTGATACAGCCCGAGTAGCCCCGGTCGTCCACCTTCGAGTTGAGTTGAACGGTCACTGCGACATTGGCCATCTCCGCACCCAATTTCGGTGGCAGGCTGTCGAGCGCCCGCTTGACCATGTCCTCGAACTGGCTGTCGTCCACGTCGATCATCTGCCCATTGTGCGTGCGGGGGCGGGATCCGGGTGTGTCCATGTGGAAACAGTGCAGCTTACGGCTATGTTCATTGCGTGGCCGAAGACCTCTATCACCGTTACGAATTCACATTCATCGTTCATATGCTGACAGTCTCGCAAGAGCAGGCGATCGAAGAGAGCTTGGGCGGAAGGGTCGAGGACCGACGCGGGCTGCAGCTGCTGACGCTCACCTCGGAAGGTATGCGAGCGGCGACAACGGCTATCACCGTGGTGGACCAGTTGGTGGCTGCAGGCGTGCGTCCCCAGCGGACACATCCCGATCTGGTGTCACGTCAGGACATTGCCGACCGTGCGGGGGTGACGCGGCAAGCTGTCGGGCAGTGGGTGCGAGGGGTCCGGCAGGCGGCTACGCCTTTCCCGATTCCGTACAACTCGGTTGCCGGGGGGATCTGGTTCTGGGGCGACGTCCTGGATTGGTTGCGCCGTCAGGGGTACAGCCAGGACACCGGTTTGCGCTACCCGACGCTGGATGAACATATTCGCATCGACCGCCATATCGCGATCAATCACAAGACTGTGGGTTGATCGATCAAACGGTTTGCTTGAAAATAGCTATTGAAACAAACCGACGGTAGGTATAAAGTCCCTAAATACCTCAATCAATCTATCGGTGCGTCGGTCCTGCTCTGGGGGGAGTCTGGTCTGCGCTGCAGATACCCGAGCATGCGAGCAGGAATTCATGGTTTCGACCCCCGAAGTACGACCGATGCCCAAATCGGCCGCGCTCACGACTTCTGTGGCTATTTCCAGCGATGTAGCAACGGCTAAGCTACGTGAAGGTGTATCGGGCAGGGGCCGTCTGCGAGCGGCGACGGCGGCGCTGTTCCGGCGCTCACGCCCACGTACGACCTTCGCGCCACCGTTGAGCGTGCTTCTTCTCGTCACCTCCGACAACGGTCTCTCGCAGCGGGCCGGTCTTGTTCTTCGCGAGGCGGGACACCAAGTCCGTACAGCCGTCGTCGCCGACGCGGACGCAGTGCTGGCCGCGACTTCTTCGGGAGATTTTGACCTCGTCATCTGCCCGTTCTTGAAAGCCTATGTCCCGGAATCTGTTTGGCAGCGGTGGACAACGATCATCATCCATCCCGGCCCGCCCGGAGATCGCGGGCCGTCGTCGCTGGACTGGGCGATAACGGATGGCGAACCGATCTGGGGTGTCACGGCATTGCAGGCCGCTGAGGAACTCGATGCCGGGCCGGTGTGGGCGTGGCGGACGTTCGAACTCCGGAACGGGGCAACCAAATCCTCGGTATACAACGAGGAAGTCACCGACGCGGCGATGGAGTGCATTACGGAGGTCGTCGAACATTTCCGTACTCCTGACTTCCAGGCGATCCCATCGGACCTAGTTGCGCGGCCCGTGGCTTCGACCCGATCGAGGCCCAGCATGAAACAGGCCGATCGCGTTTTCAGCTGGGAGCAAGACGCGTCGAGCATCGTCCGCGCCGTCAACGCCGCCGACGGGTTTCCCGGCGTCGCCGTTCAGTTGGGGCTCGACCGGGTCTACGTCTACGACGCTCACCTCGATACCCACGTCGATGCAGCGCCCGGCACCATCGTCGAGTACTTCCACCAGGCAATACGTGTTGCCACCGGTGCGGGCTCCGTTTGGATCGGACATGCGCGGCTCGTCGGCGCCGGCAATGTCAAACTTCCGTCGACCGCGGTCGTACGTCCGGACGTGTTCGTTCCACAGGTCTGGGAGAGTCGTTACCCCGAGACCGACTATCACCGCGACGGCGAAATCGGATATATCTCGTTCCGCTTCTACAACGGTGCGATGAGTACGAAGCAATGCGCGCGACTGGCCTCCAGGCTCCGCTGGGCGATCGCGCAGGACACCAAGATCCTTGTCCTGACGGGTGACTACGACAGATTCAGCAACGGTATCCACCTCAACGTCATCGAGGCCGCGTCGGATCAAGCCGGAGAAGCGTGGGCCAACATCAAAGCCATCAACGAGATCGCGAAAGCGATCGTCACCTGTACGGAACAGGTTGTGGTGGCGGCATTCACAGGCAACGCCGGTGCCGGCGGGGTCATGCTCCCGCTTGGAGCCGACGTAGTCGTGGCCAGGGACGGTGTGGTTCTCAATCCTCATTACGCCACGATGGGCCTGTTCGGCTCGGAACTGCACACGTACACACTTCCGGCTCGGGTCGGCGAGCAGCAGGCCCGCAGTCTGCTGGCCGAGTGCAGTGCGATAGGCATCCGTCGAGCCTTGGACATCGGACTTGTCGACGCGATCGGCCCCAGGCGGCCGGATCTGTTCGAGGCGTGGTTGCGCGAGGTCGCCACCGACTTGCTCGAAGGAGATCGGCTGGAATCGATGCTGGAGCGCAAACGTCTTCGACTGGAACGTGATCCGGTGGAGCCCTACGAGGAGCGTGAGCTCGACGAGATGAAGATCGACATGTTCGGTGACCGCAACGGGTTTGCCGAGAAACGCCGGAACTTCGTGCTCAAGCTCTGATCGACACGCTGTTCGCCGACGCGACACGGGCAGTGCGAACAACGTCCCACAGTCGTCGCAGCAGGTCGTCACGCCTCTGCGCAGTGGACACGCTCGGGGCCTGGTTGGTCGATACCGACGCAGCCACGGTGAGAATGGCTGCCACGTTGTCGGCTGTGTCGATCACCTGTAGATGGCGAGGTGACAGTGTCGACGGCCAGCGGTGTCCGGCCTGTGCCTGCAGGGCTTCGGCGACCAGCGTACGAGCGTCGTTTCCAGGCATTCCGGTGGCTACGGCCGGAAGCCCGCCGAGCACCTCGGCTGCGTCCCGAACAGCTTGGCGCAGTTCGTATTCGGCTTCGCGGAGTCCGATCGATTCGGCGCTGCCCGCCACAGTGGGAATGGAGAAGACCGTCCATCGCAGGACGTCCGGGCCTTCCTTCGACGGCACGAGTCCGACTCCGGGCTTGCCGACGGCGCCGATCTGTATCCCTTCACCCGTTGCGATCGCAGCGCGCGCGAACTCGGTCCCGGTGGGCAGACCACGTACATCACCGGCCGTGGGAAGGACCAGGCGGACCTCGGCAGCCTCCGAGCGCGCGATTCTGAGCAGGGTGGGCACACCGGAAGCCGTGACTCCCGGCCACTCGAGATCGTGGCGGACCGCGGTTTCCGCATCGGCGGCGCCGATCAGGTGCATCGGTGCCCACGCGGCAAGGGCGTCGATGACGTCGTCCGGCGCAGCGTCGCCGGCGAGCCATGACGCTGCCCACACGGTGAGGGTTGCGCTGGGAGAACTCATGACCGTGAAGTTTAGTTCGGCGTGGCGACATGCGCGGCCCCGGCGTTGTGACCTAGCGTGATCCGGCGTGAGCGGTGGCAACGGATACGGTGACATTTTTGCGGGTCATACCCGCAAACAGAAGCGCGTGACGCCTGAAGTCGCGGCCGAGCGTGATCTTGTCGTCGAGGATGCGGCGACGGGATTCTGCGGTGCGGTAGTCGGTTTCGAGCGCACGTACGACGGCGATTTCGTGCGGCTCGAGGACGGTCGTTCCCGAACGCGGTTGTTCGCGATGCGCGAGGCGGCCTTCCTCATCGACGGCGCACCGGTCACCCTCGTACGCCCGGCCCCCAAGCCCGTGTCCACCAAACCCGCACGGTCGGCTTCGGGTTCGACGCGAGTCGAAGGCTTACGCGCCCGCACGGCACTGCCCAGCCGGATCTGGGTGGAGGGAGTACACGATGCTGCCCTCGTCGAGCGGGTGTGGGGTCACGATCTTCGCGTCGAAGGTGTTGTCGTCGAACATCTCGAAGGACTCGACAATCTGGGGGAGCGGCTTGCCGAATTCGGGCCTGGTCCCGGCCGCCGCGTCGGGGTCCTGGTCGACCACCTGGTCACCGGTTCCAAGGAAACCCAACTGACTCAGGGCCTCGGCCCGGACGTGTTGGTGACCGGGCACCCGTACATCGACGTGTGGGAGGCCGTTCGTCCCAAATCTGTCGGAATCGCCTCCTGGCCGAAGATTCCACGCGGCGAGGATTGGAAGACGGGAATCTGCCGCGAACTGGGCTGGGGGACACCTCAGGAGGGCTGGCGGCGGGTCTACAACTCGGTCGAGAGCTTCCGCGATCTGGAAGCTCCTTTGATCGGTGCAGTCGAACAACTTGTCGATTTCGTTACCGAGCCGAACTGACGTAGCGGCGGCCTGGGTCACACATTCTGGTTAGATGGTGTTGTGGCTGCACTTATTTGGCTGATCGGAGCACTGGTGCTCGCCGGGGCCGAAGCGCTGGTGGGGGATTTCTTCCTGCTGATGCTCGCCGGTGGGGCGCTCGCTACTGCCGGTGTCAGTGCTGTCACCGACTTCCCGGTGTGGGTCGACGCCGTCATGTTCGGAGTGTTCTCCGCCGCCCTCGTCCTGGGCGTGCGACCGATCATGTTGCGTCGCTTCGGTAGTCCGCCGCCGACCCCGACCGGAATACAGGCACTCGAAGGTAAGCACGCTCTGGTTCTGGAAGAAGTGGGCGAGCATTCCGGGCAGGTCAAGTTGGACGGCGAGGTGTGGACTGCCAGGCCGTACGACACCACCGAGGTGTACCCGCCGGGCACCAAGGTGACGGTGATGGAAATCAACGGCGCAACAGCAGTCGTCTGGAGGGGACCTTAATGGCAGCACTCATAGTGCTCGGTGTGTTGGTGCTATTCGTGATCTTGGTGGTCGCGAAGTCGGTAGCACTGGTACCGCAGGCAGAAGCCGCGGTGATCGAGCGGCTCGGTAGGTATTCGAAGACGGTGTCCGGGCAGCTCACGTTCTTGATCCCGTTCGCCGATCGTGTGCGCGCCAAGGTGGATCTTCGTGAGCGTGTGGTCTCCTTCCCACCGCAGCCGGTGATCACCCAGGACAACCTGACACTGTCCATCGACACGGTGGTGTACTTCCAGGTCACCAATCCGCAAGCTGCGGTGTACGAGATCAGCAACTACATCGCTGCCGTCGAGCAGTTGGCGACCACCACGCTGCGAAACGTCGTCGGTGGAATGACCCTCGAAGAGACGCTTACCTCGCGTGATTCCATCAACGGTCAGCTTCGTGGTGTCCTCGACGAGGCGACGGGTCGCTGGGGCCTGCGAGTGGCCCGCGTCGAGCTCAAGAGCATCGATCCGCCGCCCTCGATCCAGGAGTCGATGGAAAAGCAGATGAAGGCGGACCGCGAGAAGCGCGCGATGATTCTGACGGCTGAAGGTCACCGCGAATCCGCTATCAAGACCGCCGAGGGTGCCAAGCAGAGCCAGATTCTTTCTGCCGAGGGAAACAAGCAGGCCTCGATCCTCAACGCCGAGGGTGAGCGTCAGTCCCAGATCCTTCGTGCTCAAGGTGACCGCGCGGCCAAGTACTTGCAGGCTCAAGGCGAGGCCAAGGCCATCGAGAAGGTTTTTGCTGCAATCAAGTCCGGTAAGCCGACTCCGGAATTGCTTGCCTACCAGTATCTTCAGACGTTGCCGCAGATGGCGCAAGGCGATGCGAACAAGGTGTGGCTCGTACCCAGCGACTTCGGTGACGCGCTGAAGGGATTTGCCAAAACGCTTGGCGCGCAAGGGCAGGATGGCGTTTTCCGGTACGAGCCGCCGGCCGCCGAAGAGAATCTTCCCAATCCTGAGGACGATTCAGCCGAGGTGGCGGAGTGGTTCGAGACCAAATCCGATCCGGCTATCGCGGAAGCAGTGCGCGCTGCTGAAGTTGCTGCACGTACTCCCGTCGAAGACCCGGCAGCTGCGGTCAGGCACCGCCGTGAAAGTGCGCCCGAGCAGCCCGGATTCGTAGATCCCGCGCTGCCGCCGCAGAGTGAAAATCCTTGGCCCGGTCAGCTACCGCTGCCGTCCGAACGCGAAGAATTCCAGCAGAAGTACCCCTACCAGGATCAGCCGCCGGAGGGCGGCCAGCGCCAGTAGACGCCTCTCGTAGCGAACGTTGATCGGGACGGGCACTCATCACCTACGTGATGAGTGCCCGACCCGTTCCGCATACGGCGATCGCCCAGAGGACACTGACGAAGGTTCCCATGATGAACTGCTCGGACGCGTGCGGTTCACGAAGTTCCGGGTACCGCGCGAGCCCCTTGACTGCCAAGACGATCGCGATCCCCTCCGGCCAGGTTGCAAGAATCGACGCCGCCACCGCAAGCCGTTCGAGGATGCCGATCACACGTCCGCCCCGAAGAGGTCCGGCGTCCGGTGCCGGGCTCCCGTCCGGTTGGCGACGAGCGATCTTGAAGGTGGCAAGTACCAACGGTGCACCGGCCGTGGCGGCGGCAAGTACGCACAGGACAAGCGTCGCCCCGAGAGCGAAACCGGTGACCGGGGTCGTTCGGGTCGATGCCAGTGCGGCAACACCCAGCGCCGGAAGAGCCACCACGGACGACGCCCATTCGGGGACTTCCAGTCGACCACGACTGAGCGGTCCCAGTGCCGCTGCAACTGCTGGTGCCGCGGCGGCGACGGCGAGCGCGATCAACGCCAGAACGACCATGTATTCGAGCCCCCTGCTGTGTCGACGAGTTTGTACCGGTGCGAGCGTGAGCAGTCTAGGGCTGGAGTCTGACCAAAAGTCGTTCTGCGAGTCTGCGCCCGGCGAGTTCTGCGTGCCACCCGGCTGTCAGGAGTCGCTTGGACATGGCCTGTTTGGTGATTCCGAGGTGGGCCGCCGCGCTGACCTGAGTGAGTCCGCTGTCCATCAGGGCGATGGCTTCGCGTCCGTCCTTCGTCTGTCTCGTGACGATCGTTCCGAGCAAGGTGAACGCGGCATCGACATCTGCGGCGAGTTCGTCGCGTGAGCTGTCCGCCGGCGCCTGTTCGACGGCAATTCTGGCCGGAGCTCGCTTGGCTCGCTCGACGGCGATCCGAGCAGCTTCGAATGCCGGTCCGCGTCCGGCCCGGGTCTGCCGTGGGAGAGGCTGCTCGACGGGACCGATCCCGATCCCGACACTCCAGTGCTCGCGCCGAATCAGCTCGAGTGCGACGAGGACGAGTAGCGCCGGATCGTCGGTCACCGCTTGAATCTCGTCGCCCGCTGTGCGCTCGAACGGCCGCAGGAGCCTGCAATCGGCCATGTCGTCGATGATGTCCCCGACGCGGTCGACATCCCGTCGGCTACCTCGCTGATCCACCGTCAGTACAAACATTAGTCAATGCTAGATAGTTGACTTTCAATAGTCAATCGTTTTGGGTTGACTCAATCAAATCAACCTCTTGGGGTTGACCGTTGTCAACGATGGTTTCGCCCGGTGAAGGCTGACGGCGAGCGTCGAACACCAGACCGGCGATGCCGATCGCAATGCAGATCCCGGACAGAATCAGGAGACGAGGATCGGCTTCGCCGGAGAGTGCATCGCCCAGAACGACAATCCCAACAGTGCCGGGCAAGATGCCGACGACGGTGGCAAGGATGTAGGGCACGATCCGGATCGACGAAATGCCGCAGCAGTAGTTCACCACCGAGAAGGGGACAAACGCGATCAAGCGCAGAGAGCCGACGGCCAGCCACCCCCGCTTTTCGATCCGCTCGTCCACCCGCCGGATCGTCGGACTCGAAATCCGTTGCCACACGACGTCGCGGCCGATCGCGCGGACAAGGTAGAGGGCCAGAACGGCGCTCACAGTCGTTGCCGCCACAGTAAGGGCGATGCCGGTTGCCGAGCCGAAGAGAACCCCAGCGCTGAGCGTGAAGACGGTGCGCGGGAACGGCGCGACGGTGACTATCGAATGAACCAGGAAGAACACGAGGGGAAACGCCGGGCCAACCGAGTCCGCCCACTCGCGTACCTGAGACACCGTGGGATGTGGGGCGAGGAGGGCTGCGAGGAACAAAGCGAGCACTACCAGGACTATTGCGATCAATCTTCGGTCCAGCAGGCGTCCCATCACAGGTCACAAGGCTACCTGCGAACGGTGAACCAGGCCGACTGCCGACCCGCAATCGCGAGTCGAACATCGCCACGGGGCAGCAAAGCGACGTGCTCCAGGCGACAATGAAACGGCGCTGTGACGAAAACCACTAGGCTTTCGGAGCGGCCTTCACCTGCAGTCCCGGCCAGTGAAACGAACTCGCGGGTAACCCGCAAACATGCTGAACAATCGCTAGGTAAGGGCCGGTTACACGTGCACGAACGACCGAATCCGCACGTCGCCCGGCCGGTCGGAAAGTGGCCACGAACAGCCCTGTGAAGAACATGACGTGATCCTCACGATATCTGGGCTCAACCGCGGGTTAGCATCACAGAACTAACGAACAAATCCGATTATCGGTAAAGCGCTCACGCAAAAAATGAGAGGGAGCGGACACAGTGTCATTAGCTTCAGAAGCCGAGGCTGTCGAGCAGGCGTACGCGGAGTGGCAGCGCTCCGTAGCCGGTGTGCTCGCCAAGTCCCGCAGAGTCGACGCGGCAGAACTGGGCCCCGAGCCACAGAAACTGCTCGAAACCGTCACCTACGACGGTGTCACTGTCGCACCGCTCTACAGCCCACGCGACGAGCGTCCCGAGCAGAGCTTGCCGGGCACTTTTCCGTACGTGCGTGGCGTCGACGCTCACCGTGATGTCAATGCCGGTTGGTTGGTTTCCGCTGCATTCGGAACCGCCTCGGCGGCCGAGACCAATCGCGCCATCCTGGACGCCCTCGAAAACGGAGTCAGCGCACTCTGGTTGAAGGTGGGCGCCGACGGCGTTCCGGTCACCGACCTCGCCGCTGCGCTCGAGGGCGTGCTTCTCGACCTCGCACCGCTCACGCTCGATGCAGGCGCAGCGACAAACGATGCAGCCCGAGCACTCTTCTCACTCCTCGATGCACGCAGCGAAGCCGGCGACGGTGTCAGCGATCGCAGCAGTATCCGAGTTCACCTCGGTGCAGCACCGCTGACCAGTTCGTTCTCCGGCGCAGCCGACGTCGAACTTGCAGGCGCAGTCGAGTTGGCCGCCCTCGCCGCCGCTCGTGCGGAAACCGTGCACGCGATCACCGTCGACGGCACGGCCTTTCACAATGCGGGTGCCGGGGATGCCGAAGAACTCGGAGCCGCAATCGCCGCCGGCCTCGAGTACCTCCGTGCACTCACCGCCCAGAGCGGCCTGACCATCGGTGCTGCGTTGTCGCAGTTGGCTTTCCGCTACGCGGCAACCGACGATCAGTTCCAGACCATCGCGAAGTTCCGCGCCGCACGTCTCGTATGGGCACGCATCGCCCAGGTCTGCGGAGCTTCCGATTTCGGTGGAGCGCCGCAGCACGCAGTCACCTCCGCCGCGATGATGGCTCAGCGTGATCCCTGGGTGAACATGCTGCGCACGACCCTCGCCGCATTCGGCGCCGGCGTCGGCGGAGCAGATGCAGTGACTGTTCTTCCGTTCGACGTCGCCCTGGTCGACGGCACCCTCGGTGTCAGCAAGTCCTTCTCCTCGCGCATCGCGCGCAACACACAGCTGCTCCTGCTCGAGGAGTCGCACCTGGGCCGTGTCCTCGATCCGTCGGCCGGGTCTTGGTACGTCGAGGACCTGACACAGCAGATCGCCGCCACCGCGTGGGAGTTCTTCCAGGAAATCGAAGCAGCCGGCGGATATCTGGCGGCACTCGAAGCGGGAATCGTCTCCGGTCGCATCGCCGCTACCAAGGCCAAGCGCGACTCCGACATCGCACACCGCAAGACCACGGTCACCGGTGTCAACGAGTTCCCGAACCTCGGCGAAACGCCGCTGTCCGCCGAAGCCGTCGAGCCCGGCCAGTCCGTCGCCCGCTACGCAGCTGCATTCGAAGCGCTTCGTGACCGTTCGGACGCGTTCCTCGCCGCCGGCGGCGCCCGTCCCACTGCGCTTCTCGCGCCGCTGGGCTCGGTTGCAGAACACAACGTGCGCACCACGTTTGCGTCCAACCTGCTCGCTTCGGGTGGTATCGACGCAGTCAACCCCGGCCCGCTCGAGGTGGGCGCCGAAGCCATCTCCGCTGCAGTCAAGGCTTCCGGTGCCACCGTCGCCGTGCTGTGCGGCACGGACAAGCGCTACGGCGAGAGCGCCGCAGCGGCCGTCGCCGAACTTCGCGCCGCCGGCATCACCAAGGTGCTGCTCGCAGGACCGGAAAAGGCAGTCGCCGACGCGACCGGCGATTCTCGCCCGGACGGATTCCTCACCGCCCGCATCGACGCAGTGTCGGCTCTGACCGAACTGCTCGACTTCATCGAGACGGGAAGCTCCAAGTGACGACACGAGAGGTCAAGCACGTGATCGGCAGTTTCGCCGAGGTCCCACTCGAGGACCCGCAGTCTCCGGCACCCACACCGCCGTCGGTCGAGCAGGCCCAGGCGCTCATCGAAGACGGCGCCAACGCCAACAACTACGCCGCCGAGCAGGTTGTCTGGTCCACCCCCGAAGGCATCGACGTCAAGCCGGTGTACACCGGTGCGGACCGCACGGCCGCCGCCGAGTCGGGTTACCCGCTCGACAGCTTCCCGGGCGCAGCGCCGTTCCTGCGTGGTCCGTACCCGACCATGTACGTGAACCAGCCGTGGACCATTCGCCAGTACGCCGGATTCTCCACTGCCGCGGAGTCGAATGCGTTCTACCGTCGTAACCTGGCGGCCGGTCAGAAGGGCCTCTCGGTCGCCTTCGACCTCGCCACACACCGCGGCTACGACTCCGATCATCCTCGCGTTGCCGGTGACGTCGGAATGGCCGGTGTCGCAATCGATTCCATCCTCGACATGCGTCAGCTCTTCGACGGAATCGACCTCTCGCAGGTGTCGGTCTCGATGACGATGAACGGCGCCGTGCTGCCGATTCTCGCGCTGTACGTCGCTGCGGCAGGCGAGCAAGGTGTCACTCCGGACAAGCTGGCCGGAACGATCCAGAACGACATCCTCAAAGAGTTCATGGTTCGTAACACCTACATCTATCCGCCGAAGCCCTCGATGCGGATCATCTCGGACATCTTCGCGTACTCCAGCGCGGAAATGCCGAAGTACAACTCCATCTCGATCTCGGGCTACCACATCCAGGAAGCCGGAGCGACGGCCGATCTGGAACTGGCGTACACCCTCGCCGACGGCGTCGAGTACATCCGCGCCGGCCTCGACGCCGGTATGGACATCGACAAGTTCGCACCTCGCCTGTCCTTCTTCTGGGCCATCGGCATGAACTTCTTCATGGAGGTCGCCAAGCTCCGCGCCGGACGCCTCCTGTGGGCCGAGCTTGTTGCCAAGTTCGATCCCAAGAGCGCGAAGTCTCTCTCGCTGCGTACCCACTCGCAGACCTCCGGCTGGTCCCTGACCGCGCAGGACGTCTTCAACAACGTTCCGCGTACCTGCGTCGAAGCCATGGCTGCCACCCAGGGCCACACTCAGTCCTTGCACACCAACGCACTCGACGAAGCGATCGCATTGCCGACGGACTTCTCCGCCCGCATCGCCCGTAACACCCAGTTGCTGCTGCAGCAGGAATCCGGCACCGTGCGTCCCATCGACCCGTGGGGTGGCTCGTACTACGTCGAGTGGCTCACCAACGAACTCGCCAACCGGGCTCGTAAGCACATCGAAGAGGTCGAGGAAGCCGGCGGAATGGCTCAGGCCATCAACGAAGGCATCCCGAAGCTGCGCATCGAGGAAGCTGCCGCCCGCACCCAGGCACGCATCGACTCCGGTCGGCAGCCGCTCGTCGGCGTCAACAAGTACGTTCCCGACGAGGTCGACACCATCGAAGTTCTCAAGGTCGAGAACTCCAAGGTCCGCAAGGAACAGCTCGAGAAGTTGGTTCGTCTTCGCGCGGAACGTGATCCGGAAGCCGTCGAGGCCGCACTGGCGAACCTCACTCGCGCTGCCGCATCCACCGAAGGCGGCATGGAGAACAACCTCCTCGCCCTCGCTGTCGTCGCCGCCCGCGCGATGGCTACCGTCGGCGAGATTTCCGACGCCCTCGAAAAGGTGTACGGACGCCACCAGGCCGAGATCCGCACCATCAGTGGTGTGTACCGCGACGAGGCAGGAACGGTGAGCAACATCAGCAAGGCGATGGAACTGGTCGAGAAGTTCGCCGAGGACGAGGGACGTCGTCCCCGCATCCTCGTCGCGAAGATGGGCCAGGACGGTCACGACCGTGGCCAGAAGGTCATCTCCACGGCCTTCGCGGACATCGGATTCGACGTCGACGTCGGACCGCTGTTCCAGACCCCCGAAGAGGTCGCCAATCAGGCGGCCGACAACGACGTCCACGTAGTCGGTGTGTCGTCGTTGGCCGCCGGTCACCTGACCTTGGTGCCGGCGCTGCGGGAGGCTCTGGCTGCGGCCGGTCGTCCCGACATCATGATCGTCGTCGGCGGCGTCATTCCGCCCGGTGACTTCGACGAACTCTACGAGGCCGGCGCTGCTGCCATCTTCCCGCCCGGCACCGTCATCGCCGACGCTGCCAGCGGATTGTTGGAGAAGCTCTCCGCCCAACTGGGTCACGACAACAGCTGAGAAGGGGGTCACTGAAGATGGCACGTCAGCCCATCGACATTGATTCCCTCGCCGAGGCGGTGCGCGGAAATCAGCGTGCCGGCCTCGCTCGGGCGATCACCCTCGTCGAGTCCACCCGCGACGACCACCGGGCCCTCGCGCAGCAACTTCTACTGAAGTTGCTGCCGGAGGCCGGGGGAGCGCACCGGATCGGCATCACCGGCGTTCCCGGCGTCGGCAAGTCGACCTTCATCGACGCGCTCGGAATGTACTTGCTGGGCAAGGGACATCGGGTTGCGGTGTTGGCGGTCGATCCGTCGTCCACCCGCACCGGCGGCTCGATTCTCGGCGACAAGACACGCATGGCTCGGCTCACCGTCGAACCGAATGCGTACATCCGGCCGTCACCGACGTCCGGCACGCTCGGTGGTGTTGCCAAGGCAACCCGCGAGACCATCGTGCTTCTCGAAGCTGCCGGTTTCGACGTCATCCTGGTGGAAACGGTGGGTGTCGGCCAGTCCGAAGTCACTGTTGCCAACATGGTGGACTGCTTCACGTTCCTGACCCTCGCTCGTACCGGTGATCAGCTCCAGGGCATCAAGAAGGGTGTCCTCGAGCTCGCAGATCTGGTGGCGGTCAACAAGGCCGATGGCAAGCATGAGCGCGAGGCAAAGGGCGCTGCCCGCGAATTGGCGGGTGCGCTTCGCCTGATCTACCCGCACGACGCCATCTGGAAGCCGCCCGTCATCACGATGAGCGGTCTCGAAGGTGTCGGGCTGGACGAGTTCTGGGGAACTGTCACCAAACACCGTGAGGTGCTCACCGAAGCGGGACAGTTCGAGGAGAAGCGTCGCAAGCAACAGGTCGATTGGACCTGGACGATGGTCAACGATCAGCTGCTACGCAGGCTCTCGAGCAACGATCGGGTGCGTGCGATCCGGGCCGACGTCGAGCAGAGCGTGCGTGACGGTTCGCTGACGGCAGCGTTGGCGGCGGGGCGAATTCTCGACGCGTTCGACGGAAGCAACTAGCGCGGAAAGAACAAAATCCCGGGTATCCGAGCGCGGATACCCGGGATTTCTTCTGTGACGAGCTATCGTTCGCGTTTGACTGCAGGCTCGGTGAGTTCGGTCTCGACAGCGAGTTCGACTCCTGTGAAATCGCCTTCTGCCTCGGCCGGGGTGAGCGTGGACCGCTTCCACGCGTAGAACAGCAGCGCTGCCCACGCGCCGAGAATGGTCAGGTAACCGGCCACTGTGACCGCCCCGGTGATGTCGAAGGATTTGAACAGCTTCTGTGCGTTGGTCAACACGATGACGCCGCCCACCGCCGTTCCGAGCAACGTTGCAGGTACGCGGCTGACCAGCCACGCCGCGAACGGAGCTGCGATGACACCGCCGAGCGCGAGACCGGCGACAACGAGGAGGTTTCCCGCCGACTCACGTCCCAATCCGACAAGGAATCCCAGCGACGCGGCTGACGCGACCAGAAACTCCGAGGCGCTGACCGAGCCGATCACGGTGCGCGGCGCGGTCTTTCCTCGTGAGAGCAGCGTGCTGGTGGTGATCGGACCCCAACCACCACCGCCGGATGCATCGATGAAACCACCGAACAGGCCGAGTGGGGACAGGAAACGTGCAGTGTGCGGGGTGGTATGAGCGTCCGCGACGGCCGGTGGGCGGACCGAAAAGCGTAGTGCCACATAGATACCGATGGCCAGCAGGATCGTCGCCGTGATGGGTACTGCCGCTTCGGTGGACAGACCCGAGAGCACAGTTGCGCCGATGAATGCACCGACTGCGCCGGGCACACCGAGCTTGGCGACGAGCTTCCAGTCGATGTTCTTGAACTTCCAATGCGACACACCCGAAGCGAGGGTGGTGCCGACCTCGGCCAGGTGAACAGCGGCGCTGGCCTGAGCCGGACCGAGGCCACCGATCATCAACAGAGTGGTTGCGGTGACACCGAAGGCCATACCGAGGGCGCCGTCGACGAGCTGGGCGCCGACGCCGACAAGGGTGAACAAAAGAAGGTTGAACATGAGAACACAGACTCCGAGCGAAGAAGCGACAAAGTCAGGGGTGCAGGCAGCGAGAATCGCCGCTCAGCAACACGCCTGATCGAAGCATGCGCTACGACGAGTGGGCCAGAACGCCATCAATCCGAGCGCAAATGCCGGGGAGGCATCGTGGCTGGAAATCTGCACGTCAGGTCCTTTGTTCTCGTTCGTTGGTGTTCTGTCCATGCGAGCATAGCCGGTGCCCGGCTCGGTCAACCCACGACGCGGGCGTAATTTCCCACTCGGTGGACAAGTCGATCGAAGAATTCCGCCGGATCGGTGCTGACCGCGATATCCGCGTTGGGCTCACGCTGCCAGTGCCCGACCCAGTCCGCGACCGTCGTTCCGATCAGCAGTGGACTCTCGGTTTCGACATCTACCGTTGCCGGCTTCAGCGTCGCCAAGCTCGGATCGAGCGCGACGGCAGCAGCGAAGGGATCATGCATGTGAGCAAGAAATCCCTGGTCGTATTCACGATGGAATTCCATGTAGAACCGGATTGCGTCGGACATATGCCTGATCACGCTGTTGGACGCGGAACTGCGGACGTCGGGACCGTCGTCAGGCGAGATGATCTCTTCCGGGGTGCTCCCGGCAGCTTCGGCGAGCCGACGCACATGTTCGGGGAACATCTCGATGGATTCGGTGACGTTGAGGCCGCAGATGATCGGGCGCCGGTGCGCGGGTACGACGGAGAACGCGTCGAACACCTCCTTGGCGGCGTGCGGATCCACCGAGACGTTCCACTCCGCGGTCGGCGTCGTGTTGCCCGGATAGTTGAACGACCCACCCATCACTACCAGTCGCTTCAGCAGAGACGGCAGATCGGGTTCACGTCTGATCGCCAAGGCCAGGTTGGTGAGCGGCCCCGTCACCAGCCCGGTGAGTTGTCCGGGGTACTCCCGGACGAGATCCACCCAGAGGTCGGTGGCGGTTCGGACCGAGCGCTTGCGACCCGAATCGGGGAGGACCGCATGGCCGATTCCTTGCGGACCGTGAGTCTCCTCGGTGGTGCGCAACGGTATGACCAATGGCTCGCGGGCGCCGAGTGCAACCTCGATGTCCGGGGCGCCGCAGAGCGCAAGCCAGTTCAAGTTGTTGGCCGCGACCTGTTCCACCGGAACGTTGCCGGCGGTGCTCGCAATCCCCAGTATCTCGGCTTCGGGGCTGGCAAGGAGATAGAGAAGCGCCAACGAGTCGTCGATACCGGTGTCGACGTCGACGATGAGTTTCTGCATGTCACTCATCGGTGGCCACCAGGATCGTCGGGGAATGCAGGACGGGGAAGTTCACCGACCGAGCGATGAAGCACTTCGTGTGTGCGGGGCCGTGAAGCTCCTGGGCCTTCTCGACCATCGACGCCTCCGCGACCAACACCGTCGGATTCAACGTCACTTCGATGAACTGGCCGCCGCCATCGGATTCCTCGATCAAGCTGCCGACCGGCTGATCGCTGTAGTCGAGAACGACGACCCCAGCGGCAGCTGCCAGCCCGAGGTACCAGAGCATGTGGCACTGGGCGAGGGAGGCAACGAGCAGTTCCTCGGGGTTCCATCGCTGCGCGTCACCGCGGAACGAGGGATCGGAGCTGCCGAGAAGTTCCGGCTTTCCGACCGCGGATATTGCATGATTGCGCGAATATCCCTGCGTGCTGGACGTTCCGGTTCCCAGATCGCCCGTCCACTGAAGGTCGAGTGTGTAGGTATGTGACTTCACAGGTCCATCTTGCCCTGAATGTGCCGGTCCCTCAGTGTGCCCACTCCGCGCGATCCGATCCCCACGGATGGGCTGGTTCGGGGTAGTCCTCGAACTCTGCCAGCGCGGGTCGTGCGGTGGTCACGTCGGCATGGTTGACAACAACATTCAGGCCGGGAGCGGTCGGTAGACCGGGATGGACGGTTCGGCCGGGTGCGTCGAGAAGACGGGCGCCGGTGCTGGCCAATGACACGTCGACATCGCGGCCACGGCCGTCCTGCGAGCGCAGCGTCAACGCGTCGAGGATCCCCGCTGCCAAGAAGTATCCGGTCGAGTGGTCGAGTGCCTGCGCCGGAAGCGCACCAGGGTTCTCACCGCCCTCGAGGAACGAGATACCGGATGCGGCCTGCACGATGCTGTCGAAGCCGCGGCGATTCGCCCACGGACCTTCCCATCCCCATGCGCTGACGCGCCCGTGAATCAGGTGGGCGGGAAGATCCTGCCCGATGAGGGCTTCGAGTGCACCCGGCCGGTAGCCGGTGACCAGTACGTCTGCGGTTTCGAGGAGTTCTCGGAACGCTGTCGCTCCGGCCGAGGACTTCAGGTCGAGAAGCGCCGACCGCTTGCCCTGTCCACTGTCAAGGTGCTGCCATCCGATCTCGGGGATCGCCGGGGGATCGATCCGCAGAACGTCAGCGCCGACCAACGCCAGGGCACGCGTCGCGACCGGACCGGCGATGACGCGGGTCAGGTCGAGAACGCGTGGGCGCGTCGGATGCGTGCGGGGTTTTCCCTCGTCGCGTGCTCGGATGGATACCAGAGGCGCAGACCTCGCAGCTGCGCACTGCTCACTCAGGCGCCACTCGGTCTCGGTACGAACACGGACCGCGATGGCTCCGATCTCGGCGGCCTGCTGCTCGATCTCGATGGCGCTGAGTTCGGATATCCGTTGCGCCACTGCATCTTTGGGTGATCCATGATCGAGCTCGAGGACGGCGAGGAGGCGGTCGCGATGGTGCGGATAGTTGCCGTGCGTGCGGACCCAACCGTCGCGGGCGGCAAAGAACCCCGAGTGCTCGGAGAACCCGTTGATCGGCTCGCCGCCGATCCGGAACAGTCGATCGCTCGAGAAGGAGGCGGCGATGCGCTCGGGATCGAGGGTCCAGTGTCCGTCGCCCGGGCCGGTTGACCGATGAATCGCCGAGGCGAACGCCGCTACCGAGCCCGCAGCGAGGTCGAACACCGGCAAGTGCGCCGCAAGGAAACCCGCCGAGTCCGGGCATTCGATGTGCCCGCGTCGGTCGTCGGTGTGCACCCCGACGTCACGCTGGTATTCGTCGAGATAGAACCCGTACCCGTGATCCATGCGACGCCTTTCGGCAGTTCAGTAGCCGAGAAGCTCCCGGCACTTCTCTGCCAGCGTATCGCGGAGCGGCGCAGCACGATCCGCCAACTGTTGTTGCTGACGCACGTATTCGGCGCGGCCCGCGGGAGTTTCGATACGAATGGGGGAGTACCCGTACTCGGCAAGGTCGTATGGGCTCGCGCACATGTCGAGTTCACGGGCCAGGAGCGCGTGTTCGAAGCACCGCATCACCAGGTCGGAATCGACGAGTGGCAACAACTTGAAACTCCACTTGTACAGATCCATACCGGCGTGCAGGCAGCCCGGCTGTTCGTGATCGATCTGAGTTTCGCGTGCAAGCGGGAGCGAGTTCTTGGGGGCCGCGTCCGGTGTGAAGAACCGGAACGCGTCGTAGTGCGTGCATTTGAGTGGCAGGGATTCGACGACCGCGTCGGTACCGGCGAACCCGAGTCGCAGCGGCACCGACTGGTGACGGATTGCGTCCTCGCCGCCGCGATAGACCATCGCCCATTCGTGGAGGCCGAAGCAACCCAGCACAGCGGGCCGCGCAGACGTCTGATTCAACAGATTCCACACGAATTCGACTGTGTGACGCCGACGCTCCAGCACTGAGGCCTCGACCGTCGCGGTACCCGAATCGTCGACGCGGTAGCCGGAGAAGGCTGCGTATTCGGCGGCGTTCTCGAGCGCGACTCCGTACCCGGGGTGCCAGCGGCGCAGTTGAGCGGGTTTGAAGTTGTAGTACGTGAAGAGGAAGTCGTGCACCGGGTGAGAGATACCGGCGCTACGACGCGCTCGGTGCGGCTCGACGAGCTTCTCCACCTCCTCGAGGTGAAGCGCCCGCCGAGCCGTCCACTCGCTCTGCGCGAGTGCGAGTGAATGCACCGAACGTGTCATCGATCAGCTGTTTCTTTGTCCGGGAACAGCATCCGTGCCGCGGTGCGTGCCGTCGCGGACCGTTCCGACGTACTCCTCGAGGAGATCCTCGAGCGCGACGATACCGATCACCACTCCGTCAGCGTCCGTGACAGCGCCGAGGTGCGAGCTGGCCCGACGAAGGCCGGCCAACGCTTCGGCCAGCGGTGTGTTGAGCGGAACGATGGGCAGCGGCCGGATATCCGACGTCGGAACGACGGTGTCCGGTCCAGCGGCCTCGTCGAGCACCTCGTCGAGCACGTCCTTGAGGTGCACGTACCCAGCCAGCGATCCGTCGCTCGCTCGCACCGGGTAACGCGAGTATCCGGTCTCGATGACCGCACGCTCGATCTCACCCAGTGTTGTTCCCGACGGTGTGAGGGGAATGGTCCGCACCTTGTCGAGAGTGATCAGGACCTCGGAGACGGTCCGATCGGTCGATTCGAGTGCCTGCTTCAACCGCCGGTGTTCTTCGGCGTCGATCAGACCTTCGGATCGCGATTCACCGATCATCGCGGACAACTCCACCGCCGAGACCGTGACGTCGAGTTCGTCCTTGGGTTCGACGCGCAGAAGCTTGAGCACTCCGTTCGCGCACAGGTTGTAGAACGCGATGATCGGGCGAGCGATCTTGATGAACGCCAGATGCACGGGAACGAGCAGCATGGCCGTCTTCTCGGGGCCGGCCAACGCGATGTTCTTGGGCACCATCTCGCCGAGCAGGATGTGCAGCACGACGACGAGCGACAGCGCGATGGCAAACGAGATCGGGTGCAGCAATCCGTCGGGCAGGCCGACGGCTTCCATCGGCACCTCGAGGAGGTGCGCAATGGCGGGCTCGGCGACCTTACCGAGGAGGATCGAGCAGATCGTGATGCCCAGCTGAGCCGCCGCAAGCATGAGCGAGAGGTTCTCACCGGCCTTGATGACTGTGAGCGCCCGCTTCTTGCCTTGCGCGACCAGTGCTTCGAGACGGTCACGTCGTGCGGAGATCAGTGCGAACTCTGCACCGACGAAGAATGCATTGCCGGCGAGCAGCACGACGGTGAGGAGTACACCGAAGAGGTTATTCATCGTCGGACTCCTTCTTGCTGTCGTCTGCGGATTCGGGTTCGACGTAAGCGGGGACCGGCGTGATGGTCACCCGGTCGATACGGCGGCCGTCCATGCCGGTCACTCGTGCGATCCACTTTCCGCGCGAATCACCGGACGAGTCGACGTCGGGCAATTCCACCTCGTCACCCTCGTCGGGGATGCGGCCCAGTTCGGTGAGCACCAACCCACCGAGCGTGTCGTAGTCGCCTTCGGGAGCGGTGTACCCGGTAGCCGAAGTGACCTCGTCGATGCGAAGGAGACCGGAGCACGACCATCCGTCGCCGACGCGCTGCACGTCGAGTTCGGGTTCGTCGTGTTCGTCGCGCACATCGCCGACGATTTCCTCGATGAGGTCTTCCATCGTGACGATGCCGGCAGTTCCGCCGTACTCGTCGACGACGAGCGCAACCTGCATACCGTCGGAGCGGATTCGCTCCATGACGGTGTCTCCGTCCAGGCTCGACGGCACGACGGGAACACGTTGAGCCAGACTGTCGACGCGCGTCGTGCGCCGACGTTCGGCCGGAACGGTGAACGCGTGCTTGATGTGTACGACGCCGACCGTGTCGTCGAGATCGCCGCGAACGACCGGGAAGCGCGAATAGCCGGTCCGCGACGCCGTCACGATCAGGTCTGCGACGGTGTCCGAAAGTTCCAGCGATTCGATCTTCACTCGCGGAGTCATCAGCTCTTCTGCCGTGCGGTCACCGAACTGCAGTGAACGGTCGACGAGCATCGCCGTGCCCTTGTCGATGGACCCGCGCTGCGCGGACGTCCGCACGAGGGACCCGAGTTCCTGCGGTGATCGCGCGGAGCGCAATTCCTCCGCGGGTTCGATGCCCAGGCGTCGCACGATCCAGTTGGCGGTTCCGTTGAGGCCGTTGATGGCCCACCGGAAGATCAGCGAGAACCCTGCTTGCAGGCCCGCAGTCGCGCGGGCGGTGGGCATCGGCTTGGAGATTGCGAGGTTCTTCGGTACGAGCTCACCGAAGATCATGGAGAACGAGGTCGCGATCACGAGCGCCAAGATCAAAGACGTTGTCGAGGCCGCGGATTCACTGAGCCCGACGGCCTTCGTGACCGGTGTGATGAACCGTGCCAGGACCGGCTCGGCCAGGTAACCGGTGATCAGGGTTGTGATCGTGATGCCCAGCTGAGCGCCGGAGAGCTGGAACGAAAGAGTCTTGTGCGCGTGTTGAACCTGCCGCGAGCGTCGGTCGCCGCCACGAGCAGCTTCGTCGACGGTGCTGCGTTCGAGCGCGGTCAGTGAGAATTCGGCCGCCACGAAGAGGGCGGTGCCTGCAGTCAGCGCGATGAAGCCGACCAGGCTGAGAATGGTGAAAACGATGTCCATGTGTCATCGCCACCTGAGATGTGCACGGGGGCCGCCGGGTTTGTCTCCCGGCTCGCTAGAGGAGCCCTCCGAACCGGCGGAATCAGAAGATTCCTCGGATAATACGACGGGTGTAGCGCCGGGTAAGTGTGTGGGTGCCTCGGGCACCGGGTTCCTTTCGTCAGAGCCGAGTAGTTCTCGGCAGTAGCGGGCTCGGTCGGGTCGCCGAAGGGCACCCGACCGAGTTTTGTTTTCTGTTTACGGATCCAATGATACCGGCGGGTGCCCGGGAGTAGGGACCCGAGCACCCGCCGACAGTCACAGAACGTGGTTCACCAACCAGACGGAAGCGGCCGTCCTTCGGCAAATCCGGCGGCGGACTGCACGCCCAGAACGGCCTTCTCGTGCAGCTCCTCGAGAGAGCGCGCACCCGCGTACGTGCAGGTACTGCGCACGCCGGAACAGATCTGATCGATCAGGTCCTCGACTCCAGGGCGCTCGGGATCGAGACGCATCCGCGAACTGGAGATGCCTTCCTCGAACAATCCCTTACGGGCGCGATCGAAAGCCGTTTCGGTGGCTGTGCGAGCGGCAACAGCGCGCTTGGAGGCCATACCGAAGCTCTCCTTGTACGCGTTGCCCGCCTGATCGACTTTGAGATCGCCGGGGGACTCGTATGTGCCGGCGAACCACGAGCCGATCATGACGTTCGACGCGCCCGCCGCGAGGGCGAGTGCAACGTCGCGGGGGTGTCGAACGCCGCCGTCGGCCCAGACGTGCTTGCCGAGCTCACGTGCCGCTGCAGCACATTCCGCGACGGCCGAGAACTGCGGGCGTCCGACGCCGGTCATCATGCGAGTCGTGCACATGGCTCCGGGCCCGACGCCGACCTTGACGATGTCCGCGCCTGCGGCGATCAGATCACGGGTTCCCTGTGCGGAGACCACGTTGCCTGCAACCAACGGGACGCCGAGATCGAGCGCCTTGAGGGTGGTGAGCGCATCGATCATTCTCTGCTGGTGACCGTGAGCCGTGTCCACGACGATCACGTCTGCACCGGCGTCGACGAGAGCCTTGGCCTTGGCGCCCACGTCACCGTTCACACCGACCGCCGCAGCGACCCGGAGTGCGCCGCGCTCGTCGACTGCGGGGTCGTAGATGCCGGCACGAATCGCGCCGGTGCGGGTGAGGACGCCGGCAAGAGTCCCGTCTTCGTTGACGATGACCGCCAGCGGATCGTGCTTGGTTTCGAGCAGTTCGAAGACCTCACGCGGTGTGGCGGTGACCGGGGCCGTGACGAAGTCGGTGATCGCGACGGTACGGAGGCGAGTGAACCGATCGACATCCGCGCAGGCAGCCTCGGTGACGACACCGAGAGGCTTACCGTCCTCGACCACCACGACCGCGCCGTGAGCGCGCTTGGGAAGCAGCGCCAGCGCATCGGAGACGGCGTCGTCCGGACTCAGCGTGACCGGCGTATCGGCGACGAGGTGGCGGCTCTTGACGAACGCCACGGTCTCGGCGACAGCGTCGGTGGGGACGTCCTGCGGAATGATGACCAGTCCGCCGCGGCGGGCGACAGTCTCCGCCATGCGGCGGCCGGCGACTGCGGTCATATTGGCGACCACGACGGGAATGGTCGTTCCGGATCCGTCGGAAGAATTGAGATCGACGTCGAACCGAGAGGTGACCTCGGTCCGGTTAGGGACGAGGAAGACGTCGTCGTAGGTCAGGTCGTATGGGGGGCGTTGCCCTTCGAGGAACTGCACGTTTCACGAGCCTACCGTCGATTCCGCCGTAGCGCCCTCGGTATCGCGCGCTTGTGAGCGGGAGAGGGCGATCGTGGTCATGATCATGACGGCGACGGCGCACCCGATGAGAGCAATTCCGGGACCGTCGACGCGGAGGCGTTCGTCGAGCACTGTCATCCCCAGGAAGATGGCCGCGATCGGCTCGCCGATCGTCAGGGCGGGTAGCGACGCCGACAGCGGCCCGACCTGGAACGCGCGCTGTTGCAGGTAGACCCCGATTGCGCCCGAGGCGATCAGCGCCCACGTCTGCCATGCCGAAATCACCCCGACGACGCCGTGGCCGAGTAGGTCGGTGACGTACTTGGTGAATGCGACGGCGACGCCGTAGAAGATGCCTGCCGCAGAGCCGAGAAGCAGTGCGCGCCAGCCGCCGTCGAGTTTGGACAAGCCGCCGACAGTTGCGGCCACGGCCACTGCGACCGTAATCGTCAGGGGCACAGCCCAATCCGACCATGGAGCATTGCTGTCTCCCTCGGTGGGATCGCCGACGACGAGGAAGATCGCCAAGGAAATCGCGAGCATGATCGCCAGTGACCACGCGGAACGGGTGATGCGGATTCCCGAGAATTTGGCCGAGAGAGGCAGCGCGAACAGCAACGAGGTCACGATCAGCGGCTGCACCACCAACACCGAACCCAACGACAGTGCAACGGCCTGCATGACGTACCCGCCGCCGTCACCGATCAGCCCGGCCCACCACCGAGGACTGCGAATCAACGACGCCACCAACGCCTCGCCCTCGGGAACCGCGGACGCCGCCCGTTGCTGAGCGACCGAAGCGCACGCGAAGAGCAGTGCAGCGAGAAGTGCGCAGAGAACCGAGATCAGTGGAAGATCACCCATTCCCTCAGTGTGCGCGCTTGCCCGCCCGATTTCCGGCAGACGGCTTTCCTGCGCCGGGTGCGCCGCGACGCGGGGTCAAGCCCTTGGACGCCAGACGCTCCGAACGGGTCGGGACCGGAGTGCCGTCCGCACGGATCTTCTTCACACTCTTCGGATCGGTGACGCGCCGCGAGGAGGCGGCGCGCTTGTCGCCGTCCTTCTTCATCCGGCCTCCGGCAGCGGTCCGGCCTGCAGTGTCGTGTTCCTGACGGCCACGCTTGGCGGTGTGCTTGACGGCAACCGTCGTATCGGGAGCCTCGACCGGAATTCCCGTCGGCTCCATCGCACCGGTGATGCGCGTGAGTTCAAGATCGTCAGGACGAACCCGCACACCGTGAACCTTGATGCCTGCCTGCTTGGTCAACTTCTCGACCGAATCACGTTCTTCGTCGGTGACGATGGTGACGACGACGCCTGATTCCCCGGCGCGTGCCGTCCGGCCGGCCCGGTGCAGGTAGTCCTTCGCCTCGGCCGGGGGATCGACGTGAACGACGAGCGTCACGTCGTCGACATGGATTCCGCGCGCGGCGACATCGGTGGCGACCAGGACCGGTGTTGTCCCGTCGGAGAACGACGCGAGGGTCTTGGTCCGATTGTTCTGCGTCTTGCCGCCGTGCAGAGCCCCGGCCGAGACGCCGATCAAATGCAGTTGCTGCGCAAGACGATCCACACCGTGCTTGGTCTTGACGAACATGATGGTCCGCCCCGCGCGCGAAGCGATATGTGCGACAACGGATCTCTTGTCGTCGCGGTCGACGAAAAGCAGGTGATGCTCCATGGTCGAGACGGTCGCAACCGGGGGAGCAGTCGAGTGCGACGCCGGATTGCGCAGGTAACCCGCGACCAGATCGTCGACCTTGCCGTCGAGTGTCGCCGAGAAGAGAAGACGCTGACCGTCTTTCGGAGTCGTGTCGAGAATATTCGCAACCTCGTCGATGAAACCCATGTCTGCCATGTGGTCGGCTTCGTCGATGGTCGTGATCACGACGTCGTCGAGAATCACCGACTTCTGGTCGAGTAGGTCGAGTAGGCGCCCGGGGGTCGCGATCAGCAGATCGACGCCGCGGGCAAGGATGTCGGCCTGACGCTTGATCGGAACGCCCCCGACCGCATTTGCCACACGCAAACCGATCTCGGTAGCGGCGTCGTCGAGTGCCTTGTGGATCTGGATCGCCAGCTCACGGGTGGGAGCGAGCACCAAACCGCGCGGACGATTCCGCTTGCTCGCCCCACCCTTGAGGCGCACCAGCATCGGAAGCCCGAAGGCCAGAGTCTTTCCGGAACCCGTCGCACCGCGCCCGAGTACATCCCGACCGGAAAGAACATCGGGGATGGTTGCCGACTGAATGGGGAAGGGGGCATCGATGCCGCTTCGGCGCAACGCGTGCACCATCACGGCGGGGATTCCGAGGTCGACGAACGAACGCCCTTCGGTCGAGGTGGGCGAGTCGATCGTCGATTCCTGCATTTGTCCAGGCTACCGGGTATCGGTAGACGCAGATGACCGCATCTACCGATACCCGCTGTGAATCAGGCCTCGATTTCGCTGCGGTCACCGCTCCACAGTGTGTGGAACTTGCCCGGCTTGTCGATGCGCTCGTAGGTGTGCGCGCCGAAGAAGTCGCGCTGACCCTGAGTCAGGGCGGCCGGCAGACGCTCCGCGCGGAGACCGTCGTAGTACGACAGCGAGGACGCGAACGCAGGTACCGGAATGCCGAGCATCGTCGCGGTGGCGACCACGCGGCGCCAGCTGTCGATGCCTGCCTCGATGGCCTCGCGGAAGTACGGCGCCAGAATCAAGCTCGGCAGGCTCGGATCCGCGTCGAACGCGTCCTTGATGCGGTTGAGGAACTGCGCACGGATGATGCAGCCACCGCGCCAGATCGTCGCCAGGTCGGCAGGCTTGAGGTTCCAGTCGTACTCGGCGCTGCCGGCAGCGATCTGATCGAAGCCCTGCGCGTACGCCACGATCTTCGACGCGTACAGCGCGGCCTGGATGTCGGCGGCGAACTGCTCGGCGTCAGCAGGCTTGTCGCCGAGAGAGCCGGCAGCCAGACCCTGCGCCTGAGCTGCAGCGCGCTGATTGCGGCTACCGGACAGTGCGCGAGCAAACACGGCTTCGGCGATACCGGTGACCGGCACGCCCAGATCCAGAGCGGACTTGACCGTCCAGCGGCCCGTGCCCTTCTGCTCGGCAGCGTCGACGATGACGTCGACCAAAGGCTTGCCCGTCTCGGCGTCGACCTGGCGGAGCACCTCGGCGGTGATCTCGATCAGGTAGGACTCGAGGGTGCCCTTGTTCCACTCGGTGAAGACGTCGGCAACCTGACCGGCGTCGTAGCCCAGAGCGTCGCGGAAGAGGTTGTACGCCTCGCCGATGAGCTGCATGTCGGCGTACTCGATGCCGTTGTGCACCATCTTGACGAAGTGACCGCTGCCGTCGGGGCCGATGTGCGTGCAGCACGGGGTGCCGTCGACGTGAGCGGAGATGGACTCGAGAAGCGGGCCGAGAGCCTCGTAGGACTCCTTCGGGCCGCCCGGCATGATCGACGGACCGTTGAGTGCGCCTTCTTCGCCACCGGAGATACCGGCGCCGACGAAGTGCAGTCCGCGGGCGCGGATCGCCGCTTCACGACGGATCGTGTCGGTGTAGAGCGAGTTGCCACCGTCGATGATGATGTCGCCGGGCTCCATGGCGTTTGCGAGCTCTTCGATGACAGCATCGGTCGGGGCGCCGGCCTTGACCATGATCAGGACGCGTCGCGGCTTCTGAAGTGCGGCAACAAACTCCTCGACGGTCTCGGTGCGCACGAAATCGCCCTCGGAACCATGCTCGGCGATCAGGGCATCGGTCTTCGCGATGCTGCGGTTGTGCAGGGCAACGGTGTGACCGTGGCGGGCGAAATTGCGGGCAATATTCGAACCCATGACGGCCAGGCCGGTGACGCCGATCTGAGCTCGGGGTGATTCGGTGCTAGTGGTTGACATGCTTACAGCTTTCCCTCTCGGTCCGCGGCTGTGAAATCCTGCGCTGTGCGCAGCCGAAAACGGTGCGGCCGCGACGCGCGTGAACATCAGACCGTGCATACAAAACACGGATGCAGATCACTTTAATTGCAGTGACCTGCATCCGTCTCGATACAGCTTCGGGCACAGCCGGAAGGTTCTCAGTGTTCAGTTGTCGAGCCGCAGCTCAGCGCAGGTATTACCGCTGATCGCGCTTCGGGCCGTCGAATCCGTCATAGCTACGACGGTCGGTACGGCTGCGGAAGCCGCCACCGCTGGTCGAGGCTGCACGGTTGTCGCCGCCTTCGCGGTTTCCCTGGTATCCACCGGAGGAGCGGTTGCCCTGGTAGCCGGTCGAGGGGCGGCTGTCGCGGTCTCCGTAGGACGGACGGCTGTCACGGTTGCCCTGGTATCCACCACCGGAAGAGCGGTTGCCCTGGTATCCGCCGCGGCTCTCGCCGTCACGGTTGCCCTGGTAACCACCCGAAGAGCGGTTTCCTTGGTAGCCGGTCGAGGGGCGGCTGTCGCGGTCTCCGTAGGACGGACGGCTGTCACGGTTGCCCTGGTAACCACCGCTGGAGCGATCACCCCGGTATCCACCGGAAGAGCGGTTGCCCTGGTATCCGCCGCGGCTCTCGCCGTCGCGGCTTCCCTGGTAGCCACCCGAAGAGCGGTTTCCTTGGTAGCCGGTCGAGGGGCGGCTGTCGCGGTTGCCCTGGTAACCACCACTGGAGCGATCACCCTGGTATCCGCCGCGGCTCTCGCCGTCGCGGTTGCCCTGGTAGCCACCCGAAGAACGGTTGCCTTGGTATCCACCGGACGAGCGGTTGCCCTGGTATCCGCCACGGCTTCCACCACGATCACCGAAGGAACGCTCGCCACGAGAAGAGCTCTCGCGCAACGGTTCTCCGGTCGGCTTCTTGGCGCCGGTGATGCGAGCGAGTTCAGCAGAACCCGGGGTGACGGCAACGGCTGCGGCATTGACGCCGGCCATACCGGTCAGACGCTTGAACTGACGCTTCTGGTTGGGCAGCACGATGGCGACAACGGTGCCCTTCTCGCCGGCGCGAGCGGTACGACCAGCGCGGTGCAGGTAGTCCTTGTGGTCGGCCGGGGGATCGACGTGAACGACGAGGTCGATGCCGTCGACGTGGATTCCGCGTGCTGCGACGTCCGTTGCGACGAGGACCGGTGTGCGGCCGTTCTTGAAACGCTCGAGGACGCGGGTGCGCTGGTTCTGTGCCTTGCCGCCGTGAAGCGACTCGGCAGCGATGCCGACTGCGCGGAGGCGGTCGGTGATTCCCTCGCAACCGAGCTTGGTGCGGGCGAACATGATGGTGCGTCCGTCGCGGGCACCGATCTCGGCGAGGACTGAATCCTTCTGTCCACGATCGACGAGGAGGACGTAGTGCTCCATCGTGTCGACGCTTGCGCGGCCGTCTTCGGTGGAGTGGGTGACGTGGTTGGCCAGGAACTGACGAACCAGCGACTGGACCTCACGGTCGAGGGTTGCCGAGAACAGCAGACGCTGTCCGTCTGCGGGGGTCTCACCGAGGATCGAGCGAACCTCGGGCAGGAAGCCCATGTCCGCCATCTGATCGGCTTCGTCGAGTGCGGTGATTTCCACCGAGTCGAGGATGCAGGTGCCCTGACGCAGGTGGTCGCCGAGACGACCCGGCGTTGCGACGAGGACGTCTACGCCGCGTCGGAGCTGATCGACCTGCTTGGCGAACGGCGTTCCACCGACAGCGGGACGAACCGTGAGTCCGAGTGCGCCGGCGTAGGAGTTGAGGGAGTCGACCACCTGGAAAGCAAGCTCACGGGTGGGGACGAGCACGAGTGCGCGGGGACGCTTGGCGGCCGGGCGATCTTCGTGGCGTGAGAGGCGGGTCAGCATCGGCAGGCCGAAGGCGAGGGTCTTGCCCGATCCGGTCTGTGCGCGGCCGAGAACGTTGGTTCCGGCGAGCGCGTCCGGGATGGACTGCGCCTGGATGGGGGACGGGACGGTGATGGAGTTGCGCGCCAATGCGGCAACAAGCTGCTCGGGCAGGCCGATCTCGGCGAAGGTGATACCCGGCTCGGTGGCGACTGCTTCTTCGGCAGCGGGGGTATTGACGGTGGGGTCTTCGATGTTCTCGGAAGACGACATTTGGACAGCGTTGGTCACGCGGAAACCTCTCCGGACTACGGGCACGTCGCGGAGCGGAAGAAGCCATGCTGAAATACACGACACAGTTCGCAAAGGGACGAGCCAGGGCACATGTCACCTGGCAATCCGAACGCATACTGCGGGGAATTGGGCTGTGTGCCGTTATATGTTGACGGACCACGATGGTGGCCGTGGTCCACTCTACGCCACCGGGGACACCGAAGTCAGGTAGCCCCGCCTGTGACCTGCACTACTACACGGGGTTGCGCAGGTCAAGACTCAGTATGCGTTGAAAAGCAGTCGAAGTTCGGTGAGCCAGGGCACAGCCACCGCAACCGTGGGAACCACGAGAATCGCGACCGCCCCGAGGTACGCAAAAACTGCGATGCGGGGATCTGCGTCGTCGGCCGAGAGGCGTTGCACTCGGATGAGCGTCGACGGCCCGCCCGCTGCCATTGCCCCGCGGGGTGCCGTCGATCCGGCACACGCGACAAGCGCCCGCGCGAGGGGAGTGGGACCGGTAGCCCGCACGGCTGAATCGTCGGCGAGCAACTCCACCAGTAGCTGCACCGATCCCAGGGCCGACTTGCTACGAACGAAACGGGGGAACGCGTGGTTGACGGCAGTGAAAGCCTCGAGGACCAGATCGTGACGAGCTCGCAGGTGGGAACGCTCGTGCGTCAGGATGGCTTTGACCTCGGCATGATCGAGGTTCTGCAGAGTGCCTTGACTGAGAACCACGCGTTGACGCAGACCTGGCAGGCAGTATGCGATCGGTTCGTCGACGTCCAGTACCCGCAGATCGGGTGTGCGTTCCACCGACGCGGGCATGGCGCAGTCGTCGAGAAGGTCCACCAACACGCGGTGACGTGCACGGCGACGTCGGGTTCTCACAGCGACCTGGATGATCGAGAAGATCAGCTTCGCGCCGATCAGAAGCGTCAGGGCAAAAACAACCACGTACAGAATCCACAGCGGGAGCCCGAGTGCATCGATTTCGGCGGTCGGGGCCGTCGTCGGCCTACCGTCAGTGCCGGGAACGAGCAGCTGGCTGGCAATGGCCAGGCCCGAGCTGAATGCCGACAGCACCGCAGCAATTGCGACGGCTTGCCACAGAACCAACGCCGCGCGTGGAGCGCGGTAAGGCCACGTGGAGCGGCTCAGGAGTGCGGGAACCGGACCGGCCAGCAACAAGGCAAGCAGTCCGAAAACCAGTGCAGTAGTGGCGTTCATGTCCTACACATCATGCACGACGAAATCAGTTCGGCCTAGAAATTCCGGGCTGCGCAGCCTTTTTCGCGGACTCGCGCACCTCGAGGGCAGCGAGCGCCTCGCGGAGAGCATCGGCTTCGTCAGCATTGACCTGTCCCACGAAGTGGACGAGCGCCGCAGCGCGACCGCCGGACTCCGGAGCCTGGGCCAGCGCGTCGACCATCAGACTCGCGACCAGTTCTTCGCGCTTATTGACGGGAAGATAGCGATGTGCGCGATCGTCACGCTGCTGAATCACCAGATGCTTCTTCGCCAGGCGCTGCAGAACGGTCATCACCGTCGTGTACGCCAATTCGCGATGCGTCGCGAGTGCTTCATGCACCTGTCGCACAGTTTGCGGTTCCGATGTGGACCACAAATGATCCATCACCGCGCGTTCGAGTTCACCTAGACCTGCCATTCTTCGATTCTACGGACTTCCACGACGAAATACGTACTACTGGTAGTAGTAACCACCTCGGTGGGGGTGTGGTATTGGCCATAGTGATCTGCGTGACGGTTACGGTGGTGTGAGACGACGAAAGTCCCGACAATGACGATGCCCGATAATTGCAAGCCAACAGTCGATCCGCAGAAAGTAGCCGCACGTAGATGACGATCGACAGTTCGCCGGGCACCGAAGAATCGACATCACGGGCGCGGGTAGTCACGCAGAAAGCTGCCGGCATCATCCGTTTCGGCATTCGCGACGCACCGTTGACGGTCGTTCTACTTCTCACCATGTGGATCGTGGGTGCCGCAACCGGCAGCCTCGTTCACGGACCGTCCCGCGATCTCGAGCACACGATCGGTGCCGGAATGGGCTCGATCCAGCACGGCCGCATCTGGACTCCGCTCACGTCCGTGCTGTGGGCAGGAAACCTGCTCGGGTACCTCGGCGCGACCGTACTCCTGATCGCAGTCGCCGCACCCCTCGAACGCCGAATGGGAACGATCAAGCTTGCGATCGCCGGCGCAAGCACTCAAATCTTGGGAGTCCTGCTCGGGCTCGGCTGGGCGTCGTTTGCGAAGGTGTTCGATTCCAGTTGGGGATTCCGCCTCCACGTGGGCTCCGCGGTCGGAGCCAGTGCATGGATCGTCGGCGCTGCGATGGCCGCCAGCTCGAACATGGGCACCCTGTGGCGCCGTCGCATTCGCGTCGGAACTTTGGCGTTGACGATCACTTTGGCCTTGTTCAGTGGTCAGCTGCAAGACGTCATCCGATTCTTTGCCGCTGTGGTGGGTTTGGTGATCGGTCAGTGGATCGTCGGACGATCGGCGCGCGGTGAGCGCATCGCCGGGACACAGCGAGAGGGTCGCGTCCTGGTCGCCATCGTCGTCGCGGCGAGTGCGATCGGCCCGATGATCGCCGCATTGTCCCCGCAGGCGGTCGGCCCACTCGCGGTCCTCCGTGACCTCTTCCGCGGAGTTCCCTGGACTGTCGCCGAGGTTCGAGAACTGTGCGAGGAGTCCTCGTCGGATCCGGACTGCCGACGAGGACTCCTCGAGCTCAGACTCTCCGGTATCGGCCCGACTCTGCTCTCGCTGATGCCGTCGATCTTCGTTCTCGTGTTGAGTGACGGGCTCCGTCGTGGCCGCAGATTCGCCTGGATTGCGACAGTGTGTGCTCAGCTAGTCCTACTCGTCCTCTCGATCGGGAACTTCGTCATCAGGTTCGTCGACGCCGTCGACAGTGACAGCTTGTTCTACGGAATCAGCGATCCGAACGTGTACCGAACTCTGGTGCCGTTCCTGACACCGCTCTTCGTACTGATCCTGCTGATCGCGACACGTCGATACTTCGACGTCGCGGCCCCGGCCAAGACATACCGACGTCTCGGTGCTGCGATCGTGACCTTGCTCGCGGTCCTCGCCGTGATCTACGTCGGCGGCGGAATGCTCGCCAGGCACGGGTTCGATCGCGAGCCAACCGTAACGATGTTGCTCGCGGACTTCCCTCAGCGCCTTGTACCGCCCGTGTACCTGCAGTTGATCGATCCGCGTCTGCTTCCCGTGGACATCGAGTCGACGTTGCTCTTCGAGTGGACCGGCGTCGTGTTCTGGGGCGTCGCCGCCGTGTTGGTGTTCGTGAGTTTCCTCAAGCCGGTCAAGACCGCCGATCCCAAAGCCGCCGAACGAGCGCGATCCATGTTGATCGCCGGTACCGGCAGCCCGTTGTCCTGGATGACGACGTGGAAGGGAAACACATACTGGTTCAGCGCGGACGGTTCGAGTTACGTCGCGTATCGCGTCATCGCCGGTGTTGCTCTCACAACCGGTGATCCGGTCGGTCCTCCAGATCGCATGCGCACGGCGATCGAGGAGTTTGCCGAGTTCGCGTCGTCGAACGGTTGGATTCCCTGCTTCTATTCAGTGACCGACGACGCCCGAAGCATCACTGATTCCATGGGCTGGAGCGGCCTGCAGGTCGCCGAGGAAACCGTGCTCGACCTCGGACAGGTCGCGTTCACAGGAAAGCGGTTCCAGGATGTGCGAACAGCACTGAACCGGGCGAAGAAGTCCGGGATCACGGCCGAGTGGATTTCCTTCCCTCATGCACCTCTCGCGATCAAGGATCAGATAGTTGCGATCTCGGAGGAATGGGTGGCGGACAAGGGGATGCCCGAGATGGGATTCACCCTCGGCGGACTCGACGAGGTCGACGACGAACAAGTGCGGTGCCTGATCGCCGTCGACGAGGATCGCACCGTGCACGGTGTCACGTCGTGGCTACCGGTGTACCGCGACGGCAAAGTCGTCGGGTGGACACTCGACTTCATGAGGCGACGCTCCGAAGGATTCCGTCCCGCGATGGAGTTCCTCATCGCCTCCGCTGCACTGAAATTGGAGGAGGAGGGCGTCGAGTTCCTCAGTCTGTCCGGTGCACCGTTGGCAACAATCGCCGGTGACTCCGAGAGGAATGCGAACGAACCGGAGGCCACGACTTTCTCGGCGATGATGGACAGCGTGCTCGACCTACTCGGTCGCACCCTGGAACCGGTGTACGGATTTCGTTCGCTGTTGGCCTTCAAATCGAAGTTCCAGCCGCGGTACGTGCCGATGCACATGACCTTCGCCGATCCAGCCGCGTTGCCGAGCATCGGGAACGCGGTCGGACGGGCGTACCTGCCGACCGTGACGATCGGTCAAGGATTCAAACTTGTTCGGACGATTCTGGGTCGCTGATTCGCGATCGTCACGCAGGCTTTGCCGGCCCGCCGACGGCGCCGAACACGTGCCGGGTTCCGATCGGAACGATCAGCGGCCGATCCGAGACGGGATCGTCGATGACCGCAGCTTCGAGACCGAACACCTCGAGCAGAAGTTCCGCGGAAATGATGTCCTTGGGGACACCAGAAGCGACGACGGCGCCGTCGCGCATCACGATCAGATGATCGCTGTATCTGACCGCGAGATTGAGGTCGTGCAGAACCATCACCACGGTGCGCCCCATTTCCTCGTGGAGTTGATCCACCAGGTCGAGGACTTCCATCGAGTGCGCGAGGTCCAGATAGGTAGTCGGTTCGTCGAGAAGCAGAATGTCGGTTCCCTGGGCGAGAGCCATCGAGATCCAGGCCCGCTGGCGCTGACCGCCGGACAATTGATCGACGGGTCGATCGGCGAGATCCGAGACACCGGTCAGCTCCAGCGCTTCGGCGACCTCGCCCTCGTCGTCCGCAGACCACTGCCTGATCCACGACTGGTGCGGGTGGCGCCCACGTGAGACCAGATCGGCGACCGTGAGTCCTTCGGGCGCAACCGGAGTCTGGGGGAGCATTCCGAGCACCCGTGCGACTTCCTTGGTCTTCATCGAACTGATCGCCTTGCCGTCCAGGACGACCGATCCGCCCTTGGGCTTGAGCAGACGACCGAGCGCACGCAGGAGCGTCGACTTGCCGCAACCGTTGGGGCCGATGACCGTCGTGATCACGCCGGTAGGGATCTCGAGATCGAGTCCGTCGACGATGATGCGGTCCCCGTACCCGAGCGTCAGGTTCTTGGCGACGAGACGCGAAGGAGTATCGGTGGACTGGGCGATGGTGGTCATGCTGTGACCTTCCGATTGTTACGAACCAACAGGTAGAGCAGGAACGGACCACCCAGTGCGGAAGTCACGATTCCGACGGGGAGTTCCACAGGCAGAATTGTTCGAGCGATGACGTCGCTGCCGACCACCAGTACAGCACCGGTCAGCGCGGACGCCACGATGGGCGGGCCGGCAGAGCGCACCAGACGCATGGCGACCTGTGGCGCAGCCAGGGCGACAAAGCCGACCGGACCTGCTGCGGCGGTTGCGATGGCGGCCAGCGCCACGGCGGAGAGCAACAGTTTGGCCTGCGATGATTGCAAGCGAACACCGAGAGAGGTGGCGTTGTCGTCGCCCAACCGCAGCGCTCCCATGGTGAACGAAGCGATCACCGCGTAGCCGCCGACTACCGCGACAGCGATGGCTACCGGCCACATCTGATTCCAGGTGGCACCGTTGAGCGAACCGTTGAGCCACACCTGTGCGCGGGAAGCATCGTTGATGTCCGCCGAGATGAGAAGCCATCCCGTCGCTGCCACGAGCATGGCGTTGATGCCGATGCCGATCAGGATGAGGCGGAACCCCTCGACGCCCTTGCGCCACGCCAAGGCGTAGATCACCACTGCTGTCAGTAGGCCGCCGCAGAGTGCAGCCAACGGAATCCCCAGTGTGGCAAGCAGTCCCACGAACGAGCCACCCCCGCCGAGTACGATGAGTGCCACTGCGGCGGCACTCGATCCAGCCGTGATTCCGAGGATGTCGGGGCTGGCGAGGGCGTTGCGAGCGATCGTCTGGGTGACCGCACCGGCAATGCCGAGTGCCATACCGATGAAGAGCGCGGTGAGCGACCGAGGAAGTCGAAGGTCGAAGACGATCAGGTTCTGTGTCTTGCTGCCATTGCCGAGCAGGACCGAAATGACATCGGGGATCGAGATCGGATAGTCGCCGCGTCCGATGTTGATGCAGAGCAGAAGGAAGAGTGCGACCGCGAGCGCAATGCACACCGACACCGCGAGTGGACGGTAGACCAGCGAGAATCCACCGATACGAATCGACTTACGTGAGGGGACGGTCCGGGGGAGTACCCGGAGTTCTTGCTTGAGCGTCACAGACTTGCCAACTTTCTGCGGCGTACGAGAGCGATGAAGAACGGGGCGCCGAACAGGGCCAGGATGATGCCGACCTGCAACTCGCCGGGGCGCACGACTACGCGGCCGATGATGTCCGCGGTGATCAACATGACCGCGCCGAGCAAGCCCGCGTACGGGACCAGCCAGCGGTAGTCGGGTCCGGTGATGGCCCGGGCCACGTGGGGGACCACCAATCCGATGAACGCGATAGGTCCACACGCTGCGGTCGCGGCGCCGGTCAGCAGGGTGATCGCGATGATGCCGAGTGTGCGACTGAACGCGATGTTCGTTCCCAACGCTTTTGCGACGTCTTCACCCAGGCTGAGGACATTGAGACCAGGCGTACTCGCCAGGGCGATGACCAAACCGAGTATCAGGAAGGGGAGGACCTGCCAGAGAACGTCGAACCCGCGACCGGACACCGACCCGACTACCCAGAAACGGTAGGCGTCCAGACTGGTCTGGTCGAGGATGATCACGGCATTGGTCATGGCTTGCAGGAAGAACGCGACGGCTGCGCCCGCCAGAGCCAAACTCAGAGGACTCGCGCCGCCGTTTCCGATGGAGGACAAGCCGAAGACGACGATGCTGGCGACGAACGATCCTGCAAACGCGAACCAGAGGTACTGACTCGGTGCGGTGAAGCCGAAGAGATAGATCGCCATGACTACGAAGAAAGCCGCGCCGGCGTTGAGGCCGAGTAGTCCGGCATCTGCCAACGGGTTACGCGTGTGTCCCTGAATCAGGGCGCCGGCGATACCGAGTGCGATGCCGACGACAAGACCCAGGATGGTCCGCGGAGCGCGCAACGTTCGCACGATGATGTCCGTCTGGGTGCCGTCCGAACTGAAGATGGCGTGGAAGATCTCGGCAAACGTCAGGGGACGTGCGCCCACCGCGATGCTCGCGAGCATGACGAGCGCGAGAAGAACCGTGAGCACCGCGAGACCGATCAGCCGGCGTCGACGAGTTGCCCCGACGCTGTTGTCGCGCGCGAGTTCCTCGAACCCTTCTTCGCGCGCCGTGCTTTCACGGACCACCTCGATCCCGGTTCGATCGAACGGCCTGCGCAGAGCCCGGCGAACACCGATGGGCTGCTTTGTCTTCGCGTCACGCGTGACCAGACCTACCCATCCCTGTCCCGAGGTCCGGCCTGTGGCACCTTCGCGGAATCCCAGGTTCCACACGAGGAGACCAACGGCAATGGCTATTGCCGTCCCACCGAATACTGCGCGGTCGGCTTCGCCGCCACCGTTCTCGTCTCGGAGCGACTGAACGACGTACCAGCCGACGAGCAACGGAAGCAGGAACACCCCCGCGTCGAAAATCCCAGCTAGAACACGCATTCGGACAGGAGCCGGGCCGCGCGGCACTATGCGCCGTCCGTACGTCTCGCTGGGTCCTCGGGGATGTCCGTTCCCGAGCGGTTTGATCATCGTCACTGGCGGTTCGAGCTCCTGGTCTTTGTGCGCAGGGAATTCGCATCTTAGGTTACGGAACCCTATGTGGGTGTGCTCCCTGCGGGGCAAGTTCCTGTGAATATGCGGTGCCCAGCGTCACAGTTCTTTACTCTTGAATTATGGTGAGGCTAACCTACATTAAGAACCACAAGACAACTTCGGCCGATTGGAGTGCACGGTGACAATCACCTTGACCACCCAGCATGCGGATGTTCGTGAATTCGAACTCCGGTCGAACGCATTGAGCCGCACCAGCGTTCGCCTACGAGCACTCAACCCTGACTACCCGCGCGTCTACGCGGTTGCCGCCATGTCAGGTGAAGGCAAACGGCGTTGGTGGCAGTTGAGTGAAGGCTTGTGCGGGGATCGGGTGCATCAGATGTTCGCCCGCTCGCTCCAGGATCTCGACAGTGCCGAAGCTGCGGCGATACAGGTCGCAACATCACTGATTCACGCTGTGGTCGGCAGGGTTGCCGCATCGATCGTCTCCGAAGGTGCCGCTTGGGATCCAGGCCTCGAGAACCTGTTCATCCACATGGACAGCGACGGCGGTATCGACTGGGCCGGGGTGATCGACGAAACTCTACGAGTTGCGCCGAACGGACGGGAGTCCGGCAGTGACGGCGTCGTCGACATGCCGTGCGAAGAAGCGCTCCTCGTCTGGACCGCGCACCGTTGCCTGACCTCGCTACGGGCGATCTACGACGCCGTCTCCAGGTGTGCGCCCGTCGACCAGTTCAGATTCTGGGGCTTGGTAGGGGAGTCGATCCTGGGCGCAGCGGCATATGTCCCCATCTTGGCCGGCGGGGGCGAATCAGCCGCTCAGCGCCGCGGGCAGGGGCTGCTGGACGCTTTTGTCGCCGCCGGACTGCCCGTGCGTGCACGCCGCAAGGTCTCGCTGCGTCCTCGTTGGAACCAGTTCGACGAAGGGCTTGCTAAATTAGGTCAGCCTTGCCTATGATTGTGGAACACCACGCGGAGAGTTACACCCCGCGAGAGTGACGAAACTGCCGGACCGCGCCGGAGTCCTGAGGGCTGCAGAGACTCCCGGTCCTTCCCACGGCGGGTTTCACATCGAATGATGTGAAACCCGCCGGTTCTTTTTCCAGACCTGATTCCAAGCTCGAGTTACCTCTCGTGTAATCAGGTAGGGAGTGGCAGCCACACCGGCGCCAGAGAATCACAGATGGAGATGGCATGGTCGACACTGCTGAGACCGCAGAGATGATGAAACGGCTCGGAACGGGCTTCGACGCCACCATCGGCCTGGAATACACCGAACTGAGCCCAGATCGCGTGCGGGCGCAATGGACCGTCAAGCCCACGCTGCACCAGCCCGCCGGGATACAGCACGGGGGTGTGTACTGCTCGGTGGTGGAGTCTCTCGCCAGCGTCGGTGGCACCGTGTGGCTGGGCGAGCGAGGACACGTGGTCGGAGTCAACAACAACACCGACTTCCTGCGCGCAACGCGGGAGGGCACTCTCACCGCTGAAGCCACCCCGATTCATCGCGGACGCACCCAGCAACTCTGGGAAGTTCGCATCACCGACGAGAACGACCGACTCGTTTCCAAGGGACAGGTTCGCCTCGCGAACATCACCGAGGTGGCGAAGATCGGAAACTGACCACGCGGCAGTCGATCGAATGACGGAGGGCGGCTGCGGAGTTGAACTCCACAGCCGCCCTCCGCCGGTCACTCAGGTGTTGATCAGCCGGCGGCCTTCTGCTGCTTGCCGGCAGCCTTCTTGGCTTCGCCATTCGAAGCGCTGCCGGACTCCGTCGCTTCCTTGTTTTTCTTCTCCAATTCGCCCATCGCGTTTCGCGCGAAGACCTGCTGCTCGGTGGACGCCATCTGAGCACGGCCACGCCCGAAGAACGTCACCGCCCACGACAACAGCGTCGAGGCACGGGAACGGAATCCGACGAGGTAGAGGAGGTGAATTGCCAGCCAGGCAACCCACCCGATGAAGCCGCTGATCTCGAGCTTGCCCACCTTGGCTACCGCGCTGAAGCGCGAGATCGTTGCCATACTGCCCTTGTCGAAGTACTTGAACGGAACTCGTTCCGACGGTGACTTGCCGTCCAGTGACGCTTTGATCTGCTTGGCCGCGTACTTGCCACCCTGCATGGCAACCTGAGCCAATCCGGGCAGCTTGTCGAGCGACATCATGTCGCCGATGACAAAGACGTTGGGGTGCCCGGGCAGAGACAAGTCGGGATTGACCATGACGCGGCCGGCGCGGTCGGTTTCTCCGCCGCTCTGTTCTGCGAGCTGCTTGCCGAGGGGGCTGGCCTGCACGCCGGCGGACCACACCTTGCACTGCGACTCGATACGGCGAAGCGTGCCGTCCTTCTCCTTGATGATCAGACCGTCGTTGTCCACGTCGGTGACCATCGCGTCGAGCTGGATCTCGACGCCGAGCTTCTCGAGCGTCTCGGCAGCCTTGCGGCTGAGCTTCCCGCCGTACACGGGCAACACGGCAGGGGCGCCGTCGAGGAGCACGACGCGCGCTTCACGAGGATCGATCTTGCGGAACGCGCCGTCCAGCGTTCGACGGGAAAGCTCGGCGATCTGCCCGGCCAACTCCACGCCGGTGGGGCCGGCGCCGACAACGACGAAGGTGAGCAAGCGCGCACGCTCGGCGGGATCGTCCGACAGTTCGGCCTGTTCGAAGGCCCCAAGGATTCGTCCGCGCAGTTCGAGGGCGTCGTCGATCGTTTTCATTCCGGGGGCGAACTCCGCGAACTGGTCGTTGCCGAAGTACGACTGACCGGCACCGGCTGCCACGATCAGACTGTCGAACGGCGTAACAGTGACGCGTTCGAGCAGGCGCGAGGTCACGGTCTGATTCTCGAGATCAATGGTCTCGACCTCACCGAGCAGTACCTGTGCGTTCTTCTGCTTGCGCAGCACCAATCTCGTGGCGGGAGCGATGTCACCGACCGAGAGGATGCCGGTCGCAACCTGATAGAGGAGCGGCTGAAACAGATGGTGGGTTGTACGCGCGATCATCGTGATGTCGGCATCGGCTTTTTTGAGAGCCTGAGTGCCGAACAATCCTCCGAAGCCGGAACCGATCACCACTACGCGGTGGCGGTGCGGTTCAACCGACTGGATGCTCATTCCGTACTCCTCGAGTTCTAGGCGACAGTCCTACGGTAGTCCCACCGCGGCCGAGCTTCTCTGCGAGCAGTCCGACGCGCGCCGGTGTGTCCGAATCGATCAAGCGGCCTCGAGGGTGATCACTCCCGAGGTGATCGGCTTGGCCGGACCCCGGGGTGATCACCACTTTGTCGAGGTGTCAGCTACTGGCGGACGGACAAGATGAACAGTGCGATGCACCCGCCGACGAAAACCAGGATCGACAGGGCCACCGAGGCATACCCGACACCCACTCCAATTGCTGCCCAGTCCATGTGCCCAACCTCTCTTACGGTGCAATCCGGGATTCAGATCACATCTGCCTAGAGACATCACACCTCATCTGTCCCAACTTTCGAAACCCGGCACGCCCAACCGTTGACATGCAAGTAAATGCTTGCATATTGTGAAGTTGTGAACGACCGGATGAATGCAGCCTTCAAAGCACTGGCCGATCCCACACGAAGGCTTCTCCTGGACCGCTTGTTCGTAGCCAACGGTCAGTCGCTCGGCGAGCTGTGCGACAGCCTCGACATGAGTCGGCAAGCTGTCACTCAACACCTCACCATGCTCGAGGACGCCAATCTGATCAGCACGGTCCGACAGGGGAGGGCAAAGCTTCACTATCTCAATCCCGTTGCGCTCGAGGAGATTCGAGAGCGGTGGATCAACAAGTTCGAGGTACCGCGCCTTCGTGCGCTCAGTACCGTCAAAAGAATTGCGGAGGAAGCCATGACCGACAAGCCCAGTTTTGTGTACGTCACCTACATTGCGAGCACGGCGGACAACGTCTGGAAAGCGCTCACCGACGCACAGGCCACCGCAGAGTATTGGGGACACAGCAACGTCTCCGACTGGCAGCCGGGATCGACCTGGGAGCACCGCCGGATCGACGGTTCGAACATTGCCGATGTAGTCGGCACCGTAGTCGAGAGCAACCCTCCGTCGAGGTTGGTCACCACCTGGGCTGATCCGAACGGCGAACCGGGCGTCGACATCTCTCGGGTGAGTTTCGACATCGAAGCCTTCGGCGCGATCGTGCGACTGACCGTCAAGCACACCGATTTGGCGGACGAATCGGCTCGCATGGAGGTGGCCGGTGGATGGTCGGCGGTGTTGTCGAACCTGAAGTCCTACCTCGAAACCGGAAGCACTCTTCCGGTGGCGCCGTGGGAGATGCCGGCCGGCTGACGGTGATGGAACAGGACAAACGTGCTCCCTGTGCTGGAGGGAATTGTCGTACTCCCGTCCGAATTGCCGGCCCAGTCCAGTCTCAACTTCGCATAAGAACCAAATTTCGGCGGGTTCAGTCTGTAAAGTTGCCGGAAGGATGCTAGCGTTTTGCCCGACATCGAGTGAGGACGACCTCGTCTCGGACGCATGGGAGAAACGCTATGGGCGGCGACGCTTTTCAGAATGTTCCAGTTGATCGACGCAAGTTCGTCAAGACAGTTCTAGCGGCCTCGGCGGTAACTGTGCCAGTCGTGACGTCGATCAGCCTCGGTGGTGCGGCGCCGGCCTTCGCAGCCGGTGACACGCCGAATCTTTCCGGAGCGCCAAGTCGTGGCCAGCAGAATCCGAATCAACCAGGCGGCGAGCAACCAGGCGGGAATCAACCCGGTGGTAATACTCCGGGAGGGAATCAGCCGGGCGGAAACGAGCCGGGCAATCCCGGATCATCGGGAAGTTCGGGATCGTCAGGAAGTTCGGGTAGTTCCGGGAGTTCGGGACCGTCCGGAAGTTCCACAGGTTCCGGATCAACCGGTAGCTCGTCAGGTTCGGGTGGAACGACGACCGCCAAACCCACCGGGCCGACAGCGCCGACGGAGCCG
This sequence comes from Rhodococcus sp. 27YEA6, assembly GCF_044908235.1. Taxonomy (NCBI): domain Bacteria; kingdom Bacillati; phylum Actinomycetota; class Actinomycetes; order Mycobacteriales; family Nocardiaceae; genus Rhodococcus; species Rhodococcus sp. 27YEA6. The sequence goes on along the minus strand of NZ_JBIYCY010000005.1, from coordinate 179,785 downwards.
ACCGTCCCGACTGTGCCAACCGTACCGACGGTGCCGACCACTCGCACCGAGCCGACCTTCCCGACCCCTCCGACCCAGCCGACAAATCCCACGGAACCTACGTAGCCGACACGACGCGACTGGTTCCGAGGGGGAACACCGACGATGACAGAGTTCGACGTCGCGCTACACCGCGCTCTGAAGAAGTTTCAGAGCGCGGGGTCAGTTCAGGTGAAGGAGACTCCGCCACACGGAGAACCGGCCGATCTGACTGTCGCGATCGCGACCTACGACGATTTCGACGGCGCGTACTTCACGATCCACTCGATCCTGGTCCATCATCGCGAGGTTCTGGACAGAGTCGAATTCGTCTTGTTGGACAACAACCCCGAGGGGTTGCCGGCGCCGATGCTCGAATCGTTTGCGGGGTATATCGATCGGTTCCGCTACGTTCCGTTCACCGACGTTCGATCGACTGCGGTGCGGGACGTCCTGTTCCGCAAGGCAACAGGAAAGTACGTCCTGGTCCTCGACTCCCACGTGATCTTGGCACCGGGATCGTTGTCGGCGTTGCTGGCGTATTTCGATGCGGACCCGGAAACCGACGATCTGATCCAGGGACCGATGCTCTCCCAGGATTCCTCGCACATCGCGGCCACCCACATGGACCCCAAGTGGCGCAACGGGATGTTCGGCTCGTGGGGAGTTGATCCGCGAGCGAAGCAACACCCTGACGTGCCTTTCGAGATCGTCATGCAGGGCCTCGGCTCATTTGCCTGCAGGCGTGAGGCATGGCCGGGATTGAACTCGCACTTCACCGGATTCGGCGGTGAAGAGGGATACATCCACGAGAAGTTCCGGATCAACGGCGGAAAGGTCGTCTGCCTTCCGACATTTGGTTGGCACCATCGATTCGAGCGCCCGGCCGGTGTCCCGTATCGAATAAACTGGGAAGATCGTGTTCACAATTACCTGCTCGGTTGGAGTGAGGTCGGATGGGATCTCGACTCACTCCATCGTCAGTTCTCCAGGTACCTCGGTGATTCGTATCCCGAGATTCGTCGCCGTGCCGAGCTGAGCGTCCAGCGACCCGAGTTGGTCTTCGGTGGGGTGGTCGTTCTCAGCGACGACGGCCGAGTCGCTCCGTGGCGTTCATGCCTGGCGGAGGGCGAGTCGATCGAACTGACCGTTCACCGTGCCATTCCGGCGGAGGACGACGGTCCGGATGGGTGGAGGACGGTCTCTGCGTTCGTCGCCGGACTCGACAAGGCAATTCTGCTGGGCTGGAAGTCGGTGGTTTTTCTGGACGAGGCGCGCGTGATCGAACCCGCGGTTATGTACAAGCTACGGAACATCGTCGACGACCTCCCCGCCGAAGCCGATACGGCTGTCATCCACGCACACGGCGAAGATCTGGTCGGAGCTGCACTGATTGTTCGCGCGGCGACATACGGAACTTTGCGAGACGAACTCTCACGAAGGATCAACGGACCCGTGCCGTCCGACTTCTCACTGGCGGCTTATCTGCTCGAGCGAGGCGCAGTCGACGTTGTGCTCGATCGCCCACTGTCGCCTGTCCGAGTAGGGGGAGAACCCAACCCCGTTGTCGAGGATTCTCAGTCGGACCTCGGTGTTGCCGTCGTGAATCTCGATCTTGACATCGACAGATGGAAAGCGTCCTGGCATAGATTCATTCGCTTACCGCGCGTAACAGCGGTGGAAAGAGTGTCGGCTTTCGAGGACGCGATGAATCAGGACGCGGCCTTTGCCGTCTCGTGGCGTCGTGCGCTCGCTCGGGCGACTGAGAAGGGCTGGGATTCGGTCCTCATCGCTGCTGACGACGTCAGATTGCTGGATGCCGCCGCATCGATCCTTGGCCATGCCCGCGAAGAGTTGGATCACGGCGATTGGGATGTCGTCCACCTCGGACACGACCCGAAATCGAGGGACGGAGCTCTGCTCGACGGTTCGGCACTCTTGCGCACCAGTCCTGAGAACCGTGGAGTCCACGCCGTTCTCGTACATTCGCGCGCCTTCGAGCGAATTCTCGATGAGATTGCGGATCCGGAGTCAGATCCCGCAGCATTCGGACAATGGGCGGGTCACTACCGAACTCTGGGCGACTACCTGGTGGATGCGAGTGCCGGGGGAGCGCTCACGTGCCTGACGCTGTCGCCCGGCATCGCCTCCACACGCAGCCTGATTCGTTCGGGCGCAATCGAATCCGAATACTCACGACGCTTCGCACTGTGAGACCACCACCAAAACGAAATCGGATTCGCTGAATCAAGGAGATATCTTGACCGAACTACTCGAAGGTGTGAGACCGCAACGCTCTCAGACGGTGGAGAGCAACGATCTCACCGACGGTGTTGTGCTGTACGACAGTTCCAGCGAGGTTGCCCATCACCTCAACCCGGTCGCGACGTTGGTGTGGGAACTGTGTGACGGCCGGACCGTCAGCGAAATTGTCCAGGCCGTGGCAGAAGTGCTCGAGATCCCTGACGACGAGGCGAAGTCGGTAGTCAACGAGACGTACGGACAGCTGAGCACCTCTCGTCTGCTGGTGTGAGAATTCCGTGACAGGCAACCACGTACCACAATTCCGGGCGCACTACCTTTGGGTTGACGCGATTGTGCGCGGTTTCCGCATACCCGAGGTCGGTGTCGTCGAGCATCGGATTGCCAGCCCGTGGCCTGCGGACAACAACGTCGAAGTTCGGATTCAGCGGAATCGAGCGACATTCGGTCGCTGGGACGTCACCATCGAATCGACCATCGGCGGCAGCCATGAAACGCTGATCGGTCTGGACGGTCTCCAGCTCACGGAGAGCGTGTACCGCACGGTGCACCGGGATGTCATGACGGCCGCGCACGCCCGACAGTGGACACGCCTGCACGCCGCTCTGGTCGACTGCAACGGTGTGAGAGTGGCGATCGCCGGGCATTCAGGGGCGGGCAAGACCACCTTGGCGCTCGCCCTTGCCATGCGGGGTGCACAACTGCGTGCTGACGAAGGCGTCTTCATTCGTGGTACCGAAGCTGTGGGCTTACCGCGGCGGGTTCACCTCAAAGCCGGTACGTTCGACGTCCTCCCGGAGATCAAAGCGCACGATTCGCTGTATCTTCCGTACGCCCCGCCGGTGTGGGCGTTGGACCCGTCGACCTTGCCTGCTGAACGAAACGTCAGCTCGGCGGTTCGCGGAATCGACCTGGTGCTGATCCTCGATGGATGGGACGAGGGGCCGACTCGACTCGCTCCGATGCCCGTACCCCAAGCGATACAGTCGCTGGCCGAGCAATCCGCCCTGTGGTCCGACAATCACGGATTGACCCTGAGAAACATCGCTGCTCTACTCTCGAATGCCCCGTGCTACAGACTGATTCGACATCACGGCGACACCGGCGCCGACACCGTGGAGGAACTGGTGGCGTCATGCGTGACACCCGGTACCTGATTTCCATGTTGAAACCCGAGTGTGGGGCCGACGTCATCCGCTTGTGTTCGCAGCAGGATTGGCCCAGAGTCATCGACGCCGCTGTAAGGCACAAGGTATTGCCGCTGCTCGCCTCCCGAGCGGTCGAGGCCGGCTTCGCATCGGTCCTACCTGCGAGCTTCGCGGAAATGCTGTCGGAATCCTCGGCCACCGCATCGAGTCCGGAACTGACGCTGAGCCTTGTCCATCACCGAAACACCATAAGGATCTCGGACCTCGACGCGCAGCGAGTGGAACTGCAAGAGTTGTTACACAGCAACGGATTTCCGACGGTTGCACTTAAGGGTGCCGCCCTTCTCGAGCGAAAAATCTGGCCGAACCCGGCAGCTCGACGGATGACGGACATCGACCTTTTGGTCGTCGACCCTGCACATGCCGTTCCGGCCAACGACGCGATCCTCGATTTCGGCTACCGAATGGTCCGCCCCGACGAAGTGGACTCCGACTCCATCGATCACGACGATCACCAGGAACCGGCACTCCTTCGCGACGACCGTCATGGCTCCGTCGAAATCCATTCGCACTTACTTCCGAGGTTCGCCCGTCACGCGCTGACCCGGGAGGCCGCGGTCCGAGGAATCAGCTCGGAGGCGGAAGGATCCCGCCTTGCGATGGCCGACGTGACGCTGCACGTCATCGCTCACGCGCGGCTTGCCGATCGGGCCTTGATTCGAGCCGATTTGTCGTTGAACAGTGTCTTCGACGTGGGGTACCTGCTCACTTCCGAACCGGAACTCGCTGTGACGCTCTCCAGACGCCAGTTGCCACGCGATGTCCGTCGGGCGGTGAACGTCCACTGGGCGGCGGTGGAATCGATCTTCGGCGTCAGTACCGGAATGACGACCTTCCCGGCGCGTTGGTGGTGGCGATGGACGCTGTGGTTGGCGGATCGCCCACGCCTGCACTCGCTCTACCGCGATCTGGTCATGGTGCCGCTCTTTCTCGACCGTGATCGGCTTTCCATCCGGGACGGGCGCGACCTACGTGGATGGGACTTGGCGCGCTCACGCGTGTCCCACTTCGTCCGTCGTGCGAGGACTGCCGTCGAAGATGCCGGGGGAGCGGCGTGAAAGTACTGATCACGGGCGGAGCTGGATTTATCGGAAGCACCGTCGCGTCGAAGTGCGTCGACGCCGGGATCGATGTCGTGATTCTCGACAACCTGCTGACCGGCCGCGCCGAATTTGCGCACAGATTCCCGTTCTACTGCGGCGACATCGCGGACGAGAAACTGCTCGACAAAGTATTCGCAGATCATTCCGATATCGATGCGACAGTTCACTGTGCGGCCTTGATCGTGGTCGGAGATTCCGTGAGTAACCCGGCGCGGTACTACGAGAACAACGTATCCAAGTCGCTGACGCTGGTATCGAGTGTCCTTCGGAACGGGTGTGAGCGCTTCTTGTTCAGTTCCTCTGCGGCGGTGTATGCGCCGAGCGACGGTGGGTGTGTCGACGAACGTTGGGGGATCGCACCGCAGAGTCCCTATGCGCACAGCAAGGCTCAGTTCGAAACGATGCTCGACGACATTGCGGCGGCCACTGAATTATCGGCGATATCTCTACGCTACTTCAACCCGGTCGGGGCAGATCCGGATCTGCGAAGTGGTACACCATCGGCACGCCCGACCCACGCACTCGGAAAGCTGTTCGAATCATATTCGACAGGAACGCCTTTCAGGGTTACGGGAACGGATTGGCCGACGCGCGACGGATCCGGAGTGCGTGATTACGTTCATGTCTGGGACCTTGCAGACGCTCATGTTCGAGCACTGAAAAGGTTCGACCGGGTCACCGCTGAATCATCACGCATGACTGTGGTCAATCTGGGCAGCGGGCGGGGGACGACGGTGTGGGAGCTGGTACACACATTCGAGAACGTGTTCGGCGAAGATATCGACGTGGTCGCTGCCGGCCGACGCACCGGTGACACTGCCGGCGCTTACGCATCGAACGATCGTGCGTTGCGACTACTCGGGTGGGTTCCGACATTCACCCTGGAACAGGGGATCGAGGACACCGCGCGGTGGCTGGCAGTGCGGCCGCACCTGCTCAACTCGGTGTAGCCGAACGTCAGCCCGTCGGGTCGTCGTCAACGGTGATGTTGTTGCTACGTAGCCAGAAGGTGGCGTCCGGATTCCACCCGGCGAGCACAGTGGCCCCCGCGTTGGCCGACAACGGGATCGCGACACCTGGCGTGGTCAGATAAGCCATCATGGTCAGGTGCACGGCGTCGTAATCCGCGGACACCGAAACCCAGTCCGGAATGAACCAGTCACGGTATTCACCGGTCGTGTCGTACCACACGGAGCGACGTGAAGCGGGCACAGGCAGGGGATAGGTATCGACCAGATTCGCCCAGTCCTGCGGACCGGTGATCTCGTAGATCCGGGGCGCGCCGTAGATCCTTACCGGCTGCACCCGCGCCTCGTTCGAGGAGCTGTCTTCTTCGAGAAACACCCCGAGCGCCCCGATACCGTCGCGGGCCCTGGTTGTTTCGGTTGTACCGTTGGCAAACGGGATAGACCACCATTCGCCTCCGATGTGACGGTCCGGATCTTCGATCTGGTATTCCAGAAACTGACGTTCGTTGTCGAGTGCCTCAGCACGCCACTGTTCGAGGCCGTCCTCTGCACGGTAAATCCGCAAGGGTAGGTCCGACCAGCCGTAAATAGGGTTTCGCTTTTCAACCAGATTCTGGTTCAGAAGGTCAGCAGGCTCGGCCCACCAGGCAGTGTGTGGCGAGTCGAGTAGTGCTTGAGCGATCGGGCGCAATGCCGCGATCACCTCAGGGCGGACGAAGATCAGATCTTCTTCGTCCGGCGGCTCCCAGTAGCGTGCAAAATCTACGGCATACGCAAGACAGTGCAGAATCTCGAGCTCGGACATTTCTGCTGGCATGCGTAACCGACGTTCGCACAGAAGCGACGGCCACGTGGTGAACCGAGGACGAGTGCAACGGAATCCATGTGGGTAAAGCTAGCGGACAAGCTGACGGGGGACGTTCGAATATCCATTACTTGACATAATGTAGATTATCGGCAAATTCTCGACCTGGCGATATCGGCTCATGATCCGTTTCCTGCGTCGTCGATCCGTAGATGTATCTATCGACCATTCGCGTGCTTCCGCCCTGAACCGCTGGACGCATTGTGTGAGCTGATCATCTTGGCGTGCCCGTCGTCGGACAACCAATCGTCGATCGCCGTCCGACCCCGGCCGGCCACCGAGCAACCCTGCCGCTCAGGTGTCCAGGCCGCGCGGCAGGCCGCCTGACGCGGGTTGATGTTGATGGATGAGTCTCGTCCACTCCCAGCCACCCCGCCCCAATTCGTCACTGTGACGTATTGGGGACGACAGGCTGGAGGCGAGGTCAGTTCCATTGTCATCGCCACGGACTACTATCGCCGCATGTGTTGTATTCGACCGGCCGCTTCTCATGGTCAGTGGCCGCGATGAGCGACACACCCAAGGTCGTGCATCGCTGGCTCGCAGTGCCAGACCAGTTTGACCGATTCACGCGATTCTTGCGCGACAACGGAATTCTGATGCCGACTCGGATAGGCATCGGCGTATTGGTTTTCCTCCTGGGTATCACGATTCTGCTGAAGCGACTGGGCACTCATTCGGTACAGACCATCGGATTTCCGTTGGACGTCGTCGTCGCAGTGCTTGTGATGATCGGCGGAATTGCCTTGCCTGTCATAGCGACCACCCGTGAAAGGTCGTATTTCTTCGTCGTTGCCGGGGACTTCGCTGTTGCGGTGATCGTGCTGGCCGAGGCGAATCCGGATCAGAGATTGCTTGGATGTCTCGTCTTCGGGCTCGTCGGCTCGTACATAGCCTTCTTTCACAATCTTCGAACTCAGCTGTGGCACCTGCTGTTTTCCGGGGCGGTCATCGTTGTTGCCAGCATCGGCGTGTTCACCGATGTACCTTCTGGCCTTCCAGACGTCCTGGGACGCATTGCCTTTGCCATTCCTGTCATCACTGTCATACCGGTGGTCACGCAGATTGCTCTGGCGCTTCTGAGCAACGACGCTCAAAGCTCAGAACTCGATCCGTTGACGGACCTGCTGAATCGGCGCGGACTCGCACGGCGGACTTCCGAACTACTGCAAGCGAAATCCAGCCTCGACCAGTCTTTGCTGGTGGTGGTGATCGACATCGACAATTTCAAACACTTCAACGACACCTACGGTCACGACGTCGGCGACCGAGTCATACTGCGCACGGCCTATCGACTACACGACTGGGCCAGATCGGACGCGGCGATAGCGCGCATCGGCGGTGACGAGTTCGTCGTCGTTCAGATGATGCCGTTGCCGTACGTCGGCGATCTACTGGCCCGGATCGCGCCCATCATGAACTCCCCTACAGGCGAACCAATCTCGACGACAAGCATCGGCATAGCCATCCACAACGGCGCCTGGCCGGACGTACAAGCAGCAGAAAGTGGCGTTCACGATCTACATCGCCTCGCCGATTCGGCGATGTACGAAAGCAAGAGAATGGGTGGAAATCACGTCCACTCCATCGTTCTCACCGATCAACAGCTACAACAGCCACAACAGTCAGGCGGTCGTTCAGTCCTCTGAATCGTCGATCAGATGCATCGCGGCTTCCTCTGCCGACGCTGCGCCGCCGTCGATTCCGACGTCTCCGGCAATGAGTTCACTTTCCTCGTCCTCGTATCTGCCCTCGTCTTCGGCAACGAGACGCCCGACCCGACGGTTACCCACTTCGTCACCGTCCGGGAATTCTTCTTCCCGTTCGAATTCGTCGGCATCGGCGGGATCCTTCAAAGGATCTCCGAGCGACGCGTACGGATCGGGTTCTTCTTCGGCCAGGCGCTCGTCGAGGGTCTCCCCCGCTGATTCCTCGCTGCCGGTCAACCCGTGGGCATCAAGTCCCAGTGGGCGTTCCGGTGGTGAGATTCCCTCGTCGAGAATGTCGTCGACGCCTCGATCGATCAGAGTGTCTTCAGGTTGAAGCTGGTCGTCGGGATCGAGACTGTAATCGCCATTGCCGGCCGCGCCGGTGTCATCCGTGTCGCTCATACGATCAACGATGCCACGGGCACACCGAGTTGGCCATGTGCCGCGCCTGCTCGATACGTCACTCCGGAGACATTCAGCACGAACGCGGGGCCGGCACTCCGTCGAATCGGTCCTGTAGGTACTCGAATGCGGTGGGCAGACCGAGGACCGCAGTGGTGAGGTGGTCCGGGCTGGGGAACAGTTGGGATTGAATCGTGGCTCCGGCGGCGCAGTACCGCGAAATCGTGTTGACCACCGAATCGATGGGGATCAGAACGTCGTCGGGTGTGTGCCATTCGAACACCGGGGCAGTCGGCACACCCGGATAGAGTTCGACGCTGTTGTCGTCCATCACCTTTCGCACTTCAGGGCTGGACAGCAAGGATGTCGACGTCGACACCTGAGAGGCACTGCGCCCGGCACCGACCCTGAGGATGTCGTTGGTGCACGCGTTGGTGAGTTCGGCCCGCATCGACCGTCCGAGGTCGTTGAGTTGGTTGCTCAGCGGCAGTAGGTCGGGATACTCGCGTTCGAGGCCCATTGCTGCGGCGAATGCGAGGCCGAATGCCGGGTGCGGATCCTGTCCGAGGCCGTTTGCCATCTTGGACAGATTCATCGGGACGCCGCCCTCGGCTACACCGACAAGGTTGACCTCGGGTGCGTAGCTCGGGGCCAGTGCGGCCGCCCACGCGGTGGCCATGCCGCCGCCGGAGTAGCCGGCAATACCGACAGGGCTGGCGCCACTACGCAATTCGGGGACTTTCTGAACGGCGCGGATACCGTCGAGCGTGATCTGTCCGCCCAGGCGCGCGGCGCCGTACGCACTGTTGGGTCCGAGATGGTCGGGAAGGGCAATGGTCCATCCACGTTGCAGCGCGACGTTGAGGATGGGCGCTTCACGGATGACGATGTTGGGATCCGATGCGTAAAGCGCGCGAGATGGCGCACATCCCGTACCGAGTGCATTGACGATGTGCTGATACGAGAGCAACGGGCCGTCTTGTGCTTGATTCGGCGGGACCAGGATCGTGCTGACCGCTGCAATAGGCTTGTTCTCGGAGTTCGTGGACCTGTAACTGACCTGCCAGATCGCGACGCCGGGAAAGGTCATCAGGTCAGGGGCCCGGCGCACGGAGATCGGCGTGCCGGCGGTCCCCTCGGCCGCTGCTTGCGAATAGAACGGGTCCGGGTCCGGTGCCGGATATGCGGGATCGGCCTGTGCAGTCCCCCCGGAGAGCAGTGCGGCAGTCAGTACAGCGGCAGTCAGCATCGATCCGGTAAACACGCGTGTGGTTCGCAGTTTCAACGTTTTCCCCTCGTCCGGACCCACCCGGGGTCCATCACCCTGTGTTTTTCACTCATACCCATGTCGAACCTGATTCAGACACCCCACTGAGCGATAACTTCTCGCAATCGTACAGCTATGGTTGCCGCCGGACCCGGTTCGATCATCTGGTTGTGTTCGCAATCGACTTCGGTGACTCGGATGTCCCCTTCTACAAACCTTCGCCATTCGGCGACATCGTGTCCGTTCTCCGTAGATCTTCCGGCTACGAAGAACTCGACGGCTCCAACGTGGACAGGCGGTTGGTGCCGATTCGTCAATTCGACGGAGTGGGAGTAACCGCGACTGATCCGCGCCAGATGCTCCGCTTCGATTCCGATTCCGGCACCCAGGGTTTGCTCCAGCAATTCCGCCGCTTCTTCGAAGGTCTCGACCGTCTTGGATCCCGCCGGCATCGCGAGCCCGGCCAGTAGTTCGGAGACCGAGAGTTCTGCGGGCTGATCGGAATCCGACGACGGATAGCTGTCGAGTATCGACAGAGTCACGTCACGTCCGCTCCGAGTGAGGCTGTGTGCCACGGCGTGTGCGATCACGCCGCCGAGCGACCAGCCGGCCAGATGGATCGGGCCGGTCGATGCCACGGCTGCAATGCGATTCGCGTAGTCGTCGGCGAGTTCGGTCAGCGAGTCGAAGCTGGGCCCGCCGCTCAGGGACGGTAGCTGAAGACCGTAGACGGGTTGATCCAGCTCGAGATGCTTGACGAATTCTGCGTAACCCCAGGACAATCCGATACCCGGATGGACGAAGAACAGTGGTGCACGATCGGATCCGGCGCGCAGCGTGATCATCGGGGCGAGAAGATCCGACGAATCGTCCGGCGAGTGTGCGTCCATTCCGTCGGCAGCCCGGGCGACTCCGGCAGGTGTCGGATCCAGGAAAAGCGATTGCAACGGCACTCGCATCCCGAGACGCTTCTCGAGTTCGATGGTGATGCGAGTGGCCACGATCGACGTTCCGCCCAGTTCGAAGAAGTCGTCGTCGACGCCGATGTGCTCGTGCCCGAGCACGGTCTCGAAGATGTCGACGACCGTTCGTTCGGTGTTGTTTGTCGGCGGTGCGTACGGGACCGTGCGTCGCTCGAAGCTCGGGGTCGGCAGTGCCTTGCGGTCCAGCTTGCCGACCGGTGTCACCGGAATGCGGTCGACGACGACGATCGCGCCGGGAACCATGTGCGCGGGCAGGCGAGAAGACAGATGGCGGCGAAGCTCCCAGTCGTCGACGGTCTGTCCTTCCACGGGCTGGATGTAGGAGGCGATCATCGTCTCCCCCGACGGCGCTTCGTGCCCGAGTGTGGCGGCGAAGTAGACGGATGGGTGTGCCATCAGGACAGAGTCGATTTCGCCGAGCTCGATGCGGAATCCGCGGACCTTGATCTGGAAGTCGCTGCGGCCCAGGTATTCGAGGGTGCTGTCGGAGCGCCAGCGCACCAGGTCGCCCGTGCGGTACATCCGCTGGCCTGGTTCGCCGAACGGATCGGCGACAAATCGGTCGGCGGTAAGGTCGGGACGATTGTGGTATCCGCGGGCGAGTCCGGGGCCGGTCACGTACAGCTCCCCGATGACTCCCACCGGCACGGGCTTGAGGTGCCCGTCGAGGACCAGTCCGGCGAAGCCGATGGCCGGTCGTCCGATGTTGATGTCCTTGCCCGGCCGCATGGGTTCACTGACGCTGGCCTGGATGGTGGATTCGGTGGGTCCGTATCCGTTGAACATGCGACGGTCGCGGCCCCAGATGTCCACAAGTTCGGGTGGGCAGGCTTCGCCACCGACTGCGAGTACGCGGAGTTCGGGTAGCGCGGAGCTTTCGATCGAGCTGAGCGCGGTCGGAGTGATGAACGCGTGTGAGACGTGTTCGTCGGCAAAGATTTCGGCCAACTCGGATCCGCCGAAGACCGTCGGTGGGATGACGACCAGGCACGCTCCGCTGCCGAACGCCATCATGAGTTCGAAGACCGAGGCGTCGAAGCTCGGTGATGCCAGGTGAGAGATCCGCGAATAGGGCTGGACGTTGAATCTCTGATGTTCCTCGGCATTGAGGTTTGACAACCCGAGGTGGGTGACGATGACGCCCTTCGGCTTCCCGGTTGAACCCGAGGTGTAGATCAGGTACGCGGGATGCCCGTGATGCAAGGGGATCGTGCGGTCGCGATCGGTGATCGCGGCTGCGCTCTGGGCGTCGATCTCGTCGACGGTCTCGGCTTCATCGAGGACCATCCACTCGACCGTGTCGGGAAGTTGACTGCGGTGAGCGTCGTCGGTGATGCCGAGTACGGCCCGCGAATCGTCGAGCATGTGGTTGATGCGATCGTCGGGATAGTTCGGGTCGACCGGCAAGAATGCTGCACCGGTTTTCGTGACCGCCCAGATCGCGACGATCTCCGCGGTGGACCGCGGCAGACCCAGCGCCACAAAATCTTCGGGACCGACGCCGCGCCGACACAGCGCGCGCGCCAGCTTCGTCGATTCCTCGTCGAGCTCGCGGTAGGTCATCGACCTCTCGCGACTCGAGAGGGCTGGGGCATCCGGGTTCGAGGCGACTGCTTCGGCGAGGATCTCCGGCCACACCCGCGCTCGAGTCGCGGCGGCACCGGATGCCGGCACCAGGGCAGCTGTTTCGTCGGCGCCGAGGATGCCGATGTCGGCGATACGTGTTGCGGGTTCGCGTCCGACAGCGTCCAGGATCAGGCGCAGTCGGTCGGCAAACCGACGAATGGTGGCGGGTTCGAAGAGATCGGTTGCGAAGTCGAAGGCTGCGGACATCCCAGCCGGGATGCCGAACTCGTCGAACTTCTCGTCGACGATCAGCTCCAGGTCCTCCTTCGCGAATTTGGTTTCCACGGTCAGTCCGTCGATGTCGAGGCCGGGTAGGTGGAAATGTGCGGGTTCGTTGTTCTGAAGTTCGAGGGCGACCTGGAACAACGGTGAGTACGACGTGGATCTGGTTGGGTTGATGACGTCGACGAGCCGTTCGAATGGCAGGTCCGAGTTCTGGAATGCGGCCAGGTCGATTTCCCGGACGTGCTCCAACAGGTCGGCAAACGTGATGTCGGGATCGACGCTGGTTCGCAGGACCAGTGTGTTGACGAACATTCCGACGAGATGGTCGAGCGCTGCCTGACCTCGGCCGGCGATCGGTGTGCCGATGGTGACTTCGTCGGCGCCCGACAACTTGGACATCAGCACTGCGAGCGCGCCGTGCAGCGCCATGAACATCGTGACACCGTTTGCCCTGGTGAGGTCCGCGAGGGCGCGGTGGGTGTTCGCGTCGATGTCGAAGGTGAATCGGTCACCGTGGAAGGTCTGTTGCACGGGTCGCGGGTGGTCGGCGGGCAGTGCGATGACGTCGTCGAGTCCGGCGAGTTGCTCACTCCAGTAGTGCAATTGGCGACTGATGACGGATTCCGGGTCGTCTTCCGATCCGAGGACGCGATGCTGCCACAACGTGAAGTCTGCGTACTGCACCTCGAGTGGCGCCCACGTGGGCTCGGTCCCTGCCGTACGCGCCAGGTAGGCCGTCATCACGTCGCGTGCGAGCGGCGCCATCGACGATCCGTCGGCGCAGATGTGATGGACCACGACAAACAGAATGTGAACGGGTTCAGCGGTGTCGAGTCGGAACAGTGCCACGCGCAGCGGCAGGTCCACCGACACGTCGAAGCCGGTCGTGGCGAGTCGTTGCATGCGCTCCGCGAGCTCGTCCTCCCCCAACGTCATTTCACGGACCGGCGGTACTGCCTCGTCGACGGTGAGCACTTGCTGAATCGGATCGCCGCCGACGGCGGGGAACACCGTCCGCAGTGTTTCGTGCCGCTCGACGACGTCGGCGATGGCCTGTTGCATGGCCGTGACGTCGAGGTCACCGGTAAGGCGAACAGCTAGTGGGATGTTGTACGCGGCTGAGCGTGTGTCGAATTGGTTCAGGAACCACATGCGCTTCTGCGCCAACGAGAGCGGGACGCTGCCACTGCGCTCCATGGGAGTGAGCGGCACAGCGCCGACGGCAGTGACAGCGCTGGAGAGCCGTTCGGCGAGCTGAGCCGTCGTCGGTGCCTCGAACAGCACGCGCACCCCGACGTCGATGTTCAGTGCGGAGTTGAGCCGCGAGACCACGCGAGTGGCGATCAGCGAGTTGCCGCCGAGCTCGAAGAAATTGTCGTCGACGCCGACCCGTTCGACGCCGAGTACGTCGATGAACGCATCGGCGATCCGACGTTCGAGGCTGGTGCCGGGCGCCCGGAATTCCACACCGGTTCCGGTGAACTCCGGCGTCGGCAACGCTTTTCGATCGAGCTTGCCGACCGCGGTGCGCGGTAGCTCGTCGACGATCATGATGCTGGCCGGAACCATGTGCGAGGGAACACGTCCGGCGAGGTGCGCGGTGATCTCTGCCCCGGTCAGCGTCGATCCTTCCTCGACGGTGAGGTAGGACGCGAGAACTGTGGCGCCGGCCGGTCCGTCGACGCCGAGTGTCACGCAATTCGTGACACTCGCCATTGCGGTGATCTGGGCGTCGACCTCGCCGAGCTCGATGCGGAATCCGCGAATCTTGACCTGGAAGTCGCTGCGCCCGACGTATTCGATGGTGTGATCGCTTCGCCAGGAGACGATGTCGCCCGTGCGGTACATCCGGTCGCCTGGCTTGCCGAAGGGGTCGGCGACAAATCGCTCGCTGGTCAGGCCGGGACGCCGGTGGTATCCGCGAGCCAGGCCGATGCCGGCGATGTACAGCTCACCGGGAGCTCCGACGGGTACGGGTTGCAGGCGCGAATCGAGGATCATCTCGTGCACGCCGCGGATCGGTCCACCGATCGTGATGGGTGCGCCCACTGTCATGGGTTCGCTGATGTCTGCCATGACGGTTGTCTCGGTCGGGCCGTAGGCGTTGACGAATTCTCGTCCGGGAGCCCAGAGGCCGACGAGATGCGGCGGTAGTGTCTCTCCCCCGACGACGACGTGCCGGAACTCGTCCAGGCCGGCCGGGTCGACGGTGGCGAGCGCTGCCGTGGTGACGAACGCGTGAGTGACGTGTTCGCGGCGGATGAGACTTGCCAGTTCGGCGCCGCCGTAGATGTCGGTCGGGACGATCACCATGGTGGCTCCGACACCGAATGCCTGCAGGTACTCGAAGACGGCTCCGTCGAAGCTGGGGGTGGCGAAGTGCAGGGTTCGAGAGTGGTGATCTGCGTGGAATCGACGCTGCTGGTCGAGTGCGAAGCTGTCGAGTCCGGTGTGGGTGACGACAACTCCCTTGGGTCGGCCGGTGGATCCCGAGGTGTAGACCACGTAGGCGGCGTTGTCCATGACCACCGGTGCACGCCGTTCGTCCTGGGTGATCGGCAGCGTGCAACTGGTGGCGACGTCGTCGTCGAATGCCTCTTCTCCGAGCACCAACCAGGACACGATGGGTGGAAGTGTGTCGATGGCGTCGACGACGGTCAACCCGAACAGCACCTCGGAGTCGCTGAGCATGTGTTCGATTCGGTCAGCCGGATAGGTGGGGTCGACGGGGACGAACGCTGCGCCGGTCTTGGCCACCGCCCACACCGCGAGTACGGATTCGACGGACCTTTCGATGCCGATGGCAACCGACGTCTCGGGCCCGGCGCCGCGGCGAATCATGGCTCTGGCCAACTGGTTCGAGCGCCGGTCCAGTTCGGCGTAGGTCATGGAACGGCTGCCGGCCGAGAGCGCGATGCGGTCGGGATAGGTGGCAGAGACGTCGGCGAGAATCTCTGGGAGCGTTCGCGCGGAGCGCCCCGGGGAGCCGAAGACCGGCGCAAGATCACGGCTCTCGAACTCCGTGAGAACCTGCAGACGGGCCAGCGGCTGATCCGGTGCCGAGGCGAGTTGCCCGAGGACGATGCCCACGCGCTCGGTGATCTTGGCGACTTCGCGGGCGGAGAAGTGCGTCGGCAAGTACTCCATCTTCAGATTCAGCGTGTCACTTTCGGACGCCACCACGGCAATCGGATAGTGCGCCGAGTCGCGTCCGTCGATGCCGAGAACGTGCATTCCCGCGATGTCGGTTTCGGCGGTCAGGGCTGTCTCGTCGACGGGATACGACTCGAATACCGTCAGGGTGTCGAAGGAACCGGCGGCGCCGACTGCTCCGGCGATGTCCGACAGTCCGATGTGGTGGTGGTCGAGCAATGACGCTTGCTCGGATTGGACGCGAATGGCCAGTTCGGCGAGGGTTTCTCGGGCGTCGAGGCGGACTCGGACAGGCACCGTGTTGATGAACAGGCCGACTATCGATTCCACGCCGGGCACCTGTGGTGGGCGTCCTGAGACCGTTCCGCCGAAGACGACGTCGTCGCGTCCGAGAAGTTCGGCGAGCACGATTCCCCATGCCACCTGTACCAGGGTCGCCATGGTCAGACCGCGGCTTCGCGCGAACGCCCGAAGAGTCTCGGCTCGTTCGGTCGGAAGCGAGTACGAGTGGATTTCACTTGCCACGGTTTCGGCGGCGGTGTCTGCCCTCGAGAGGTGGGTGGACGTGTCGACGCCCCGTAGCGCTTCTTGCCACGCCCGTAGCGAAGTCTCGGGTTCTTGCTTCGAGATCCAGGAGAGATAGTCGCGATACGACTGAACTCGGGGCAGAATCTCGGGGTCACCGTCGGTTGCGTAGAGAGTGAGCAGGTCTCGAAGCAACAGCGGGGTGGACCAGCCGTCGAGCAGGATGTGGTGGTTCGTCACGACGAGGCGTGCTGTGTCCGGTCCGATTCGCACGAGCATGAAGCGGATCAACGGGGCTGTTTCCATGTAGAAACGATGAGCGCGATCGCGTTCGAGCAGCTGACCGAACGCGACTTCACTGTCTTCGGCCCCGGACAGGTCGATCTCGGCCCAGCCGATGTCGACACCGGAACGGATCACCTGCAGTGCCCGCCCTCCCGGTGCGGAGACAAATCCCGCGCGCAGGCTCGGATGACGATCAACCAAGGCCTGCGCGGCGCGGCGCAGGCGCGGCGCCTCCACCCGACCCCCGAGCTCGAGGGTCAGTTGCACCATGTACGGGTCGATTTCGGTTTCGTCGAACTGGGCGTGGAAGAGCATGCCCGACTGCAGAGGTGACAGTGACCAGATGTCGGTCAGGTCGGGGAACCTGCGCTCGAGCTGTTCGATGCTCTGTTGATCCGCGGTGACGAGATCGAGATCGGTGGGCGTGAGCTCGCGCTCGGAGTGTTCCTCCACGTATTCACTCAGTGCGCCCAGTGCACGGGCCCAGAGCTCCGCCAGTTCGGTGACTTCGGCCTCGCTGAGAATGCCGCGGGGGAAGGACCACGTAGCGCGCAGAATCGGACCGTGTGCGGTATCGGTCGTGACGGCGTTGATGTCGAGCACCGACGCGGCGGCCAATTCGCCGCTGTGCGCTTCGTCGAGGGTCACTTCCGAGATCGGCAGCCACGGCACTTCGCCGTGCTCGGGATCCGAGCCGGCAAATCGTCCGAGGTAGTTGAACGAGATCTGCGGCGTGGGCAGCTCACGAAGTTCCTCGTTTCGATCGAGGTACTTCAGGATGCCGAACCCGATTCCGTTGTCGGGCAGGCCGAGCAGCGTTTCCTTGACGAGTTTCACGGCGGAGCCGGCGGTTGATCCCCCGGCCAGTGCATCGACGACATCGAGTCCGGTGAGATCGATCCGGACGGGGAACAAGGTGGTGAACCAGCCGACCGTGCGCGAGAGGTCGGCGCCCGGTACGGCGTTCTCCTCCCGGCCGTGCCCTTCGAGGTTGACGAGCACGTCCCCGCTGCGCTGTCCGCGCGATCGACGCCAGGCGGTAACGGCAATCGCGAGAGCAGCGAGCAGCCCGTCGTTCACCGAGCCTCCGAAATGCTGAGGCACCGTCGAGATGACGTTCTCGGTCACGGAGGTCGGAACGTCGACGCTGACTCGGTCGACGGTGGCTCCGACATCGACGGCTGGGTCGAGCCCGCGTGCCCCGAGCAATGGCTCGTCGGTCCGCATTCTCGACCACAGGTCGATCTCGTCGCGTCGCAGCGCAGCGGTCTCGGCGAGCGCTGTCGCCCAGCGACGTATCGACGTTCCGCCCGGCGGAAGTATGGGTGTTTCTCCGTCGAACGCCGAGGCATAAGCAGTGACCAGGCCCGGTACGAGCATGCGCCAGGACACACCGTCGACCGCGAGGTGATGAAGGACCAGGAGCAACCGTCCGGCTTCGGCCCGGTTGCCGTTCGAGCTGACGGGATCCAACCAGACTGCGCTGATCATCTTCCCGTGCTCGGGATCGAGGCGGCTGGATGCGTCCTGCATCGCGGTTTCCGCAGCGGCGACGAATTCTTCGCCGCTGGTGGACACGATGGAGGTTCGGCGCAGGATGTCGGGGGCGGTGATGCTGCCTGGCTCGCGGATCTCGAGTTGGTGAGTCGCGGCGTCCAGGCGCGCCCGCAGCACGTCGTGACGATCGAGGATCGTTTGCAATGCTCGTTCCAGCGCGGGGCCGGAGACATCCGCGGGCAGTGCGATCAGCGCGCTCTGGCTGTAACTGCGGATCGTGCTCAGGTCACCGCGACTGCGTTCGACGAGCCACTCCATGATCGGCGTGAGCGGTAGCGGGCCGGCTCCCCCGCCGGGTAGCTCCGTGAGAACCGGTGCCGTTTCCGATGATTCGATGAGGAGCACTTTGGTGAGGCCGGCCACGGTCTTCGCTTCGAAGACGTCCCGCGGAGTGAAGACGAGGCCTGCGGACTTCGCCCGTGAGACGAGTTGGATCGACATGATCGAATCGCCGCCGAGACCGAAGAAGGAATCGTCTACTCCGATACTGCCCCGACCCAGCACCTCCGCGAAGAGGTCCGCGAGGACCGCTTCGGTAGCGGTGGCCGGCGCCCGCGTCGCCTCGGTTGTTCCCGTGACGGTGAAGTCCGGAGCCGGGAGGCTGCGTCGGTCGAGCTTTCCGTTGACCGTCAGTGGAAGCGATTCGAGGACGACGATCGCGGTGGGCACCATGTACTCCGCGAGTTCGGCGGCGACGAAGTCGGTCACCGTCGCTGAATCGACGGTACTGTCTGTTTCGGCGACCACGTACCCGACGATCCGCGGTGACGCTCCCTCTGTCCGAACAAGTGCTACCGAGGCCGCGACGCCGGGGCAGCGGAGCATTGCGGCTTCGATCTCTCCGAGTTCGATGCGGAAACCACGCACCTTCACCTGGAAATCACTGCGGCCCACGTACTCCAACTGCCCCGCGTCGTTCCACCTCGCCAGGTCCCCGCTCCGATACATTCGATCCCCCGAACTACCGAATGGATCGGGAAGGAACCGCACCGAAGTCAATGCGGGTTTCCCGAGGTATCCCCGAGTCACCTGATCACCGGCGACGTACATTTCGCCGACGACACCTGGTGGTACCAAGTTCAGTCGCCGATCGAGTACGTAGACGGACAATCCCGGTACTGCTCGCCCGATGATGCTCGCCGACGCGTGCTCGCTGTCGTTGCGGTCGAGTGCGATTCGACTGACGTGCACTGTCGTCTCGGTGATCCCGTACATGTTGACCAACGTCGGAGCCGTGTCGGCCCGCCTGTCGTACCACTTGCGCAACTGCCCGAGGTCGAGCGCTTCGCCACCGAAGACGACGTAACGCAGTGCAAGGTCGGGACCGGTGCCGTTCGGTGAGTACGCACGGTCGGCTTCGGCGAGTTGGTAGAAGGCGGTGGGCGTTTGGTTCAGGACCGTCACTCGCTCACGGCGGAGCAGTTCGTGGAACATGTCCGGTGATCTGGTCGTGTAGTAGTCGACGACGACCAGTCGGCCGCCGTGTAGCAGCGGCCCCCACAACTCCCAGACGGAGAAGTCGAATGCGTACGAGTGGAACATCGTCCACACGTCCGTGTCGTCGAACCCGAACGTCGGGGCGGTGTTGTCCATCAGAGTCAGGACGTTTCGGTGGCTGACCTGGACACCTTTGGGGCGCCCTGTGGATCCGGACGTGTAGATGATGTACGCGATCGCGTCGGGCAGAAGTGGTGTCGTCCGGTCCGCGTCGGTGATGCGATGGGGCGCGGAGTGATCGAGGCGTACCGCGATCTCCGGCGATCCGAGTTCGACGACGTCTATGCCGGATTCGATGATCTCCGAAGGTATGTCGCTTCGGAAGTCTCCGGTCGTGACCAGGCATACCGGCCGCGCGTCGTCGAAGAGGAACCGCATGCGCTCGGCCGGGTAGGTGATGTCGACCGGCAGGTATGCCGCTCCGGTTTTGATGACGGCGACGAGGGCGAGCACGAGATCGGTGGTTCTGGGCATCGCAACAGCCACCACGGATTCCGGACCGATACCGCGGCCGATCAGGAGCCGCGCCAGGCGGTTAGCGCGCCCGTCCAGTTCGGCGTACGTCATGGCGCCGTCGCTGTCGTTGACCGCGGTCGACGACGGATGTGCTGCAACAGCCTCGAAGAATCGGTCCGCGATGTTGTCCGCTGGAGCCGGTTCGGCGTGAGTGTTCCACTCGGTCAGCATCTGTCGACGCTCGTCGGCGCCCACGACGTCGATGTCACCGGTAGGAGTCGACGGCTCTCGCGAGACCGCCTCGAGGATGGTGAGCAGTCTGCGTGAGAACGAATCGATCAAGTCACCGTCGAACAGGTCTGTGGCGTAGATGAATTCGGCGTCGATTCCATCCGTTCCGCCATCCGCGTCGTAACGCTCGGTGACCGAGAGTTGCAGATCGAACTTGGCGACGGGTAGGTCGAACTCGACTCCCGAGACCGACAGCCCCGGCAATTCGAGTTGTGGGAGTGCATTGTTGCGGAACTCGATGAGGATCTGGAACAACGGAGTGTGCGAAGTCGAGCGTTCCGGGTCGAGTGCGTCGACCAACCTTTCGAAGGGCAAATCGGTGTGCTGGAACGCGCCGAGGTCGCCTTCGCGAACCTGGGCGAGGACGTCCTCGAACGACGCGTCGGGCGTGATCTGTGTTCGCAGCACGAGAGTGTTGACGAACATACCGACCAGGTGATCGAGTTCGGCCTCGCCGCGGCCGGCGACGGGTGTTCCGATGGCGATGTCCTCGGTACCGGCCAGGCGCGCCGCAAGTACCGCCAGTGCTGCGTGCATGAGCATGAACATGGTGGTGCCGTGCTCACGTGCCAGGTCGGTCAGCGCCCGATGGGTCTGCGGCGATACCGCGAACCGGTGGACCGAGCCGACCATGGACGGCTTTGCCGGACGTGGGAACGACGTCGGCAACGCGATCGGCTCGCCCAGTCCCGCGAGTCGGTCCTTCCAGTAATCGAGCTGACGGGTCAGAGCCGAGTCCGGATCTTCCTCGGAGCCGAGCACTTCGTGCTGCCACACAGCGAAGTCGCCGTACTGCACGGCCAGTTCCGACCAGTTCGGCGCACTGCCGGCACTGCGGGCCGCGTAAGCCGCTGCCACGTCCGCTGCGAGGGGGTTCATCGAGAACCCGTCGGCGACGATGTGGTGGACGACGATCACGAGTACGTGCCTGCGCTCGTCCCCGTCGACGCGCAGGACCGCGCAGCGAATCGGAACTTCGGCCGAGGCGTCGAAGCCTGCCGAGGCCAGCTCGAGGATTCGATCGGACACTCTGGCAGCAGTGACGATTTCCGGTTCCAGGATCGGCATGACCTCGTCGCTGGACATCACCTGCTGAACCGGCTGTCCGTCGATCGAGGGGAACTTCGTCCGCAAGCTCTCGTGGCGCCCCAGTACGTCCGCTACCGCGGCCTGCAATGCGGCGAAGTCCAGATCGCCGTCGAGGCGCACTGCCAGGGGAACGTTGTAGGCGGGGGACGTCACGTCGAACTGGTTGAGGAACCACATCCGCTTCTGTGCCAGTGACACGGGCAGTGGGTCCGGGCGGGATCGCCGAGTCAACGGTGGTCTGGGGTTCTCTCCGCGGCCGACGCTCTCCGCCAGACGCGAGAGCTGCCGAACTGTCGGAGACTCGAACAGTCCTCGAACGCCGATGTCGGTGCCGAGAAGTGCGTTGACGCGGGCGATGACGCGGGTCGCGGTCAGTGAGTTTCCGCCGACGTCGAAGAAGTGAGTGTCGATACCGATCGGAGACACTCCGAGCACGTCCTCGAAAACGCCCACCACCAGCCGTTCCAACTCGGTGGCCGGTGCAGTGAGTGTCTCGGCATCGGTGTCGAAACGAGGCGCCGGAAGAGCAGCCCGATCGACCTTGCCGACGCCCGTCAGCGGTAGTTCGTCGAGCACGACGACGCTTGCGGGCACCATGTGTGCCGGCAGTAGATCCCGTGCCGCCGCCCGGATGTCCTCGGCGCTCACCCGGCGTTCGTCGTCGCAGACGACATATGCCGCCAAGGCCTGCTCGTCGGAGGGTCCGCGCACCGCCAACGTGACCGCGTACTCCACGCCGGGCAGCTGACCCAACGCCGTGTCGACCTCGCCGAGTTCGATACGGAAGCCGCGGATCTTGACCTGGAAGTCGCTGCGTCCGAGGTACTCGATGGTGCGGTCGCTGCGCCAGCGCACCACGTCGCCCGTGCGGTACATCCGCTCCCCCGGCTCGCCGTACGGGTTGGCGACAAATCGTTCGCTCGTCAGTGGTGAGCGCCCGTGATAGCCGCGCGCGAGTCCGACTCCGGCGACATACAGTTCGCCGGGAACTCCGACGGACACCGGTTGAAGTCTGCGATCGAGGACGACCTCGCTGAATCCGCGGTTCGGCGGTCCGAGATAGACCTTCTCGCCGGCCGGGATGGGGTCGCTGAGGTTGCAGGAGATGGTGGTTTCGGTGGGTCCGTAGACGTTGACGAACGATCTTCCCGGCGCCCAGGTGCGCACCAGGTCCGCCGAGGGCGCCTCGCCGCCCACCGTGATGGTGGTCAGTTCGTCGATTCCCTCGGGATCCACCGACGTCAGCGCTGCAGGCGTGATGAACGCGTGGGTGACATGTCCCTCGCGGAGAACGTCGGCCAGTTCGGTTCCTCCGTAGACGGTGGTGGGAGCTACGACCAGTTCACCGCCGACGGCGAAGGCGAGCAGGTACTCGAGAACGGAGGCGTCGAAGCTCGGAGAGGCGAAATGCAGTGCGCGTGAATTCTCGGTGAGACCGTAGCGATGACGCTGTTCGTCGGCGAAGTTCTCGAGACCGGTGTGCGTGACGACGACGCCCTTGGGTCGGCCGGTCGAGCCCGAGGTGTAGATGAGGTAGGCAGTGTTCTCCAACCGCGGGGTTCCTCGACGCTCGTCCTCGCGTAGCGGCGCCGCGGATACTCCGGAGAGCCGAGCGATGCTCGTCGGGTCGTCGAGTTCGAGCCACTTCGTCACACCGCCGTCGCCGGGTCTGTGGGCAGCCGTGGTCAATCCGAGCGAGGATGCCGAGTCCTCGAGCATGAACGAGATCCGGTCACTCGGGTAGCGAGGATCGATCGGCACGAAGGCGGCGCCGGTCTTGGTGATCGCCCAGACCGCTGCGACGGATTCGAAGGAGCGTTCCACACAGATCGCCACCCGTGAGTCCGGGCCGGCGCCTTCCGAGATGAGCACGCGCGCCCACTGGTTCGACGCCTCGTCCAGCTCTCGATAGGTCATCTTTCTCTCACCACAGGACAGTGCGACCCGTTCGGGGAATCTGCTCGCGGTGTCCGAAAAGATGCGATCGAGTGTCCTGACCGAGCGGCCCTGCCGGCCGCGCGCGGGAACCAATTGCTGCACTTGCGAATCCGGCATCAGGCGCAGTTTCGCCAGCGGGAGATCCGGTTGCGCGGTGATCAGCTCGAGGGTGCGGAGCAGCCGGTCGGCGATCGCGTCGATGTCGTGATCGCCCAGGACTCCCGGGAAATACTCGAATTTGAGCCGCAGTCGCCCGTCTGCCGCAGAGGCGACGATCGCGAGTGGATAGTGCGCGGCATCCTCGGCGTCGTGGACGTCGAGAACGTGCATTCCGGCTATGTCGGTGCCGGAGGAGAGTCCACCGCGGTCGACGGGATACGAC
Source organism: Rhodococcus sp. 27YEA6 (assembly GCF_044908235.1). Lineage (NCBI taxonomy): Bacteria > Bacillati > Actinomycetota > Actinomycetes > Mycobacteriales > Nocardiaceae > Rhodococcus > Rhodococcus sp. 27YEA6. The sequence continues at coordinate 155,976 of NZ_JBIYCY010000005.1, read as the reverse complement.
TCGAACACAGTCAGCGTGTCGAACGATGCAGCGGACCCCACAGCCGAAGTGATGTGCGAAAGCCCGACATGATGGTGATCGGACAACCGCGCCTGTTCCGCTTGGACGCGAACGCACAGCGCCGCCAGGGACTCTCTTGGATCGAGGCGAACTCGGACGGGGACGGTGTTGATGAACAAACCCACCATCGACTCGACGCCGGACACCTGGGGTGGTCGGCCGGAGACGGTTCCACCGAAGACGACGTCGTCGCGGCCGAGGAGTTCGGCGAGCACGATTCCCCAGGCCACCTGGATCAAGGAGGCTGTCGTCAGGCCACGGGAGCGGACGAATCCACGCAGAAGTTCCGTCTCACGTTCTCCGAGCGCTGTGGTCGTCGAGCGTGAGGTAGCGCCGTCCTCGTCGACGGCGTGAGTTCCGGTGAGCAGCGTCGGGTCGTCGAGTCCGCGGAGTGCGTCGCCCCAGGCCTCGATCGACACGCTGTCGTCGCGAGTGCTGATCCAGCTCAGATAGTCCCGGTAGGGGTGTACGCGTGGGATGGCACTGTGATCACTGTCTGTCGCGTAGAGCGTCAGTAGGTCGCGGACCAGCAGCGGCATCGACCATCCGTCGAGGAGGATGTGGTGGTTGGTCAGGATCAACCGATACGCGTCGTCACCGGTTCGCAGAAGCAGGAACCGCAGCAGGGGCGGAGTGGCCATGTCGAAGCCGCGGACCCGATCCGCATGGAGAAGCTCGCGTATCTCGGTCGCTTGTTCGGTGGGGGCCAACGGAGAGATGTCGATCTCGGTCCACGGCACGTCAACGTCTGCGTTGATCACCTGCACCGATCGTCCACCGGTGTCGGTCGTGAACGCCGCGCGTAGGTTCTCGTGTCTGTCGAGCAGTGCCTGTGCGGCACGGTGCAACCGGGACGCGTCGACGCCGTCGAGTTCGAGTGCGAGTTGGACGGTGTACGCGTCCACAGTGTGTTCGGCGTAGCGGGCGTGGAAGAGCAGTCCGGATTGCAGTGGTGAGAGGGACCAGACGTCGGTCAGTGTCGGGAACTCGCGCTCGAGGTGGTCGATGGAATCCTGGTCGAGGTCGATCAGGTCGATGTCCGACGGGGTGAGTCCCCCGCGTTCGCTGTGTTCGGCATAGGTGGCCAGCGCGCGCAACGCCTGCACCCAGAGGTCGGCGATGGCGCGAGCATCGCGCTCTGCCAGTACGCCGGTGGGATAGGCGATAGTGGCACCGATGTGCGGTGCGCCCGAGATCTCGGTGGTGACGACGTTGACGTCCAGGACCGAACCCACTGGCATCTCGGACCGCGCTGCCGCTTCCAGATCGACGTCCCGGGCCAGTGCCCAGTCCCCCAGTGACTCTCCTGCTTCGGTGCCGGAGAAACGGCCCAGATAGTTGAACGAGATCTGCGGTTGGCGGAGGTCTTCGAGTTCCGCTCGACCCACCTCGTCGAGGTAACGCAGAACTCCGTAGCCGATCCCGCTGTCCGGAACACCCAAGAGTTCTTCCTTGACACGCTTGAGCACCACCGCTGCCTCTGGGGCGCTGCTCATCACTTCCGCGATCTCGATGCCGGCGAGGTCGATCCGCATCGGGAAGACGCTGGTGAACCAGCCGACCGTGTGCAGGACGTCCGCACCGGGCACCACGTGAGCTTCGCGTCCGTGGCCCTCCATCGAGATGAGTACGTTGTCGGTTCGTATGCCCTGTGCCTGCCTCCACTGCGTCAGTGCCAGTGCGAGAGCAGCAACGAGACCGTCGTTGACTGATCCACCGAAAAGCGCCGGAAGCGTGGTCAGGACTGTGTCGGACAGTTCGACGGGTACGTCGGCGACAACTCGGCCGACCGAATCGAACGTGTCGAGCCGCGGGTCCAGCGGCCGGGTTCCGATCAGCGGGTCGGCACCTTCGAGTATCGAACGCCACCGGGGCAATTCGACTCTTCGATCGGGCGCGATGTCGCGGAGCGCATGCGACCAACGACGAACCGACGTGCCCGAGTACGACGGCTCCGGTTCCTCGCCTGCATCGATGCGGTGGAAAGCCGACGCAAGTTCCGGCACGAGGACGCGCCAGGAGACACCGTCGACGGCGAGGTGGTGGATCACCAGGAGCAGCCGGCCGGTGTTGCGCACGCCGGACAACCAGACGACCCGCACCATCACGCCCCGGCCGGGGTCGAGTTCTCGACGCGCACCGCCCAGTGCGTCGACGATCGCCGCGTCGAACACCGCGGTGCCCGGCTCGGCCTCTACCTCGATCACCCGGCAAATATTCTCGGCTGCAACAGATCCCGGCTCGCCGACAACAAGCCTGCGCTCGCCGTCGAGCTCGAGGCGTGCGCGAAGGATGTCGTGACGATCGAGAACAACTTGAAGAGCCGCGGTCAACTGCTCCACACTGTGAAGCCCGTGCGGCGCGTTGAGAAGAGTCGCTTGGGAGAACGAATCGAGACCTCGGAGATCGGAGCCGAGCCGGTCGAGCCACCACTGAGCCACCGGCATCAACGGCACGAGGCCCACGCCGTCTCCGGGAAGTTCCTCGAGCACCTCGGGTTCGTCGTCCTTGGTCGATGCCAGCAAAACCGCAAGACCGGCGACCGATTTCACCTCGAAGACGTCACGCGGGGTGAAGACGAGCCCGGCATCGCGGGCACGGGCGACGAGCTGAATCGACATGATCGAATCGCCGCCCATCGAGAAGAACGAGTCGTCGACGCCCACCGATTCGACACCGAGGACATCGACGAACAAGGCGGCCAGCGTGCGTTCGGTATCGGATTCGGCGGCCCGCGAGCGTGCCTGGGTTGCTCGCAAGTCGGGAACCGGCAGGGCTCGGCGGTCGAGCTTTCCGTTGGCAGTCATCGGCAGTTCGTCGAGAACGACCACGACCGCAGGAACCATGTACGGGGCCAGAGCCGAGCCCGCGAACGCGATGACGGCCTCGGGATCCACAGTCTGAGCGTCGTTGGCAGGCACGACGTATCCGACGATCCGTGCGGCGCCTCCGTCACGTTCGAGCGTGGTCACCACGGAATGTGCAACGCCGGGATAGCGAGCCAGAACTGCCTCGATCTCGCCGAGTTCGATGCGGAATCCGCGAATCTTGACCTGGAAATCGCCTCGACCCTGGTACTCGAGTTCGCCGTTCTTGTTCCACCTGGCGAGGTCGCCGGTTCGGTACATCCGTGTGCCCGCACTGCCCGCGGGATTGGGCACGAATCGTTCGGCGGTCGTGCCGGCGCGGTTTCGGTAACCGCGGGCGAGTCCGTCGCCGCTGACGTACAGCTCTCCCGTCACTCCGACCGGGACGCGGTGCAGGCGATTGTCGAGGACCCACGCGGTGATGCCGGTCGACGGGCGACCGATCGTGACTCGATCGGTCGGGGACATCGGCTCGGTGATGCTGGCGACGACCGTCGATTCGGTTGGTCCGTAGGCATTGATCATGATCCGGTGATCGCTGACCCAGGCGGCGACGAGGTCGGGTGGGCAGACGTCGCCGCCGGTTCCGATGCACACCAGCTCGTTCAGTCCGCTCGGATCGACCGTGGCCAGTGCGGCTGGTGTGATGAAGGCGTGCGTGACGTGCTGGTCGGCGATCAGACTCGTCAGTTCGGTTCCGCCGATGATGCTCGGTGGGGCGATGACCATCGTGGCCCCGGCACCAACAGCCATCAGGAGTTCGAGAATCGAGGCGTCGAAGCTCGGTGAGCTGAAATGCAGCGTGCGCGAGGTCGACTCGACGCGGAAGCGACTGCGTTCCTGCTCGGCAAGTGCCGAAAGCCCACGGTGAGTGACCATGACGCCTTTGGGGACGCCAGTGGAACCGGAGGTGTAGATGACATAGGCCGGGTTGTCCAGGGACACCGCAGCCAGCAGCTCCGAGGCACCTATCCGCTGATCACCGATCTGTTCGAGGGTTGCGAGTGTCTTTGCCTGATCGAGCAGAACGGCGTCTGCCTCGTCGGGGACGACACCCACATGCTCGGCGGTGGTGAGAACGACGCCCGCTCCCGAGTCGTTGATCATGTGGTGCACGCGGTCGACGGGATACGCCGGGTCGACGGGTACGAATGCAGCGCCGGACCGGGCAACCGCCCAGATCGCGACCACGGATTCCAGTGAGCGTGGTAATGCCAGGGCGACAACGGATTCCGGACCGACCCCGCGGCTGATCAACAGTCGTGCAAGCCGGTTGGCGCGGCGGTCCAGATCGGAGTAGGTCAGATGGCGGTCGCCGAAAATCAGTGCAGTCCTCTGCGGTTCGTCGACGTACTTCCGCTCGAGCAACGTCGAGAAGTGAACCTGCTCGGGAAGTTCCGGTGCGACGGCGCGAATCGTGTCGAGATCACTCACGAGATCGATGTCGCCGACCGGCGTGTGCGGTGACTCGGTGACAGCACCGAGAATCCGAACCAGGTATCGAGCGAAACCTTCGACGGTCGACTCGTCGAACAGGGCGCTCGCGTAGGTGAACCCGGCCTCGATTCCCGCCGGCCGGCCGTCGTCGTCGAAGGTCTCGGCAAGCGTGAGTTGCAGATCGAAATTCGAGACGGCGGATTCGAGTTCGAGGACCTCGACGTCCAAATCCGTCAGACGAACTGCTGGCCGAGTGGTGTTCTTGAACTCCAGCATCACCTGGAACAACGGTGAATGCGACGTCGACCGCTCCGGAGCCAGCGCATCGACGACGCGCTCGAAGGGGACGTCTGCGTGAGCGAAGGCGTCGAGGTCGGTGCTGCGAACTCTGGCCAACAGATCGGTGAACGAGGCGGCGGGGTCGACGTCGGCGCGCAGGACCAACGTGCCGACGAACATACCGACCATCGGATCCAGCAGGGCATTTCCGCGCCCGGCGATCGGTGAGCCGATCGTGATGTCTTCCATGCCGGACAATCTCGCCACGAGCACTGCGTATGCGGCGTGTACCGCCATGAACATACTGCTTCGGTGTTCGATCGCGGTTTCGCTCAGACGGCGGTGGATGCCGGCATCGATGTCGAATCGAACGACGCCGCCCGAGAGATCCTGCACACGCGGACGCGGTCGATCTGCGGGGAGCGCAAGAAGTTCGGGAACACTCGCCAGTTGACGTGTCCAGTACTCGAGCTGACCTGCAAGAGTGCTGTCCGCTTCGTCGATCCGACCGAGAGCCCTTTCCTGCCAGATGGCGAAGTCCGCGTACTGGACCGGAAGAGGAGACCAGTCGGGCGCCTCACCTCGATGCCTTGCCGAGTACGCGCTCATCACGTCGAACGCCAACGGTGCCATCGAGAATCCGTCGGCGCAGATGTGATGGACGACCACGGTCAGGACGTGATCTTCTTCGTCGACCTCGATCAGTTCCGCCCTGATCGGTGGAGCCTGCGTGACGTCGAAGCCCCTCGAGGTGAGACGTTCGATCTCCCCGAGTACCGCTTCGGCGTTTGCGGCGACAACCGGCAGCGCGCCCAACGCTTCACCGGGTTCGACGATCACCTGCGCCGGCACTCCCTCGATCATGGGAAACAGCGTGCGCAGCGATTCGTGGCGAGTAAGCACGTCGGTGATCGCGCCCTCCAACACGGCAACGTCCAACCGGCCTCTCAGCCTGATCGCTATGGCGACGTTGTACGCCGCGGACGTGACGTCGAATTGATTGACGAACCACATGCGCTTTTGTGCCAGCGACAGCGGGATCGTCTGTGGCCGCGGCAACGCCTCGAGCGGAAGGACTGCCGGTCCCCCTCGTGCCGTCGCGCACTCGACCGCCAACTGCGCAACGGTCGGCGCGTCGAACAACTCTCTGATCGACAAGTTCAACGACAGCGAATCGTTCACGCGCGCCACAGCGCGTGCAGCGACGAGGCTGTTTCCGCCGATCTCGAAGAAGTTGTCGTGAACACCGACTGCCCCGGATTCCAGAAGCTCCTCGAAGATCGCCGCCAACTGCGCTTCGAGCGGTGTTCGCGGCGCCAGATACGTCTGCGAGCTGTCGAAGCTGGGCGCGGGCAGAGCCTTCCGATCAAGCTTGCCGGTCGAACCGAGAGGGAACACGTCGAGGGCGATGACCACAGCGGGAACCATGTAGGCCGGAAGGAGACCTCTCAACTCGGTGCGTAGGCCGTCCGTGTCGATCGAAGTGCCGGTGTCGGCGATGACGTAGCCGACCAAACTGTCACCGACCACGTCGTCGTGATGGACGAGAGCAGCAGCTTGCGCGACACCGGGCAGCCTGAGCAACGCTGCTTCGACCTCGGCGAGTTCGATGCGCTGGCCGCGGATCTTGACCTGGAAATCGCGTCGACCGACATAGTCGAGCAACCCGTCGGCGCGCCACCGGACGACATCACCGGTTCGGTACATCCGGGTGCCCGAAGGGCCGTACGGATCGGCCACGAACCTGTCGGCGGTGAGATCGCTGCGCCCGAGGTATCCACGCGCCAGTTGCACTCCCGCCAGGTACAGCTCGCCGTGAACGCCGACCGGAACCGGATGCAGCCGCCCGTCGAGGACATAGAGCTGGGTGTTCCACACGGGCGCACCGATGGGAACGGTGACGGTCATGTCGGGGGTGAATTCGGCGGCGCTGACGTCGACGGCAGCCTCCGTGGGTCCGTACAGGTTGAACAGTCCCGCAGAACTCAGACGGGTGAACGCCTCCGCAGTGGTAGGCGCGAGGGCTTCACCGCTGCAGAACACCTGACGCAGGCTTGCACACTGCCCGGCAGTCGCGGCAGCGACGAATTCCGCGAGCATCGACGGAACGAAGTGCGCCGTCGTGACGCCTCTGTCGGCAATCAACGCCGACAGGTACCCGGGATCACGGTGCCCGTCCGGTTCCGCGATCACCAACTGCGCGCCGGTCTGCAGGGGCCAGAACAGTTCCCACACCGAGACGTCGAAGGTCACCGGGGTCTTGTGCAGCACCACGTCCGACGCGTGAAGGGGGTACGTGTCCTGCATCCACAGCAGGCGATTGACGATCGAACGGTGTGATACTGCAACACCTTTCGGTCGACCCGTCGATCCGGACGTGAAGATCACGTAAGCAGCATTGTCCGGGCGGAGGGGTCCGAGCCGATCAGCGTCGGTGATCGGCGCCGTCGTGGACACCTGACGATCGAGATCGACGTCCACGATCGGGACTCGCGCGGGAAGAGCGCCGTGGTCCTGGGGCCGGCTCAGCACGCAGATCGGTTCCGCGATGTCGAAGACGTACGCGATGCGCTCGGCGGGATGATCGGGATCCACCGGGACGTATGCCGCACCGGCACGGATCACGGCGTGGACCGCGACGAGTAGTTCCGGTGACCGTCGAATCGACACCGCGACGCGCATGTCCGGGCCGACCCCGCGGGCGATGAGGGTTCTGGCAAGTTCACCGACCCTCGCGTCGAACTCCGCATAGGTCAGTGTCCGCTCGCCGTAGACCAGCGCGGCCCCCTCGGGTGTCCGGGCTGCCTGCTCCGCCACCAATTCCGAGAGGGTGGTGATCGGTACGGCGTGTTCGGTGGCATTCCAACGCTCGAGGACCAGTTCCGCCTCGCCCGGAGCTGTGAGATCGACGTCGCCGACGACGGATTCCGGGTAGGCAGCTACCGCGTCGAGGAGCATCGTGAAGCGATCAGCGAGGCCGGACATGGTGTCCGAGTCGAAAAGCTGGCTGGCGTAGTTCAACTGGCCGTCGAGATGGTCGCCGCGGTCGGTGAGAATGACCTGAAGGTCGAACTTTGCCGCGCCCGTCGACAGTTCGTCGACCGTGACCTCGAGCTCGGGCAAAGTGACCTCGGTGGGAGCGGCGCCCTGCATCACCAGCATCACCTGGAACAGCGGCGCCTGGTTGTCTGCGAGGGATTCGACGAGTACGTCGTACGGCACTTCGGTGTGCTGCAAGGCCGCCACGTCGACGTCGCGGACGCGGGTGAGAATTTCACCGAAGGTGAGTCCCCCCTCGAGAACCGTCCTCAGCACCACCGTGTTGACGAACATTCCGACGACGTCGTCGAGAGCGCGCTCGCTCCGCCCGGCCACCGGAGTGCCGATCGTGATGTCGTTCGCTCCGGATTCTCGGCTGAGCAGGACGGCCAGCGCGGCGTGGATCACCATGAACACGCTGACGTCGCTGCGCGCCGCGATCTCGCCGACCCGGCGGTACGTCGCGGAGTCGATCCGGAAATCGAGATCGTCACCGCGGAGCGAGACACCCGCAGGGCGCGGATGATCCATCGGCAGTTCCGCGAGCTCACCGCGTTCGGTGAGCGTGTGCGACCAGAACCGCAACTGCTCGGCAAGAATCGAATCCGGGTCGGACGCTTCACCGAGCGCTCCGCGTTGCCACTCGCTGAAATCGCCGTACTGCACTTCGAGTGGCAGCCACGCCGGCACGCGTCCGCTCGCCCGCGAGGCGTACGCCACCATCACGTCACGAGCCAGCGGCGCCATCGACAGGCCGTCTGCTGCAATGTGGTGCACGACGAGGACCAAGGTGTGCTCGCGTTCGTTCACCTCGAGCAGAGTCGCGCGGATCGGCACCGATTCGCTGACGTCGAATCCCTCTCGCGCGAGCTCACTCGCCCGCGCCGAGGTCGCTGCGGCAGGCACCGTTTCCACCTCGAGATGATCGAACATCTCGTCCACACCGAGAACGTGCTGGACGGGGCCACGCGCACTCTCGGGGAAAACGGTCCGCAAGATCTCGTGTCGAACGATCACGTCCCGCAGCGCGGTGAACAGTGCATCGACGTCGAGATCGCCGGTCATCGAAACCGCGATCGGAATGTTGTACGCCGGCGAACTCGGATCGAGTTGATTGGTCAGCCACATTCGTTGCTGCGCCAGAGATACCGGTATCCGGTCAGGGCGATCGATACGCGTCAGTGCCGGGGCACGTGTGTTCCGCGAGTCCGCGAGGTCGGCACGTGCTGCCAGAGCGGAGACGGTCGGCGCCTCGAAGAGGTCGAGAACGCTCAGCGTCGTTCCGAGAGCTCCGTTGACTCGCGACACGACGCGGGTCGCGATCAACGAGTCACCGCCGAGGTCGAAGAAACTGTCGTCTGCTCCCGCCCGGGTGATACCGAGCAGATCGCAGAACACCGCCGAAATTCGCTTCTCGGTCGAGGTCTCAGGGGCACGGTATTCAGCCGACCCGCCCACAGAATCGATGTCCGGTAACGCTTTCCTGTCGATCTTTCCTGCCGGAGTCAACGGAATGGAGTCGAGGACGACGATCCGCGCCGGAACCATGTGGGCTGCCAACGAAGATCTCGCGTGGGCGACCAGCTCGGAGTTGTCGATGTGTGTGCCCGCAGCCGCCGTGACGTACGCCGCCAACAGTGTTTCCCCACTCGGGCCCGCAACTCCGGCGGTGACTGCCTGTGCGACGCTCGGGTGGCGGCGCAGCACGTCGTCGATCTCGCCGAGCTCGACGCGGAAACCGCGGATCTTGATCTGGAAGTCGCTCCGGCCGAGGTACTCCAGCTCACCCTCGCCGTTCCACCGCGCGAGGTCACCCGTGCGGTACATGCGCTCTCCCGCAACACCGTTGGGGTCGGCAACAAATCGTTCGGCCGTAATCGTGGCACGCGCGTGGTACCCGCGCGCCAAACCGACACCGCTCACATAGAGCTCGCCGGCGACACCGATCGGCACCGGTTGAAGCCGCGAGTCCAGGAGGACGGTTGCGGCTCCGCGCATCGGCTTCCCGATGGTGACGGGAACATCGCTGCTCAGCGGTCCGGTCAGAGTGGCGACGACGGTGGTTTCGGTCGGTCCGTACGCGTTGAACATCGAGCGTCCGTGTGACCACTGATCCACCAGCGCGGGTGAGCATGCGTCGCCGCCGGTCACGACCACTCGTAGATCCGGTAGGCCGGCGGGATCGACTGTTGCCAGCGCGGCCGGGGTGACGAAGGCGTGGGTGACCCGTCCGATACGCATCACCTGTGCCAGTTCGTCGCCGCCGTACACGGTGGGCGGCGCGATCACCATCGTTGCCGCGCCCCCGAAGGCAAGGAGGAGTTCGAGGACCGAAGCGTCGAAGCTCGGCGACGAGAAATGCAGGGTGCGGTCTCCAGGTTCGACTCCGAACCTGACTCGTTCTTCGTCGGCGAAGCTGCTCAGCCCGCGGTGACTGACCACGACGCCTTTGGGGACACCAGTGGAGCCGGACGTGTAGATGAGGTATGCCGGATCGTCGTAGCTCAGGCGCGTACGCCGCTCGGCGTCGTCGACCGGTGCATCGGAATGGTGCGAGGTGTCCAGTTCGTCGAGGAGCAGCCAATCCACCGAATCGGCGAGCCCGCCGTGGTGCTCCCCCACACTGATTCCGACTACAGCTCCCGAATCGGTGAGCATGTGCCGAATACGATCCTCGGGGTAGTGCGGATCGATCGGGAGGAAGGCACCGCCGGTCTTGGCCACCGCCCACGTCGCGGTCACCGATTCGAGAGACCTCGACAGCGCAAGGGCGACATAGGTGCCGGGGCCGACTCCCCTGTTGATCAGTTCACGGGCGAGTGTGTTCGACTCGGCGTCGAGATCCCGGTAGCTCACCTCACGATCACCGAAAACGAGCGCTGGGGCATCGGGGTTCACAGCCGAGGCCCGGCGGAGAATATCGGGGAGGGTCAACGGGGAGGACGCGGTCGCTCCCCGCGCCGGTACCAGGGACTCGCGCTCGAAGTCGTCGAGGAGATCGAGGTCTCCGACCGGCGTTCGCGGGGCTGCTGCTGCGCCTGCAAGGATCCGCACCAGTCGCGAGAGGAAGGCTCGGACCGTGGATTCGGCGTAGTGCTGCGTGGAGTACGCAACCTCGAGGGCGCCGGTATCTGCGTGGACGTCGATCGCCACGTCGAGGCCGGCAATCGTGGTCTCCTGCGAGCCGTCGTTGAGGTGGACGTGCAACTCGGGCAGTGCGGGGACACCTGCCGCCGATCGAATCGACAACGTATCGCGTTCTCGAGCAAGAGAACTCACGAACTCGTCGAACGGCGCCGCCGGATCGACCTCGCAGCGCAGGGGCAAGGTTCCCCACTCGGTCCTCGTTCCGATCAGCACGTCCCGGCGCTCGGTCGATCTCGACAGCAACGAAGCAAATGCGGCATGGACAACGGCAAAGAGGGAGACGCCTTCCGTGCGCGCAAGTTCGGCGACCGCGGGATCGAGTGGGACGCTCAGCCGATTCGTACCGGTGGGCTCCGATTCGGCGTCGATTCGCTCGAGGCCCAGTGTCTCGAGGTCCAGTGTGGAGCCCTCGTCGGAGTCCCCCAGGTATCTCGCCCAGAACCGCTCGAGTTCCCTGCGCTGTGCACTGCGCGCCCCTGCCTCGGCACTTGCCGGATGAATCCGGTTCATCGGCGTACCGGCCGGTGCTGCTGTCAGTTCTGCGACCAACTCGGTGAACGCCCGGTGGTGCTCGGCCAGTTCGTCGTGTCCGTAGCGATTGGGGTTTCCGCGAAAGTCGATCAACGTCTGCGCCGGATCGCCGCTCTGGTACACGTTGACCAGCAGATCCTCGACCGGACCCGACGTGACGATGTGATACTCACCGGTCAGTGGCCCGAGGGTTATCTCCTGCCGGAAGAGCATCACATTCATCATCGGGCCGGACAGACGCGCGTCGCCGACGGTCAGACCGGCATCACGCCGGATGTCCTCGAGGCTGCATCGCTGATGACGAAGCGCACCGAGAAGTTCGAGTTGCACGCGCCCGACCAGATCGTCGACACTTTCGTCCGGGTTTACGTGGATGTGTAGCGGCGCGACGTTGACCAGCATTCCGCCGGACCGCTGCAGCGGTGCCGTCGTCCTCGCGGAAACCGGCAGGTTGATCAGCACGTCGTCGTAGCCGGTACTGCGGGACAGGTAGCACGCCAGTGCCGAAATCAACACTGCGGCCGGAGTTGCACCGGAACGTGAATTCCACTCGTCCAAGGCAGCAAGGCTGTTCGCCGACATCGCGGCACTGACGAGTTCACTGCGTGCAGTCGGGGGTCCCTCACGGGTGGCCAACGTCGAACCGTGTTCGACGCCCGACACACGCTGGGCCCAGTACTCGCGGTCGGCTTCGAATCGGCTCGATTCGCGGTACTTCTGGTCGAGCTCGGACAGCGTCGTGACGTCGAGCGCCTTGTTCACCGCAGGCTCTCGACCTTCGACGGCTGCGGTGTAGATCGCCGCAATCCGATTGACGATCGTCATACCGCTGTATCCGTCGAGAGCGACGTGATGAATCCTGGTGTACCACAGGTAATCCCGATCACCAGTTTGAAGAATTGTCATCTCGACGAGACGATCGCGAGTCAGATCGAGCGTCGTCGCGTAATCGTTGTCCATCCACTCCGAGGCAGCCTGCCGAGGGTTCTCACGCTCGCGGAAGTCGAAGTAGTCGATGCCCGGGTCGATCGTGAAGTCCACGATCTGGCAGGGCTCCCCATCCGGGTACATCAACCGTAGAAACGGTGATTCGAACTCGTGGGCAGCCTCCACCGCGGCGCGACTGAGCAGTTGCATGTCCAAATCGCCGTGGAACTCGATGTACTGCGCGATGAAGTACGGGACCGTCGGGTGAAGTTGCTGCGCAAACCACATGCTGCGCTGCACCGCTGACAGGGGGAACGCTCCTGCCGGCAGGCTTCGCGATCCGGTGAGCGGGTCGATCCTCTTGTCGGTATCCATCACGACCACCCCCACACAGCGTTGTGACGATCAGCGTTGTCACGATCAGCGCCGGGAAGTGTGGCTCGGGGATTGAAGAGAAACATCGCACCGCCTCGATATCGAGTGGAAACCATGTGGCGATCCTGCGAGAGCGCAGCCGAAGGTCATCGACCTCGACGAAGGGTCGCTTCGAAGTCCGAACCTCCCCGAAGGTCCGAACTCAGGATCAAAATTTGTCGTCGTCAGGCGTCAGGAGCACCGCAGTGTTGCAGTGCTCGACGCAAGGCTAGAAACCGGTTGCCCACACCTGCTCTACCGGAAACGTTCGGCTTCGCGGGCAAGCTCGGTCAACCGTTCACACAACTGTGTGAGCTCTGAACTCTCTGCGCCCTCGGCAATTGCTGTCGCCACATCTTCGGCAGCGCATCGGACCTCGAACATCCGATCCACGAGTTCGACCGCTTCGACTGCGGTCAAGATGACGGCGTCAGCCGGGATCGACGTGCCCTTGACGGCATTGCGCTGCTCGTACGCACGCTGTCGACAAGACTGGCTGCAGTACCGGCGTCGACGACCGACACCGGTCACCGCGACCTCTCGACCACACCACACACACGGGTTTCCCGAACGCGCAGACTGCGGTGATCCGACGCGCGTGCTCTCAGCCATGAATCGACACTGTACTCGAGATTCGGACGCCTTCGATGAACGCGCACGGTACCCGGTAAGATGGAGAGGTTGCGTCTTCTCGCCACACGGGAACCAATCGGGTGCTCGTGGCGTTGTAGATGAGTGTGAGCGTCTACTCCCCAAGTCAGGGCGCCCACCAGCGGTGACGAACGAAGAGAGGACACCACCATGGCAGATCGCGTACTTCGAGGTAGCCGACTCGGAGCTGTGAGCTACGAGACCGACCGTGACCATGACCTCGCGCCCCGTCGTATGGCCAAGTACAAGTGCGAGAACGGCGAGATCTTCGACATCCCGTTCGCGGACGAAGCCGAGATCCCCGGCACCTGGTTGTGCCGAAACGGCCTCGAAGGCACCCTCATGGAGGGGACTGCTCCCGAAGCCAAGAAGGTCAAGCCTCCCCGCACCCACTGGGACATGCTGCTCGAGCGTCGCTCGGTCGAGGAACTCGAAGAGCTCCTCAAAGAGCGTCTCGATTTGCTGAAGGCCAAGCGTCGCGGCGCATGAACTAGCACTTCGATCAAGACCGTCCGGTTCTACACCGGGCGGTCTTTCTCGTTCTTCGGGGAGTGATCGTTCACAAGTCGACGTCATACTTCGGCCCTTCTTCGACGTGGCAACTTCAGGATGCTTCGCGGTCCTCAAAGACACTTCAGGGCAACGTCATTCAGCATCCAGGCGCACTCGCGGGCCGACAGTGCGCAAATCCTGGACTTGCGCTGGAGAACCATCGGCACTGCTTCGTGCACCAGTGTGAGCTGTATCCCCCACCCCGCGACACACCAAACTTCGGTAGACCAAACTTCGGTACACCAAACTTCGATACGGAGTGAACTGGTAGCCCAGTCACTCGGCCGGGTTGCTTGCCAAGTGACGATGGCAAGCAACCCGGCCGACTGGGGTGTGGGTGAATGATTTGCGGTGCTGAACGGTTCTTCCGCTACTTCCCGGTCACCGAGTGATGCTCTGTGCCGCGGTTCCTTGGCGGAGGCGGGTGATTTCGTTGCGTGATTCGACGACCTGGGGGCTGTCGTCGCCCTTGCTGACAGCTAGGTCGCTGCACAGATCCAGCGCGGCACGAACGATATGTCGTCGTTGGCGACGTTCGGTGCGAGTGGGTGCGGCTTTCGCGTAAGTGCGTTGTTGTCGCCATCCGCCGGCGGCTGTCACCTCGGCGTCGGTCAGGACGCCGGACTCGATTTCCGGGGCGAGAATGTCACGGACGAAGTGGGATTCACGTGGGTGCGCCCAGACGAACGCGATCCACAAGGCAGTGAACGCGAAGACGATGTCGCCGATCATGATGACGAACACGAGCGAACTGCTGCCGCCGGCGATCGCGAGCATGGAATCCCACACGCCGTGGATCAGGATGGGTGCCACGATCAACGCCAATCCGCGTCCGATCCGCCGGGGCTGGGCCGGGGTGCCGATCAGATAGATCACGCCGGCGCAGAAAAGGGCGGTGAACAGGGGATGAGAGACGATGTCGGAGTAGGTGCGGGTGGCGATGGAACCGAGCAGGCCGTCGGTTTGGTGGGCGCCGAAGCCCTGTGTTGCGCCGGCAATCGAGTACAGAAAGTCTTCGCTGGTCTGAAATCCCAAGCCGATGAAAGCACCGAGGAGCAGGCCGTCGGTTGCGGTGCGCACCAGGCGTGGTGCAAGCGCGAGGAGGACTACGATGCCGATGCCTTTGGCGGTTTCCTCCACGAAGGGTGCAGAGAGGCCCGCATGCCAGTCCTGAGCCCATACCTGCCCGAAAATCTTCGAGTAGAGCGAACCGACTGCTCCGTTCGCGGGTACTGCGATAGTGAACGTTGCTGCGGTGGCGCCCCAGATGAAGCCGGTGACCACTAGTCCTACGGGTTGGCGTTCGTAGCGGTCGATGTGCCGGAACCACCATGTCCAGACCGCGGCGCTGATGACGCCGACGATGCCGGCAACGAGGAGTGCGCGCCCGAAGTATCCGGCGAAGGGAGCAAACATCTGCCAGCCTTTGACGAGGCCGAATCCGCACATCCACAGGTATATCCAGAACACGACGTTGCGTGGCTGGAAGAAGTGAAATTTCTCGCCCCAGGCCGTCGTATCGAATGCGCGGGAGCGGGTTTCGAGGAGATCGGTGCTCACTTGGTGTCTCCCTCGTGTGTGCCGATAGAGGCGATCATGTCGGTGATTTCTCGACTGCGGGCGGCGATCTGATCGGGTGGGCCGACTACCTGTACCCGAATTCCCTTGCCGTCGACGACGAATGTGGTCACCGATCCGGCGGACCGCGGAGTGTCAAAGCTGACCTGGACGCCGCTCAGACCCCCGGCGGTGCTGATCGGCTGGCGCGCACCGGAGACCGCAAGCACGGAACTGCCGTTCGTCGCAAGACTCACGGCATCTGTTTGGGAGAGGAGCTCGTCGGCAGTTCCACTGAATGTGTCGGCGTCGACGCTCACGGTGACGGTGCCATCGGTCAACGTCACACGTGGGAGCGAATCGGACGCGCCATGTTGGTCGGTTCGGAAACCGCTGTCGACATTCCAGCCCGCAGGTACGGCGAAGGAGACCGTTTCGGTCACGGCCATCCGGTCTCCGGCGCCGGTTGGATCTTCGGAGGAGACAGCGGAATCGATGGCGGGCACGATCACGGTCCAGAGCATCCACACCGCCAAGATCGCGAGGGCGTGTGGGAAGACTCGTGTGTCGAATCCGAGGAAGCGGTGATCCGCTGGTGGACGTCTTCCGTGTAGGGGCTCGTGCTTGTGTGCAGTACTCGAAATAACGCTCAATTTCCCTCGTTTCCATTGCACAGCAGGTGCACTGACTATCGCAGAAACGGACAAATTCCGTGCATCAGCCGGCACCTGCCGGTCATCGAGACGATCGTGCACCAAGTTCCCGTAGGCGCGAGATCACCGAGAGCTCCTAGTCGACTGTGAATCTTCGCATCGCCAGATGTCCGAACACGCCGACCAGAATCAACGTGACGCCTGCGGTCACGGAAACGGAGTCGGTCACCAACCCCGCGATGCCGGTCACGGCTACGAACACCGGCAAAAAGTCGAACAGCCTGAAAATCGACTGCGGTGGTTCGGTTTCGAGGCCCTGAGCCTGAGCGGCCTTGTTCGGCGCATACTCGGGGTACCACTCGGTGAACGAGATCGCGAAGAAGGTTCCGAGCAACTGCAGAATCCATCCGGTCCAGAAGTTGTCACCGTCGTGCAGCAGTGCGTCTCCGAACAGGCCCACCACGGCCGACCAGGTGAAGGCGAGAGCCCACACCGCCGTAATGACGTAGTTGATGCGCAGAAACAGTGGCGTCGTCCAATACTCTTCAGGCGTCGACTCTTTCGCGTACTGCAAAGTGAAAGGATTGCGGAGCAGGATCGATCCGAAGGCAAAGACCACCAGCGCGATGTTGGTCAGTTCGCCTCCCCAGAGTTCGAACCACCGAATCGTGTTCGCCGACGCGAGGAGGCCGATGGCCGCCAGAACGCCGAAGAACACGACGTCGAAGACCTCCAACAGCTTCACGGTGCCGCCGCGCCGGTGACTGGCCGCCAAGATCAGCAGCGACAACCCGAGGGCTGCGGCCGCGGATTCCTCGAACCTTCCCGGCCCGGAGAGCAAAGACAGCAAGATCCACGGTGACAGGCCGGCGAGCGGTGACTGCAGAACCGCGTCGACGACACTGGTTTTGTGAACTGCATCCCGGGGCTCGGACTTGTCTGGCTCGGTTTTCTCAGGCTCGGTCACAAGAAGCCGCCTTACGCAGGAACGGGTGGCACAGCGAGTACCCGCGTAGGCGCTCCTCGGAACATCGGCAGCCCTAATATCCGATGCTCGGCTCAGATTGCCGCAGTCTCCTCGGGTGAGTGCTCAGCCTGATCTCGGCGCCGGGCCAGCACTGCCATGGCAATCGCGCCGACCGCGATGATGCTGAGCACGATCTCCGGCACCGGACCTACTCGGCTGGCAAGGGTGGAGCTGGTCGAGAGCGGCACCTTCGCCACCAGGGTCGCCGGCACGAACAGGTCGGTTTGCGAAGTCACCGCACCGTCGGGAGCGATGATGGCGCTGACACCACTGGTTGCGGCGACAACGACGGCGCGGCCGTGCTCGACTGCCCGCACACGCGACATTGCCAGCTGCTGATAGGTCATCTCGGTGTCCCCGAAAGTGGCGTTGTTGGTCGGTACCGCCAGCAACTGTGCACCGTTGCGCACAGATTCCTGGAACGCCCGGTCGAACGCCACCTCGTAACAAGTCGCGACACCGATGGGTACCCCCGCTGCATGGACAACGCCGTTGCCCTCGCCGGGAACGAAATTGCCCGCGCGATCGGCGTACGAGGAGAAGTTCCGGAAGAAGCTTCGGTAGGGCAGGTATTCGCCGAACGGCTGAATGATCTTCTTGTCGTGCTGTTCCTGAGGACCGTTGGCGCCGTCCCACACGATCACCGAATTGGTGGTCGTACGATCGGCGTTCACGAGTACGGTGCCGACAAGAATCGGCGCTCCGATCGCTTCGGAGGCCCGGGTGATGTCGGCAGCGGCATCGGCGTTTCGCAGGGGGTCGATGTCCGAGGCGTTCTCCGGCCAGATCACGACGTCAGGCTGATCGACGCGGCCCGCGTCCACCTCGGCAGCAAGTTTCACGGTTTCGGCGACATGGTTGTCGAGGACCTGCTTGCGTTGCGAGTTGAAGTCCAAGCCCAACCTCGGAACGCTTCCCTGAATGGCGGCGACGGTGATCGTTCGATCACCGGAATCCATGGTGGACAAGAACGGCGACACCACGAGAGCAATGATCACGGGCACGAGGGCAGCGGCAACAGCTCCGAAGAATCCTCGGTCCCATCGTTTGGCCGCGACAGCGACTGCAACTGCTGCCAAGCCGGTACCGGTCAGGGCCACCGCGAAGCTGAGCAGCGGCGCACCGCCGACACTCGCAAGAGGGAGGAGCCACCCTTCGGATTGACCGAATGCGAGCCTGCCCCAAGGAAATCCGCCGAAAGGAACGCTGGAACGAAGCCACTCGGTGAGCGTCCAGGTCGCAGCAATCCACAAGGGTGCCCATGGCAACCTCGCCACCAGAACCGCAAGCAGCCCGAACAGTCCGATGAACAACGACTCCACCGCGGCCAACGCGATCCACGGGACCGCACCTACGAACACACCGATCCACGGAAGCAACGGCACCAGAAATCCGAGACCGGCCAAGTATCCGTAACCGAAGCCGGCACGAAGGCGCAGTCCGCCGCGCCCGAAGTTCGTCAACACACACGTCAGAAGAGCGATCCCGACGGGCGCCAAGAACCACAGCGGGCGGGGTGGGAACCCTGCGAAGATCAGGAATCCACCAGCGGTCGCGTAGAGCGAACGTAGCCATGCGGAACCGGTGAGCACAGCGCTCACACGGGAGCGATCACCGACAGACGCCTCTGCGCCGGCCTCACTCACTCGACGAGCCGCGCTGATAGACGACGCGTCCGCGATGCACCGACTTGATGCAGACCGGAATCGGCACATCTTCCGCCAGCCTCGGCAGAGCGGGTACGCGCGAGCGCGGATCGGTAGACCATCGCTGAACCGAGTCGGCGGGTGCGCTCACTTCGAGTTCGCCTGCCTCCCACAACACGTAGGAGGCCGGTGCGCCCGGATTGAGGGTTCCCGCGGCGCCGTCCCGCACTCCGCCCGCGCGCCAGGCGCCGCGAGTTGCCGCGGAGAAGGCCGCACGCGGCGAGATTCCACTTCCGTCGGTGCGGTGCTGGACAGCGGCGCGCAGCATCGCCCACGGCTCGATGGGGGTGACCGGGGCGTCGGAGCTGAATGCGAGCGAGACACCCTTACCGGCAGCAGGTGCAAACGGATTCAACGCTGCTGCGCGCTCTACTCCCAGGCGCGTGGCGTAAAGACCGTCGGTGCCACCCCACAGTGCGTCGAACACCGGTTGGACGCTAGCGATGACACCCAAGGCGGCAAAGGTTTCCGCGTCGGCCATAGACATCATTTCCGCGTGCTCGAGGCGGTGACCCAACGCGGCGACCTTGGGGCCACCCAGTTCGTCGGCGACCCTGCGGAACGCGGCAGCTGCCGACGAGACGGCGCCGTCACCGATGGCATGGAACCCGGCCTGGACGCCCGCGAGGGTACAGGCCCGGATGTGTGCGGCGATCGCGTCGACGTCGAGGTAGGCATTGCCCGTCGAATCAGGTTGGTCTGCATAGGGTTCGAGCAACCACGCGGTATGCGAACCGAGCGAGCCGTCGATGAAGAGATCCCCGCCGAGTCCGTCTGCTCCGGTTTTGTCGAGGAGCGCGCGAGCATCCTCTTCGCTGTCGACACGCTCACCCCAGTAGCCCCGAACCTCCACGCCGTGATCGTGGGCCAACAGTTCCTGGAAATCGGTCAATCCCGAGATGTCCGGTCCCCCGCACTCGTGAACGGCCACGATTCCGCGTGAGGCGCAGAGATCGAGCGCAGCGGTACGAGCAGAAGCGCGCTGAGTTTCCGTCAGCAGATTCCGAGCGGCATTGCGCGCCAGGTGGTGTGCGTCGAACGTCAACGGGCCTTCGGCCGAGTATCCAGCGGTGTCGGCGAGGCCGGAGATCCCGTCGCGCAGTGCGCTCGAGCACGCGGCCGAGTGAACGTCGATCCGCGAGAGATACACCTTGCGGCCAGGGGCGGCCGCGTCGAGATCTGCGGTCGACGGCGGGGTCTGTTCGGCCCACTCGGTGTCGTCCCAACCGTGTCCCCAGATGACTGCGTCGGGATGGGCAGTTTCGGGGTTCGCGGCTGCGAATGTTCGTACTCGCGCGAGACATTCGTCCAGAGAGTTCGCGCCCACGAGATCGAGGCCGACGAGATTGAGTCCCAGTGCGGTGATGTGGACGTGGGTGTCGACGAACCCGGGAGTGACAAACGCACCACCCAGATCTTCGATCTCCGCGGCGGGGTGCAACGCCCGTCCGGCGCGCTCGTCGCCGACCCACACGACGGTGCCGTCGGTGATGGCGATCGAGGTCGCGTCAGGTGCAAATGAACTGTAGATCCGGCCGTTGACCAGCAGACGAGTAGTCACGAGCACCCAGTCTGCCTGTTAGTACTGCGGCCCCCGCGAACGGGTGGGTGTATCCGTGTCCAGAATCTCACCCTCGAGCACCAGTTCCTTGCCGTTGCTGGCGACGTACTCGGTGGTTTCGGGTGTCTCGACGATGATCTCGCCGTCGATCACCTCGCCGTTTCCGCGCATCCGCGCCGCGTAGCCGACGGTTCCGGCGAAGGCGTCACCACCGGCGGCAAATGCTGCTGCGCGCTTACCTGCCAGGAGCACTGCAAGCGGGCGCAGCGCCCAGCGGGTCGGCGGAATCAGAAGCAGCAGGCCCAGAACCGAAGTCACGAGTCCGGGTACGAACATCAACGCGGAGCCCGCCGCGACCAAGGCGCCGTCGGCGACCGCCAGTGACGGCGATCCCTCACCCCGCGTGGCCTTACGGAACCCGTCCATGACCCGTCGCCACTGCGAGCGCATGAGGATCAATCCGACAAGCGATCCGGCGAGAAACAGCAGCACTGTCCAGGCGACACCGATGGCGTTGCCCACGATGACCAAGGCTGCGATCTCGACGATCACGTAGAGGAGAAATACGGCGGCGATCATGACGTCCCCTTTCAGACGGTCTATTCGTTCAACGCTCGAGGGGCCGGTTTTTCTCCCGACAACGACGCAGAGGTGCAAAACAGGTGGGTGCTGTGAGTCACACGGGCCTTCTCTCACGCACGTGCGACTTGCCTGGCGTTAACTAACGCTCCGCTAACGATTCTAAACCTCAAGTTGACGTTGAGACTCTGCGCATGGTCAAGTCACTTCGGGCCGCATTTCCCGGCCTCATGAAATGAAGGAGCCCGACATGAGCCGACTCCCCGGCAAGACACTCGCCCGACGCATTCCCGCTGCCATCGCCGGCACTGCCGCCGTCGTGGCACTCACCGCCGGCAGCGCGATGATCAGCGCGGGAACCGCGGCCGCAGAACCGGTAGTACCCGAAGGAATTGCCGCACTGATCGCGCAGGCCGCAGCCATCTCCCCCGAAGCCTCTGCTGCTGTTCAGCAGTTGATCGGCACGGCAGGCGCTGATCAGATCACGACCGCTCTCGATCTCCCGGACATCGGCGTCACCAAGCCGCAGTCGTTCATGTACCCCGCACCGACGGTCGGGTGTGGCGTGGCCGGTGAACCCGTCACCGTCACCCTCAGCTCCGCACAGGCCGGTCCGAACTTCCCGTTGCCGCCGTGGGTCGAGGCCGACCATCTCCGTTTCCAGGCAATCCCGGGTTACGTCGGCATACCCAAGACCTCCGGGTTGAGTGTTGCCTGGATCAACGTCGGCACGTTCAAGGGCGGCATCGTCCCGTTGGACGAGAAGTTGCCCGTACTCGATACGCCGTTGCTCTCGAAGGTCGTCGACACCGGTGACGGCAAGGTGTTTGCCGCTCTGTTCGGCAATGTCGATTACGCAGACGGGAAGACCTGCATCGTGCTGCCAACAGTGGGCTCTTTTGATGCTTGAGCAGAGCGAAACGCTCGATCCCTGACAGGCGGCTGGCCTACGCGCCCGGAGTCACCAGTCCGGTCTCGTAGGCCAGCACCACAGCCTGCACACGATCACGCAGATCGAGTTTGGTGAGAATGCGTCCGACGTGCGACTTGATCGTCGATTCGGACAGGTACAGCTGCTGTGCGATCTCGATGTTCGACAGTCCCGTGGCCACGTGTCCGAGGACTTCGCGTTCGCGTTCGGTCAGGACGTCGAGAACCACCGGATCGCGCCGGGGCGCCGGACCGTCCACGATGAACCTCGACAGCAGACGACGTGTCACCTTCGGGGAGACAACCGCGTCACCGGCTGCCACGCTGCGGATAGCCGACACGAGGTCCTCGGGCGGGGTGTCTTTGAGAAGAAAACCACTCGCTCCGGCACGCAGGGCGCCGAGCGCGTGTTCGTCCAGGTCGAACGTCGTCATCACCAGGACCCTGGATTCGATCCCGGACGCAAGAATCTGCTCCGTCGCTTTCACCCCGTCGACAATCGGCATCCGCACATCCATCAACACGACGTCAGGCTTCAGCGCCACCGCCGCTGCGACCGCCGCGGCTCCGTCACCGGCCTCACCGATAACCGAGATGTCTTCATGTGCTTCGAGCACCATGTTCAGGCCCATCCGCATGAGTTCCTGGTCGTCGACTAGCAGCACGGTGATGGGCACGGCGTAAACCTATCGGGCCTGAGACGTCGGTGCCAATGCGATTGCGGCGAGCCGGTATCAATCGTGGATCTCGAGCGGCAGCTCTGCGTACACACGCCAACTGCCGTCGGGGCGTCGTCCGGTCTCGAGTGTCCCGTGCAGTACCGCCACCCGCTCACGCATTCCGACCAGTCCATTCCCCGAACCGTGGGAGAAGGTCGAACTCGACGTTCCGTTGTCGACGACCTCGAGCAGCACCGCGGTGTCGGTGCGGCGCACGGTGACTCGTGCCTTCGGATTTGCGCCGGCGTGACGGAGGACATTGGTCAGTGACTCTTGGACCAGGCGATGAATTCCCAGGCTGACTGAAGGACTGACGTCGTCGAGCTCGCCGGTCAGCTCGAGGCGCACGCCGAGACCAGCGGCACGCATCATCTCGACGACCTTGGCGATGCCGGCCGTTCCGTGTTGCGGCATCAAATCGCTACTGACCTCGGTGCGCAAAAGCGAGACGGTCCGGCGAAGCTCGGCAAGGGCGTCGCGTCCGGTGCTGGAGATGTTGCCGAGCGCCTTCTTGGCCAACGCGGGATTGGAATCGACCGCATACGACGCGCCGTCCGCCTGGACGATCATCACGCTGACCGCGTGGGCGACGACATCGTGGAGTTCGCGGGCGATTCGGGTTCTTTCCGTGGCCACCGCATCCTCGGCACGCCGATCCCGTTCGTATTCGGCCACTTCGAGTCTGGCGGCCACTTCCTCGTCGTAGGCGCGGCGGGCGCTCAAGAACTCGGCGGTGATCCAGGCCAGTGCATAGAGCAGGGTCGCAATGATGATCGTGAGGATCACGTCTTCGCGGATGACGAGCAACGAGAGTGTCATGTCCAGGGCAAGGAAGCACGCAAAAATCGCCCCGGTGCGTCGATCGACATACGCAACGAGTGTGTAGAGCGAGACCCCGAGCGCCAACAGGCCTGGATGTTCCGCAGCCGGATCCCCTGTCGCCCACATCATCAAGGTTGCGAAGTACGACATCGACAAAATGGACGCAGCGGACACACGCGGATATTTGCGACGCCACACGACGGGAAGGCAGATCAGAAATCCGACGACGAGCTGAGGCCACCGCTCCTCACGCGGCGAACTGACGAACGTAACTACCTCGAGCGCGAAGAACACGAGCGCCAGCGCGCTGTCCGCGATCATCGGCTTTCCTCGCAGCCACAGGCTGAACCTCCGCATGTGCTCAAGAGTGTCACAGCTGTGAAAGAGTCACCGCCGTGGATATTGCTGATTGGGGACTGCTGATGACGGCAGCGACGGCGGCGGGTTGGGTCGACGCCGTGGTCGGCGGCGGTGGATTGATTCTGTTGCCGGCGCTCTTTCTGGTCGCCCCGCAATTGACCCCACAGGCGGCACTGGCCACCAATAAATTGACGGCATTCACCGGGACGAGTGCTGCGGTGTACACGTTCTCCCGTCGAATCCCGATGGAGTGGCGGCAGATGGCGCCGGCAGCCGCGTTGGCTGCGGTGACGGCCGCGTGCGGGGCGGCGGCCGTTTCGCTGATCGACAAGAAGTACTTCATTCCGATCGTGATGGTCGTCCTCGTCGCCGTCGCCGTCTTCGTGACCATGCGTCCGACGCTGGGCACCACGATCGCGACCCATCGTCCGACGCAGCGCAAGACCGTCCTCGTCCTGCTGCTCTCCGCCGGACTCATCGGCCTCTACGACGGTCTGCTCGGACCCGGCACCGGCACCTTCCTCATCATCAGCTTCGCGACCTTCCTCGGAACCGAATTCGTTCGGAGCGCAGCGATGGCGAAGGTGATCAATCTCGGTTCCAATTTCGGCGCGCTCGCCTACTTCGCCGTCACCGGGCATGTCTGGTGGAGTTTGGGTTTGGCGATGGCGGTGTGCAACGTTCTCGGCGCGGTCATCGGTTCGCGGATGGCGCTGAGCAAGGGATCCGGATTCGTGCGGATCACGCTGTTGGTGGTCGTGATCGCCATGGTGATTCGCCTCGGATGGCAGCAGTTCGGCTGAGATCGGCGGTCGTCGGCTAGCGTCGTGTGCGTGACCGTCACCCGAGATGTCGATGCAGATTTCCTCGCCCTCCCGCTGCGAGCTGTCGCTGATGCGGCGCTGTCGGCAGCGAGAACGGCCGGCGCCCAGCACGCCGATGTTCGTGTCCACCGCGTGCTCACACAGTCGATCCGCTTGCGCGACGGCGTAGTTCAGGCGGTGTCCGACGGAGACGAGATCGGGGTCGCCGTCCGTGTGATCGTCGACGGCACGTGGGGATTCGCCTCGCACGCCGAGGTGTCCCCCGATGTCGCTGCTGCGCTGGCACGCCAAGCGGTCGAGGTCGCGAAGGCATTGCGCTCGCTCAATCGGGATCCGGTCACCCTCGCCGACGAGCCCGTCTACGCCGACGCGACGTGGGTGTCGCCGTACCTCGAAGATCCCTTCGCGACACCGACGGCCGAGAAGGTAGGCCTGCTGGTCGACTACTCCGGACGGCTTCAAGCCGCCGACGGCGTGGATCACGTAACGGCGAGTGTCCTCCAGGTCAAGGAGCAGACCTTCTACGCGGATCTGGCCGGTTCGTCGATCACCCAGCAACGGGTGCGTCTGCACCCCGAGTTCGAGGCGACCGCCGTCGACAAGTCGGCCGGCAGCTTCGAATCGATGCGCACCTTGGCGCCGCCGGTAGGCCGCGGATGGGAGTACCTCGGGGCGGAGAGCACATGGAACTGGGGCGATGAGCTCGCGCAGATCCCGGAGTGGCTGGCCGAGAAGACCAAGGCACCGACCGTCGAAGCAGGTCCGACCGACCTCGTGATCGATCCGACCAATCTGTGGCTCACGATCCACGAATCCATCGGACACGCCACCGAATACGACCGCGCGATCGGCTACGAAGCGGCCTACGCCGGTACGTCGTTCGCGACGCCGGACAAGCTGGGAACGCTGAAATACGGAACGCCACTCATGCACGTGACCGCCGACCGAAACGAAGAGCACGGCCTGGCCAGCGTCGGATTCGACGACGACGGCGTCGCCTCTCAACGGTGGGATCTGGTGGCAGAGGGAACACTGGTCGGGTATCAACTAGACCGCGTGTTCGCGCCGAGGCTGGGGCTGACGCGTTCCAACGGTTGCTCGTACGCCGACTCCGCACATCACGTTCCCATCCAGCGAATGGCCAACGTCTCGCTCTCCCCCGACCCTTCTACGGACACCTCGACCGCAGACCTGATCTCGCGAGTCGAGAACGGCATCTACGTCGTCGGTGACAAGTCCTGGTCGATCGACATGCAGCGCTACAACTTTCAGTTCACCGGTCAGCGGTTCTTCAAGATCCGTGACGGAAAGCTCGACGGTCAGGTGCGCGACGTGGCGTATCAGGCGACGACGACGGATTTCTGGGGCTCGATGGAAGCCGTTGGCGGTGAGTCGACCTGGCGCCTGCAGGGCGCGTTCAACTGCGGCAAGGCGCAACCCGGTCAGGTTGCGGCGGTCAGCCACGGCTGCCCGTCCGCTCTGTTCCGCGGAGTCAACATCCTCAATACTCGTTCGGAGGCTCAGCAGTGATCGATCCGCAGCAGGTCGTCGAGCGTGCATTGGCCGCGAGGACGGTAGACGAATCGTTGGTGATCGTGACCGATGCGAGTGAGGCGTCGCTGCGGTGGGCCAACAATTCGATGACCACCAACGGAGTTTCGCTGTCCCGGACGTGGACGGTGATCTCGATCGTGCGCGAGGGTGACATCGCGAAGGTGGGCACTGTCAGTTCCAGCAGTGTCGATCCGGAGCAGATTTCCGCGCTCGTACATGCAAGCGAAGAAGCTGCGCGCACAGCCACTCCGGCTGACGACGCGTCCGACCTGATCACGCAGTCGGCGGCAGAGACCGACTGGGACCTGCCGGCCGCCCTGACCGACATCGGTGTCTTTGCGCCGTTGGCTGCCGACCTGTCCACGGCCTTCGACGGCGGCGACCAGTTGTTCGGCTTCGCTCACCACCAGTTGCACACCACCTGGCTCGGAACCTCGACGGGCGTGCGACGTAGAACGGCTCAGGCCACCGGCTCCGTGGAGATCAACGGCAAGCGCGGCGACGCCAGCGCCTGGGTCGGATCCGGAACTGTCGATTTCAGCGATATCTCGATACCGAAGCTCTTGTCGCAGTTGACCACTCGACTCGACTGGGCGGGTAACTCCGTCAGTCTGCCTGCCGGCCGCTACGAGACAATTCTTCCTCCGTCTGCTGTGGCGGACCTGATGATCTATCTGATGTGGACCATGGAGGGTCGCGGCGCCGAAGAAGGCCACACCGCACTGTCCACCACCGGTGGAACCCGGATCGGCGAGAAGCTCGGATTGCCACTGACACTCACCTCCGACCCCGGCGCCGAGGGCTTGCAATCCGCGCCGTTCGTGATCACGACGTCGTCGAGTGAATCCGTCTCACTGTTCGACAACGGTATGGAGATCGAACCCGTCGACTGGGTCCGAGACGGCGTCGTCAATGCGCTGGCGTACCCGCGCCACGCTGCACGAGAATTCGGTCGACCTGTCGCAGTTCCCGGCGACAATCTCATCCTGACCGGTGGTGACGACACCTCGATCGAGGACATGATCGCAGGTACCGAGAAGGGTCTACTGCTCACAACCCTCTGGTACATCCGTGAGGTGGATCCGACGACGCTGCTGTTGACCGGACTCACCCGTGACGGGGTGTATTTGATCGAGGACGGCAAGATCGTCGGCGCCGTCAACAACTTCCGTTTCAACGAGAGTCCACTCGATCTCCTGCGGCGGGTCACCGAGGCTGGACGTACCGAGATCACGCTTCCCCGGGAGTGGAAAGATTGGTTCACCCGCACGGCCATGCCGCCCATGCGGATTCCCGACTTCCACATGTCCTCGGTCAGCCAGGCGCAGTGATGACGAAGGTCGTGATCGCCGGCGGCACCGGCGCTCTCGGCCGCCGGATCAGCGACGATCTCGCGGACCGTGGGTATGACGTCGTGGTCCTGACTCGCTCACCGAAACCTGGCAGGCACAGGCAGGTTCAGTGGGACGGTGTCACGGTGGGCGACTGGGCGGGAGAACTCGGCGGCGCCGCGATGATCAATCTGGCCGGCGAGTTGGTCGATCGCCGACCCACCCCGGCAAACATCGCACTACTCACCAACTCCCGGGTCGATCCGACCCGCGCGCTGGTCGAAGCGTCGAAACTACTGGCGAACCCTGTTCCGGTGTGGATCCAGGCGAGCACGCTCGCGATCTACGGCGATGCGGGTGAGGCACGATTGGACGAGGATTCTCCCCTCGCTGACGGGCCACCTCAGATGACCGACGTCGCAAAGGACTGGGAGGCAGCGGTCGAGGGTGCAAACGCGTCACGAGTGGTGATCCTGCGAACCAGTGTCGTGTTGGAGAAGGGCACACCGGCGCTCGAGCGATTGCTGTTGCTCGTGCGTCTCGGACTGGGCGGACGCGTCGCCTCGGGTAGGCAGTGGACCAGTTGGATTCACATCGAGGACTGGCTGTCGATCGTTCGTTGGGCACTCGAACCCGTTTCGGCTGCCTCGGGGGTGGTCATCGCGACGGCTCCGGATCCCGTCCGAAACTCAGAGCTGATGGCCGGGCTGCGCAAGCACCTTCACCGGCCACCTGCGCCGCCGACGCCCGCTTTCATGGTCAGATTCGGCGCGTTCCTTCTTCGCAGCGACGCTGCCCTGGGCCTGACGGGTCGTCATGCCGTATCGAAAGTGTTGGCGGACAAAGGCTTCCCCTTCACGTATCCGCGGTTCGATTCAGCGTTGGACGATCTGCTCGGCAACTGACGCGCGGTCAGGCTGCAGTGATGGCAAGTCCGATCGTTCCGGTCTTGCCGCGGCGCAGGAGACTGCCTTTCATGGTGATCCAGCCGAGGATTCCGTACCGACGTGCTATCGCGTCGCGAGCATGATCGGTGCCCGGTCCGTCGAGGATCTCGGCGACGGCGGCCACCGGTTCACCCTTGGGATTTCCCCGAGCGTCACACGCAGCGACGGTGACCGACGGGTTTCGCCTGATGCGCTTGACCTTGTAGGAATCGGTGACGGTCCACATGAGGAGCTTGTCGCCGTCCGGCGCGGCCCAGAGTGGAGTCGCCACCGGAGTTCCATCCTTGCGGAAGGTCGTGAGTAGGACGTACTTGGCCTCGGAGACGCGCTTGAAGTCGGGGTTCACTCCTCGAGGATAGGTGCGAGCGCCTCTCGCTGAACACCGACAAGATTCCGCGACTATCTGGTGACCGATCAGTACCACCCAGGAAGTGCCACTTATGCACGTTTTATCCGGTTCTTCATGACGTCAGACACGCCGTTTCGTCCCCGAACTCCATCTCGAGTTATTCTGAGGCAAACCGTCGAACTGGGGAGTCGAATTTACACATGCAGCGCCGTGACATGCAGCGTCGTGACTTTTTCAAAGCCGCCGGGGCGGGGGCGGCAGTTGCAGCCGCGGCGCCGCTCATGTCGACGTCGACCAGCCACGCCGCCCCCGCACCACTGCGGGCTCTCCCGATGGGTGCTGATCACTACCGCGCGCTCGTCCCCGAGTTGTTCGCACCATCTCCTACTCCCCCGGAGCATTCCGAAGCCATCGTCATCGGGTCCGGATTCGGCGCAAGCGCCACCGCCCTCCGGTTGGCGCAGAGCGGCACCCAGATCACCATCCTCGAACGCGGACTTCGGTGGCCCCACGATCCGCAACGGGAGATTCACACCTCCGACATGCTGGCCGACGGCCGCGGAGTCTTCCGGCGAACATCGTTCACCAACCTCACCGGACTCCCCGTGGCGTGCGACTACTTCAGCGGCGTCCTCGATGCCACCGACTACCAACACATCTCGGTCTGGCGCGGCGCTGCAGTCGGCGGTGGTTCCATCATCTTCACCGGCGTGATGATCGCGCCCGAGCGCCGATTCTTCGACGCAGTCTTCGGCAACTCCCTCGACTACGACGAGATGGCGTCCACCTGGTACCCTAAAGTGCGCCAGATGCTGCGTCTGAGCCCGTTGCCCGAAGACATTTACCAAACCCCGAACTTCGGTCACTCGCGTCGTTGGGATCAGGACGCTCGTCGTGCCGGATTCGATCCGCAGCGGATCGACGGGATCTGGAACTGGGACGTGGTGCGCTCAGAACTCGACGGCCGAACCCGAGCCTCGGCCACTGTCGGTGACAGCAACATGGGTAACTCCAACGGCGCGAAGTTCGACCTCACACAGAACTACATTCCCGCCGCCGAAGCCACCGGACGAGCCACCGTCTGTTACGGACATCAGGTGCTCGCGATCAGTCGCGAACGTGATGGACGCTACGTCGTCGACGTCGAATCGACGGATCCGACGGGTGGCGTTCTGGCCCGGAAGACTCTTACCTGTGACCGTCTGTTCCTCGGCGCCGGTTCGATCGGCACGTCCGAACTGTTGGTACGCGCCCAGGCGACGGGCGCGCTGCCCAACCTCAACGAACACGTCGGTAAGGGCTGGGGAACGAACGGCGACGCCGGGATGGTGCGCTCGTTCGGCTTCAGTGACGGCACTGCGCAAGCCGCACCGTCGGCATCACGCATCGTCGACGAGTCGGGAATGCCACTCTCCCTGGAAAATTGGTACGTCCCCGGCCTACCCGTCAACATCGGCATGCTCGGAACATTGGGGATGACCCTCGACTCGCAGCGCGCCGACTTCGCCTACGACGGCGGCTCCGATCGGGTGGTGCTGAACTGGCCGAAGAACGGCAACGACGCCACCGTCGAGGCACTCCGCGCCGTCCAGAACAAGATGGCCTTCGCCGGCACCACGCTGCCGTCGGCATTGCCGTTCGCGAAGGACGTCAATTCCTCGTTCACCGCGCATCCCCTAGGCGGTGCGGTTCTGGGCAAGGCCACCGACGGTTACGGGCGAGTCAAGGGCTACGACGGCCTGTACGTGATGGACGGCGCTGCCATTCCGGGCAGCACCGGCACCGTCAATCCGTCACTGACCATCACTGCTCTGGCGGAGCGGAACATCGCTCAGATCATCAAGTCCGGACGCTGACACACTTCAGCGCCCGGACCTGCCGGTGATTCTCGAGGTTTACTCCCCCTCGAGTTCGCCTTCGGTTTCGAGGTACACCTGACGCAAGCCGTCGAGTGTCTTCTGCTCGGGGTGCTCCCACATGTTGCGCTCGGCGGCTTCGAGGAGCCGCTCGGCGATTCCGTGCAAGGCCCACGGGTTGGACTGCGTCATGAACTTCTGGTTCTGCTCGTCCAGAACGTAGGTCTCGGCGAGCTTTTCGTACATCCAGTCCGCGACCACGTTTGTGGTGGCGTCGTACCCGAAGAGGTAGTCGACCGTGGCCGCCATCTCGAACGCACCCTTGTACCCGTGACGGCGCATCGCGTCGAGCCAGCGGGGATTGACCACGCGCGCCCGGAAGACACGTGCGGTCTCTTCCGAAAGTGTGCGTGTGCGAACCGATTCCGGTCGAGTGCTGTCGCCGATATATGCCTCGGGCGACTTTCCGGTCAGCGCGCGCACGGTGGCAACCATGCCGCCGTGGTACTGGAAGTAGTCGTCCGAATCGGCGATGTCGTGCTCACGCGTGTCGGTGTTCTTGGCCGCCACGTTGATTCGACGGTATGCACTGCGCATGTCGTCGGCTGCCGGGATTCCGTCGAGCCCACGGCCGTACGCGAAGCCGCCCCAGTTGGTGTACACCTCGGCGAGGTCGTCGTCACCGCGCCAGGTCTTGGAGTCGATGAGTTGCAGCAGGCCGGCGCCGTAGGTTCCGGGCTTCGAACCGAAGATGCGAGTGGTCGCACGCCTGGCATCGCCGTGCTCGGCAAGGTCGACCTGCGCGTGGGCGCGCACGTAGTTCTGCTCGTCCGTCTCGTCCAATGCGGCGACCAACTGAACAGCGTCGTCGAGCAGTGCGAGCACGTGCGGGAACGCATCACGGAAGAATCCGGAGATGCGGACGGTGACGTCGATGCGCGGGCGGCCGAGCTCTTCGAGATCGATGACCTCGAGGTTGACCACGCGTCGGCTTGCTTCGTCCCAGACAGGGCGAACACCGAGGAGCGCGAACACTTCGGCGATGTCGTCGCCGGAGGTACGCATGGCGGCGGTACCCCACACGGACAGACCCACCGAGCGCGGGTACTCGCCGTGATCGGCGAGATATCGAGCGGCGAGCGACTCGGCCATCGCCTGACCGGTCTCCCACGCCAGTCGTGAGGGAACTGCCTTGGGATCGACGGAGTAGAAGTTACGACCGGTGGGAAGCACGTTGATCAGGCCGCGCAGCGGTGACCCACTCGGGCCGGCGGCGATGAAGCCGCCGTCGAGCGCGTGCAGGACCTGCTTGATCTCGTTGTTCGTCTGTCGGAGGCGTGGAACCACTTCGGTGGCGGCGAACTGAAGGATCTTCACGACGGTCTCGTCGTCGCTGAGTTGTTCTGCCGCAGCGGGGTTCCAATCGGCGTCGTACATGCCGCGAACCAGAGCGTGCGCCTTTTCCTCGACGTCGTCGACACGGTTGCGGGACTCGTCGCCGTCTTCGCTGAGCCCGAGAGCTTCGCGCAGACCAGGGACACTCTGTTCGCCGCCCCACATCTGACGGGCACGGAGCATGGCCAGGACCAGTTCGATTTCGGCGTCGCCCTCGGGTGCGCGGCCGAGAATGTGCAGACCGTCGCGGATCTGGACGTCCTTGATCTCACACAGCCAACCGTCGACGTGCAGGAGCATGTCGTCGAACACGTCTTCTTCGGGACGCTCCGCGAGGCCGAGGTCGTGGTCCATCTTGGCTGCCCGCATCAGCGTCCAGATCTGCTGGCGAATGGCCGGCAGCTTAGACGGGTCCAGTGCGGAGATGTTGGAGTGCTCGTCGAGCAGTTGCTCGAGGCGGGAGATGTCGCCGTAGCTTTCGGCGCGGGCCATCGGCGGGATCAGGTGATCGACGAGAGTCGCGTGGGCGCGACGCTTTGCCTGTGTTCCTTCACCCGGGTCGTTGACGAGGAACGGGTAGATCAGCGGCAGGTCGCCCAGGGCTGCGTCGGTACCGCAGTTGCTGGACATGCCGAGTGTCTTGCCGGGCAACCATTCGAGGTTTCCGTGCTTGCCGAGGTGCACAACGGCGTCGGCGCCGAATCCGCCGTTGTCCGGTGTTGCAGCGATCCAGCGGTAGGCCGCGAGGTAGTGGTGGCTCGGCGGCAGATCCGGGTCGTGGTAGATCGCGACGGGCTTTTCACCGAATCCCCGCGGCGGCTGGACCATGAGGACGATGTTGTTGAATCGCAGTGCCGCGATGACAATTTCGCCGTCGGGATCCTGCGAGCGGTCGACGTACAGCTCTCCGGGCGCTGCGCCCCAGTGCTCTTCGACACCGCTGCGCAGTTCCTCAGGCAGGGTGGCGAACCATTCGCGGTACTTCGCTGCCGAGATGCGGATCGGATTGCCCTCGAGCTGCTCGGCAGTGAGCCAGTCAGGATCCTGGCCGCCGGCCGCGATCAGGGCATGGATCAGCGCGTCGCCGTCCTTCGCCGCCAGGCCGGGAACTGCGTCCGGGCCGTCGACCGGACCGAGGTCGTAACCGGCAGAACGCATTTCGGTGAGCAGGTCGATTGCGCTCGCCGGAGTATCGAGACCGACCGCGTTGCCGATGCGGGCGTGCTTGGTCGGGTACGCCGAGAGCATCAGAGCAACGCGACGCTCGGTGGTGGGAATGTGGCGCAGCTTGCCGTGACGGACCGCGATCCCGGCGACACGGGCGGCGCGCTCGACGTCGGGGACGTACGTGGACAGTCCGTCGGAGTCGATTTCCTTGAAGGAGAACGGGACGGTAATGATGCGGCCGTCGAATTCCGGCACCGCGACCTGGGTCGCGACGTCGAGAGGCGACAGTCCGTCGTCGTTCTCGTCCCAGGTGGCGCGGCTACTGGTCAGGCACAGCCCCTGCAGGATCGGGACGTCGAGTGCAGCGAGTGCGGCGACATCCCAGGCTTCGTCGTCCCCACCGGCGGACGCGGTAGCGGGCTTCGTGCCACCGGCAGCGAGAACTGTCACGACCATGGCGTCGGCGCGGCGGAGCGTGCTCAGAAGTTCGGCTTCAGCGGTTCGCAGAGATGCGCAGTAGATCGGCAGCGCGGTGCCACCGGCCTCGGCGACCGCGTCGCACAACGCCTGGATGTACCGGGTGTTGCCGGCCAAATGCTGAGCACGGTAGTACAGAACTGCGATGACCGGACCGCTCGCCGAGTCGAGATCGGGCGCGAAATCAGCGATGCCCCAGGAAGGCAGGTGAGCCGGCGGCTCGAAACCGTGGCCGGTGAGCAGGACGGTGTCGGACAGGAAGTGGTGCAGCTGTGCCAGATTCTGTGCGCCACCCTCGGCCAGGTAGTTGTGCGCCTCGGCAGCAACGCCGGCGGAGACCGTCGAGCACTCCATGAGGTCGGCGTCCGGCGCGTGCTCGCCGCCGAGAACGACTACGGGGAGTCCGGAGGCGAGGACCATGTCCAGGCCGTCTTCCCAGCTGCGACGGCTGCCGAGGATACGAACGATCACGAGGTCGACGCCGTCGAGCAAGGGCGGCAAGTCCTCCGAGACCAGCAAGCGTGAGGGGTTGGCCCAGCGATAGGAGACTCCGTCGCCGGCTTCCTGGCTGGCGCGGGCGCTCAGCAGATCGGTGTCGGACGTGGAGAGCAGAAGAATCACGGGTGAAGCCTTCCTGGGGTTTCGCGCCCCGTGGCACAGATCTGTCATCGACGGCGGTTGAGGGTCTGACTCGTGTTTCCGAGCGGAAACACGTCCCGCTCGAGCAACACTCACAGTGGCGCGACCGCACCGGACTTTCACCGGTTTCCTCAACTGCCGTCACTGGTGGTGGTGATGCTACCGGTCCGCAGAAGGCACTCATGACAGGTCGTACCCTGGAGCCATGCCCACGGACCGTTCACAGCCAGACGCGTGCCCGGGTGCACTGCAAGTTCACCACGCCGCCGACGGCGCATTGGCACGCGTGCGCCTACCCGGCGGACTCCTCACCCCCACCCAGTTGCAGACGCTCGCCGACGCGGCGCGCGATCTCGGCAACGGGCAGATGGAACTCACCTCGAGGGGCAACGTACAACTGCGCTCGGTCTCGGATCCCGAAGCCTTCGCAGCGCGAATCGCGTCGGCCGGCCTGCTGCCGTCCGCGACGCACGAGCGAGTGCGCAACATCCTCGCGTCCCCACTGTCCGGCCGTATCGGGGGCGTAGCCGACATTCGTGAACTGGTCCACCGTCTCGATTCGGCGATCCAAGCAGATCAAGCATTGGCGGATCTGCCAGGGCGAACCCTGTTCACCCTCGACGACGGGCGCGGAGACATCACCGGGCTACGGGGCGATTTCGGACTCCATGCGCGCAGCGCCACCGAGCATTCACTGGTGCTCGCCGGTCACCACACCACTCATCTCGTCCAGGCGGACGACGCCGTCGAATTGCTCCTCGAGGCGGCTCGATCATTCCTCGACGTCCGCGACAAGCACTGGCGCCTGGCCGAGGTTCCGGACGGAATCGAACGCACCCTCGAGCAGCTGGGTCTGAGCGCCGAGTCCACCGTTGCGGCGGACCTCACGCCGGATGCACGGCCCACTATCGGCTGGCTCGAGCAGCGCGACGGGACCGTAGCTCTGGGCGGCGGCCTGCGATTCGGGCTGCTCGACGCTCGGCTGGCCGAGTTCCTCGCCGCCGTCGACAAGCCCGTCGTCGTGACGCCGTGGCGATCGGTGCATATCTTCGACCTCGACGAATGGGCAGCCGAGCAGGTAGTCCGGGTGCTGGCACCCATGGGGTTGATCTTCGACGAGAACTCACCGTGGCTCGAGGTCACCGCCTGCACCGGAAGTCCGGGATGCGAGAAGTCGCTCGCCGATGTGCGCGCCGACGCGATCACCGCGGTCGAGCAGGCAGAACTTCCGGTTGTCGGGCGCCAGCACTGGGCCGGGTGCGACCGCAGCTGCGGACGTCCCCGCGGGGACGTAGCGGATGTGATCGCGACGGGTGACGGTTACCGGGTGAATCCGCCCGATCGGTGATGCCTCTATCGTGTGGCACATGATCGAGTACATCCGTGACGGCGCGGAAATCTATCGCCAGTCCTTTGCCACCATTCGGGCCGAAGCCGACCTGAGCCGTTTCCCGGCGGATGTCTCGCAAGCTGTAGTGCGCATGATTCATGCAAGTGGCCAGGTCGATCTCGTCGACGACGTCGCCTTCACACCCGGTGTCGTCTCGGCCGCGCGCGCAGCTCTGCGCGACGGCGCGCCGATCTTCTGCGACGCCCAGATGGTGGCTGCCGGCATCACGCGCAAGCGTCTGCCCGCCGGCAACGACGTCATCTGCACCCTCGGCGATCCGCGGGTTCCCGTGCTGGCGTCGACCATCGACAACACTCGCTCGGCGGCTGCTCTCGAACTGTGGGGAGCCAAGCTCGAGGGCGCTGTTGTCGCGATCGGAAACGCACCCACCGCACTGTTCCATCTCCTGAACCTCATCGAAGCCGGCGCACCCCGTCCGGCCGCCATCGTCGGAGGTCCGGTCGGCTTCATCGGCGCTGCCGAGTCGAAGGAAGCCCTCATCGAACACGCCAGCGGGATCGATCATCTCGTTCTCCGCGGCCGACGCGGCGGCAGCGCGATCACCGCCGCCGTCGTCAATGCGATTGCGAGCGAAGTCGAATGAGTGCAGGCAAGCTCTGGGGTGTCGGTATCGGCCCCGGCGATCCCGAATTGGTGACCGTCAAGGCTGCCCGCGTCATCGGCGAGGCCGATGTGGTTGCGTTCCACTCCGCGCGGCACGGCAAGAGCATCTCCCGCGGAGTTGCAGCGCCGTATATGCGCGAAGGACAGATCGAAGAACACCTCGTCTACCCCGTGACCACCGAGACCGTTGATCATCCCGGCGGATACCAGGGCGCGATGGACGAGTTCTACGAAGCAGCTGCCGAACGGCTGGCAGTTCACCTCGCGGCCGGTCGAACCGTCGCGTTGCTCGCCGCCGGCGATCCGCTCTTCTACAGCTCCTACATGCACATGCACAAGAGACTGGCCGATCGCTTCGACGCCGAAGTGATTCCCGGCGTCACCTCCGTCAGCGCGGCATCTGCTGCACTCGGAAAGCCGCTGGTCGAGGGTGAAGAGATCCTCACGATCCTGCCCGGAACGTTGCCGCAGGCCGAGCTGACCAGGCGGCTCAAGGAAACCGACGCCGCGGCCATCCTCAAGCTCGGACGTACCTTCCCACCGGTCCTCCAATCGCTCGAGGATTCCGGCCGCTTGGATGAAGCTCACTACGTCGAGCGCGCGAGCACCACACGTCAACGCGTCGAATCCGCTGCCGAGGTCGACCCGGACGGAGTTCCGTACTTTTCGATCGCCATCGTTCCGAGCCCGTCGAACAACCCTCGACCTGCGACCGAGTCTCGCGGCGAGGTGGTCGTGGTCGGACTCGGGCCGGGCGATACCGCCTGGACCACACCCGAAGTGGCGCATGAGCTTTCGTTGGCAACCGACCTCGTCGGCTACGGCCCGTACGTCGATCGCGTGCCGACGCGTCCGGGCCAGCGTCGCCATTCCAGCGACAACCGCGTCGAAGCCGAACGCGCCGCGATGGCGTTGGACCTGGCGAAGAACGGCGCCCGTGTAGCTGTCGTCTCATCGGGAGATCCCGGTGTATTCGCCATGGCTGCAGCAGTTCTCGAAGTTGCCGCCGAAGACCAGTGGCGCGGGGTCCCGGTCCGCATCCTTCCCGGCATGACGGCGGCAAACGCTGTCGCCAGTCGCGTCGGCGCTCCCCTCGGGCACGACTATGCGGTGCTCTCGTTGTCTGATCGCCTCAAGCCGTGGGATGTCGTCGCGCGCCGTATTTCGGCAGTTGCAGCCGCAGACATGGCATTTGCGGTCTACAACCCGGCGTCCAAGTCTCGGACGTGGCAGGTCCAAGCCATGAAGGACCTCGTGCTCGAGCACCGCTCCCCCGAGACTCCCGTCGTCATCGGGCGCGATGTTGCCGGTGCCGAGGAATCAGTTCGCGTCGTGACCCTCGGCGAGCTCGAGCCTTCCGAGATCGACATGCGAACTCTGCTGATCGTCGGCTCCTCGATGACGACGGTCGTCGAAACCGGTTCGGGCCGTCAGGTGTTCACCCCGCGGCGCTACCCGGAGTGAACGCCGCACGGCGATAGCATGGCCTCATGC
The DNA here is from genome assembly GCF_044908235.1 of Rhodococcus sp. 27YEA6. Taxonomy (NCBI): domain Bacteria; kingdom Bacillati; phylum Actinomycetota; class Actinomycetes; order Mycobacteriales; family Nocardiaceae; genus Rhodococcus; species Rhodococcus sp. 27YEA6. Next base: position 118,111 of record NZ_JBIYCY010000005.1, on the reverse strand, counting down.
CCGTCAACCGGACCCGGAAAGCCAGATACGCGCGTAGGCGCAAACGCCGAATGGATCTGATGGAGCACGACCTGTCCGTCGAGCAGTGGTCCGCGCTCAAAGCGGCCTGGGGTGGCTGCGCGTACTGCGGCGAGCCGGACGAGTCGCCGCAGCGTGACTGTGTGCTGGCGATCTCCCGCGGTGGGCGCTACACGCTCGACAACATCGCACCGGCGTGCCGCTCGTGCAATGCAAGCAAATGCAACAGCGAGGTCACTCTCTGGTTGCGGCGCAAGGGGTATGACGAGAAGGCCTTCCTCCTGCGACACGCGGAGATAGGTATCGAGATGAGGGCGCAGTTCTCGGAGCAGTCGTGACGGCCCCGGACGAGTTGCGCCTGATTCTCGACGAGCTCATGGAGTTCGAACCTCTGTTTCACCGAACTCGAGTAGCGATGTCACGAGACGAGTTCGATGCGGTCGTCGACCCGCAGTTCCGGGAGATCGGAGCCTCCGGCGCTCGATACACCCGCGACTACGTGCAGTCGGTAGTTGAGCGCCGACGCCTCCGCGGCGAGGTGAACGACGCCGCCGAACTCGGGTGGACGGCTGACCGGCCAGCGCTGAGCCGGATTGCGCCTGACACGTATCTGGTGACGTACCGGCTGGCGCAAGCGCAACGAGTTACCGAGCGATCATCCATCTGGCGGTTCACCGAGAATCGATGGAGCGTGTTGTTTCATCAAGGCACAGTCGTCGAAAGTGGTCTGGAAGCGTGAACGAATCGACCCCCAACCCCACCATTCCGCTTAGGATGGACATCACCTTCACCGTCTTCGTTCTTGCCTGGATCTTCATCACGATTAGCGCGCTCGTGGCGATCGTGCGCACCGATTTCGACCGCTTGGGGAGCAAATTCTGGTGGTCGGCACTGGTGATCGCGGTGCCTGTACTCGGTGCGCTCGTCTGGTTACTGTTCGGTCGACCCCCGCGTGACTCCAGGTCCCGAACCTGATCTACACCGACGGCCCGGCAGTAGTCTGAGTACGGTCCGGTGCTGTCACTCTGCGCGTATCAGGGGAGAACAACGAGATGAGACCACTTCGATACTCGATCAACGTCACCCTCGACGGCTGCTGCCATCACGAGGCGGGGCTTCCACCCGACGAGGAGTCGATGCGCTACTGGACCGCTCAGATGGAACGAGCCGATGCTTTGCTGTTCGGCCGGGTGACCTACGAGATGATGGAGTCGGCGTGGCGGCGGCCCGCAACGGGGGCGTGGCCTGACTGGATGGACGAGTGGGAGATCCCGTTCGCCGAGGCAATGGACCGGGCTAAGAAGTACGTCGTGTCGAGCACGCTGAGCGGGGTCGATTGGAATGCCGAACTCGTGCAAGGCGACTTGGGGTCAGCGATTCAACGGCTCAAGGAGCAGCCCGGCGAAGGTCTGTGGGTTGGCGGCGTGACACTCCCCCTGGCATTGGCAGACCTGGGACTGATCGACGAGTACGAGTTCGTTGTGCAACCGGTCCTTGCCGGACACGGACCGACGTTGCTCGCCGGTCTGCGCAAGCGCATCCAGCTCGAGCTCGTCGATCGCAACGAGTTCCAGTCGGGTGCAGTCGCCGTGCGATATCGGCCCACTCAAGTACCGCCCCCAGGTCAGGTATCGGACGGTTAGTCGACGCATGGCTGGACATGCGCGGTTGAAAGACATGTCGTCGCCTCAGGTCGGACACGAGAAAGTTTCCAGTCTTGTTCGATGTTCGGTATTGACCGGACACTCGGCACAGCACGAGCATTAGCCACCGAAGTCTCCGGACAACCCTCGACGAGATCGAAGCATCGAACTGGATCACGAACAAGTTCTTTCCGCCCGGCGGACCGTAAGGACATATGTCGCCATCGAGCGCCTCAGCAAAAATGGCCAAGCTGGACGGCTACTAGCGAGCGAAGGATCGAAATCGCCACCATCGCGAGCGCCACAAAAATGATCATCTGAAAAGCTTCGGTCAAATCGATGCAGGATTCGGTGACGCCACTACTTCGGGTCTTGCTGAGAAACGAAACCTGGTCGAGATCGTATCGGCGTCCGACACAGGCCGGACGCCGATACGTGTTTCACGTCAGCTCATGGGAGCGCCGGCGCTCCCGCCGAGGTGGCGGGCGAAGAACCGAGCCGAACTGTCGCGCTCGTAGTCGGGCACCGGATAGTGCCTGCCCGAGTAGGCGTGCAGCGTCTTCTCCGTCGAGCCGAAGGCATCGAACAACGCTACCCCTGACGTGCGGTCGTAATCCTTGTCGTCCCAAGGGATCCGGTACTCCACTGGGGCCGTGAGCTTTCGTGCCGCTTCGATGAGGGAGTCGTCCACAAAAACTCCACCGAAGCTCACGGCAGCGATCCTGGATTCGACCGGGGCCAACATCAGCCCGGTCACGACCCCTAGCGACACGCCGCCGAAGCCGATCGGAGCGTCGGCGTCGACGTCGGGCAGCGTTTGCAGAGCGTCGATGGTCGCCTGCCATTCCGGCACTGCACGCTCCGCCAGCGACCGGTTGTACTCGACGACGATCGGGGCGATCGGCTCGTGAGCCGCCCGGGCCTGGTGGATCGCCTCGACCCAGTGTTCGTCCTGCGCGTTGCGCGGCCGGTCGCCGTGTCCGGGCGCGTCGATCGCGGCGACTGTGAACCCGTGGGAGCTCACGCTGTGGAGTGCGCTGGCAACCAGTCCTGGTGCCTTCTTGTGCATGCCGCCGGAGTGCCCGGACAGCAGAAGGGGTGATTCGACAGATCCGGACGCGAGTGACCAGAGCACGCCGGTGATGTCGTCTACAACGAAATGGCGTTCAATGACACCGTTCGACGTTGTCTCGGAAGTGAATTCGATGGTCGGAGAATTGGATTGCATGGTGTTACCTTTCGGGATTGCCTACTCGAGGCGCTCCCGGCGACACCTACGTCAATCGCCGATCCGTGAACACGAGTGGGAGCACCCATATGGTTACTGCGTTCATGGGTCTCACCTCCTGGCGTGTTGTCACGGTCTCGCACAAGCTATCAACCCGAACCGAAGCTCGTCCAATCATTTTTCCAGCGCGCCCGGCAGCGGTCATACCCGCGATCGGGCGACGCTCTCGCGGACGGCACGGATGTAGCGGCGCGTGACAAACGCCTGTACTCGACGTCCGATCGGAGCGCCGAGACGCACCCACCACGTTCCGGGCTTGGAGAACGCAACGATCTCGATACGAACCGCTTGGCTGGCCTCGTCGAACTGGACGACAAACAATTCCTCCCCGCATTCGGGGTGGCCCGCGCGGGTTCCGTACGCGAAGCCCTTGCGATTGGGTTCGTCTACGACATAGACGATCCGAACGGGGATAGTCACCGGACCAAGTCCGAAAGTCGCATCCTGACCCGCCACGGCGGTCAGGGCTGCCGTCCGTACGGCCAGTCCGGCTCCGCGGTGCATTCCCCAATTCGCGACGGTTCGAGCGGCAACCTCGAAATCCTCCCGTCCGGATCCGACCGTCGCGCTCTCGTGAACGTGGTGATAGCCGGCGGGGAGAACGCCTGACGTTGCGCCCACCTCGAGGTACGTCAGCCCGCCCGGGCGGGACGCCATCATTGCTCGCGTCGGTGGCTGAGGATGTTGATCACGTGGCCGTCCGGGTCAGAAGCGAAGAACCTGCGGACCCCCCACGGCTCCTCGGTGACGGGATAGACGATGGTATCGCCGCGCTGCACCGCGGCCTCGTACGCCGCGTCGAGATCATCCACCTCGACGGAGACGTCCGGTACTACGGGCGCATGAGCGTCGTGTGTCATGACGCTGATCTGCAATGACGGATCCGTCGGCGAAGCCAACGTCACGATCCACCCGTGATCCATGACAACTTCGAGGCCCAGCACTTCGGTGTAGAAGCGCTGCGCGGCCTCGAGCGAGCTACTCGACAGATCCGAAACTATCCGCGTGACGGCCATGTCCCGCAGGCTACGCCGCCGCCGGAGTCCACCGCGACTTGACGAGGCGCTCGATGTCACCGGAAAGTTCGTCGCTGACGATCCCCGGAAGCAGGATCTGCCACATCTCGTCGACACGATCCGGAAGATCCGAGCGTCGGGTGAGAACGTTCGAAACCAGCTGTACCCCCGTGAATGCCGAGGGCATGAACCTGCCGAACGATTCTGCGCTGACCGATTTTCGGATTTCACCTTCCGCCTGAGCTCTGGCGGTGAGATCGGTGATTGCCGAGATCCATTCGGCGTACGGTTCCACCGGCCCCTCGTACGTGCTCAGTTCCAGCGTGAGGCGAATGCCCGCGCGAACGATCGGCTCGTCGACAATCTGGCGTGCCATTTCGTGCGTGAGCATGATCATCTGTTCCAACGGGTCCTTGCCCGTCGCGGAAATCGCCTGCACCGACTCGATCGAGAGCCGATGCTGTTCGGCAATGATGAACTGCGCGAGCTCGTCCTTCGACGCGAAATGGAAATACAACGCGCCCTTGGTAGTACCGGCCCCCGAGACTATGTCGGCCATGCTGGTGCTGCCGTAACCAGTCTTCTCGAACTGCGCGGCCGCGCCGGCAACGATTTGCTGCCGAGTCAGCTCGGCGCGTGCTTGCTTGACCACTGAATCCCTCTCGTCCTCCAAAGGCCCCCGCCCAGCAAACCCCACGGTTCGCGCCACATTCCAGCTATACCCAAAAACTTCACAATTGCCCCACATTACCAGCGCTCCTTCCATTGCTTCAATTACGAATGCAACAAAGTCGCTGGTCAGACGTCCGATTTAGAGGGAATCTCCTCTCCCCAACGTGCTTTCGTCAACCCGCGCACGGTCCACCAACTCTCCGACGAGGAGCGTCAACTCCATCATCTGGTCGGTGATTTCCTCACGCAACTGCGTTGCATCCGCCTCGGAAATCGCGCCGGACTTGGTATCGAAAGACATCAACAACTCGATATTGGTGCGAAGTGCAGTCAAAGGAGCCAGAAGGTCCTGGCCCGCTTCGGTGATCAGACTTCTCTGGCGTGCCCGCGATTCCGACAACGTCCCGAGCATCCGATTGAAACTGACTGTCAACGACGCCAACTCGTCGTCACCGGTCACCGGGATCGGCGCAAGATCATCCGTTTCGGCGACCCGCCGCGTCGCCGCAGTAAGTCGCGCGATCGGCCGTAATCCTGTGCGTGCCACAGCATCTCCGGCCGCGTAAGCTAGGGCGATTCCGGCCGCCCCGAGTGCCGCCAACACCACTGCCAGTCGCTTGAGTACCGAACGCGTCGGCCCCAGGGATTGCGCGACAACCAAAGTCTGGCCCGCAACCGAGGGCTCGACCAGAATTCGATACGCATCAACGGTCGCGATTGTCTGCGACGAATTGCCGTCTGCGATCGACCTGATGGCGTCTGCGCTGGTGCTGAACGGCGGCAGACCGGGAGTCGCCGTCACCAAGGCGCCGTCGGCAGTAAGAAGCCCCACCGCCTGGATGACCGCTGTATCCGCGCCGGCCGTCAATCCCAGAACCGGTGTGACACCGCCGAAATTGACGGTATCGGTGATCGCGTCACTCGTGCGCTCGAGTTGCCGATCGACGTTGCCTTGCAAATACGCGTTGAACACTATGTACACCGCCGACGCCGACACGATCACCGCGATCGCCACCAGGCCTGCAGTCAGCAATTTCACGCGAGCATGGAGCGTCCGCACGTGAATTCCCGATGGTTTTCGACGGCTCATTCCGGGAACCGACACTCTCATGCGCGGTCCCGCAGTGCGGCGTCGAAAAATCCCAACATCCCTCCAGTATGGTCACGGAACCTTAGACGAACCTGAAGCGAACGCGATGTCGGCCTCACAGCGCCGTTCCACGACCGAAAGCCGTGAGCCAGTCCATCGCCTCGGCTTCGGTATCGAATGCCGGGACGGTCGCCGGGATCGGTGGTCGTTCGACGACGATCACCGGGATCGACAATTGCCTGGCTGCGGCGATCTTTGCGTACGTCTGCTCGCCGCCACTGTTCTTGGTGATCACGACGTCGATGCTGTGAGTTCGCATCAGATCGACTTCCGCTTCGATGTCGAATGGACCACGTGCGAGCAGCAATTGCGCGTGAGGCGGCAATGTCCCTGAAGGCGGATCGATCGAGCGCACGAGAAACGAGACGCTCTTCACGCGGTCGAACGCCGAAACTCCTTGCCTCCCGATCGTCAGAAAAGCGCGTGAGCCGACCGTCGGCACCAACTCTGCGGCGTGATCGAGATCGTGTGCCGGAAGCCAAGTGTCACCGAGTTGCTCGCGCCAGGGCGGGCGTCGGTACATGGCGTACGGCACGGAATTCGCAAGGCACGCTTCGAACGCATTCTGGGTGATGCGAGCGGCAAACGGATGCGTGGCGTCGAGCACTGCACGAATATCATTGGCCGACAACCACTCCGACAGCCCTTCGGCTCCCCCGAACCCGCCGATACGCACTTCCCCCTCCGGCCATCGAGGATCACGAACCCGGCCGGCCAGCGATGTGACAACCTCGAGGTCGGCTGAACCGGCCAAGCGAGAAGCGATCACTCGACCTTCGCCTGTGCCGCCGAGCAGGAGTACGCGGCGACGAGTACCTGTCGAGGTCAGTGTGTGCTTCTCTCGCGCGCTGCCGAGTAGAGGTAGCTGTCCGGAAACCCCTCCGCAGTCAACACTCGGCCGACGATCACGACGGCCGTCTTCGTGATGCCGGCCGCATGAACAAGTTCGACGATCGTCTTCAAAGTGCCTCGAACAACGATCTCCTCGGGCCGTGAGGCGAAGGCGACCACCGCGACCGGGCAGTCCTCGCCGTAATTGTCGGCCAACTCGGATGCGATCTGTTCGATGCGATGAGCGCCGAGGTGAATCACCATCGTCGCGCCGCTGCGGCCGAGGGACCGCAGATCCTCGCCCTCCGGCATTGCCGTCGACAAGGTGGAGACTCGGGTGAGAACAATGGTCTGCGAGACACCTGGGACAGTCAGCTCGCGCCCCAGCGCGGCTGCAGCCGCGGTAAATGCAGGAACACCGGGAATCATGTCGAAATCGACTCCTGCGGCGTCCAGGCGACGAGCTTGCTCTGCCACTGCACTGAAGATCGACGGATCACCGGAATGCAAACGCGCGACGTCCAGCCCAGCGGAATCCGCTTCGACAAGAATCGCGGTGATCTCGTCCAGGCTCAGCCGAGCAGTGTCCACGACCTGAGCTCCGACCGGGCACCACTCGAGCAACTCCGCTGGAACAAGGCTGCCTGCGTACAAGCACACAGGGCTCGCAGCGATGATCCGTTGCGCGCGGACAGTGATCAAATCTGCCGCACCGGGACCCGCACCGATGAAATGAACGGTCATTGTGTGGATTCCTCCGGCGTATCTGTGTCTGCGCCTGCAGACGGCTGACGTTTTGTGACGGACCATTGGACCACCGGAAGTTGCGGTCGCCAAACGTTGAACGTTCCCAACGACTCGGCGCGCTGCACCTGAAAGCGTCGAAGCGTCCCACCATGGCGACTCATCCAGCCGAGCAGCAACGATTCGGACTCGGCGGTCACGGCGTTCGCGACCAGACGACCACCCACGCTCAACTGCTCCCAGCACGCTTCGAGCATTCCCGGTTGCGTGACGCCGCCGCCGACGAACACCGCATCGGGACGTCGAGTTTCGTCCGCAAACGCCTCCGGCGCGGCCCCTTTCACGTTCAACGCGGGCACGCCGAGATTGAGTGCATTGGCACCGATCTGCGACACGCGGCTCGCCACCTTCTCGAATATTGTTGCAGTGCAACGTGGGTGAGTTCGCATCCACTCGATGGCGACGGTTCCCGACCCACCGCCCACGTCCCAGAGGTGTTCTCCCGGCGCCGGGGCAAGCGCGCACAACGTCAACGCACGGATCTCCTGCTTGGTCATCTGACCGTCGCCGACAAAAGCAGCATCCGGTAGCCCCGGGATTCGAGTCAGCCGCAAGAGAGGGTCGGCCGCGATGCACTCGACGGCCAGAACGTTCAACGCGTCCACGTCCTCGTCCGCGTGATCCCACTCGTCTGCGACCGTGACGGTCCGCGATTCCCCGGCCCCGCCCAGCTGGGCCAGCACGGTCACGATCGATCGACCGAAGCCCGCGCCGGACAACAGACGTGCCACCTCCCCCGGTGTCGAGCGCCCGTTGCTCAACACCAGCAGTCGCGCACCGTCAGTCACGGAAGCCAATACTGTCGCGGAGTCTCGGTTGACCAGGCTCACGACGTCGATCTCGGCCGATGCCCATCCCATTCGCGCGCTCGCCAACGCCGCCGACGACGGGTGGGAGATCACTCGCACGTTGTCCGCGCCGAGCAGCCTGACCAATGTGACACCGAGACCGTGGAACATCGGGTCACCGCTGGCGAGCACGCATACTCTGCGGTCCGCGTTCTCGGCGAACATCGACGGCAACGCCGGAATCATCGGAGACGGCCAGGTCAGCCTGGTGGGCGCACGCCGTGCCCCGAGATGTGTCGCCGGGACCAAGTCCAATTGGCGCGGCGACCCCATCAGGACCTCCGCGCCCAGGATTGCGCCCTTTGCGCTCTCGGACAGCCCATCCCAGCCGTCGGCGCCGATGCCGACGATCACCACCGGGTGTGTGGTCATCGCGGCATCCGGCGCCAGATCGTCTGAGGCAGAAGCCGCATGACGAAGAACACCGGCTGCAGAATTCGCGGTACCCACACACGCGTCGCCCCGGAGTTCAGTCCCCGCACGACGGCGTCCGCGACCTGCGACGGAGTGCTCGACATAGGGGCAGGCGACATTCCCTCGGTCATCTTGCCGATGACGAACCCGGGCCGTACCAGCATCAATTGGACGCCCGAACCGTGCAGCGCGTCGCCGAGGCCGCTGGCAAAACCGTCCAAGCCGGCCTTTGCGCTCCCGTAGACGTAGTTGGCGCGGCGAACCCGGACGCCGGCGACGGACGAGAACACCACGATCTTTCCGGTTCCCTGTCCGCGCATGATCTCCGCGAGATGCGTGAGGATGCTGACCTGAGCCACGTAGTCGGTGTGCACCACCGCGACCGCGTGCGCCGCGTCGGTTTCGGCACGCGCCTGATCGCCGAGAATCCCGAAGGCCAGCACTGCAATCGAAATCCGGCCGTGCTCGGCCACTACGGCGCCCAGGAGGTCTCCGTGCGTGTCGACGGCGTCGGCGTCGAACTCGACGGTGGAGACGTCGACAGCGCCGGCGTTTTTGAGCATCTGCTCCTGCTCCGACAGCTCTCCGCTGCGTCTGGCAGCCAGAACGATGTTGCGGCCTGGCGCGAGCCTGACCGCGATCTCGAGGCCGATCTCACTTCGTCCGCCGAGGAGCAGTACCGTCTCGATGTCATTCACGTTCGCACCCGCAGTCACCGCTCCAGTGTCCTGGATTACCGTCGTGGCATGACGCTCACCCCCTCCAACACGCCATCGTCACAGCAGACTCTCACCGAAGACGGGCTGAAGTTCGTCGGTGAATACCACCTCGCGACACTCACGACGTTGCGTCCGAACGGCACCCCACACGTCGTTGCCGTCGGGTTCACCTGGGACCAGGAAGCCGGAAAGGCGCGCGTGATCACCAGCGGTGGCTCACAGAAGGCGATCAACGCAGCGCGTGGCGGATACGCCGCCGTCAGTTCGGTCGACGGTGGCCGCTGGCTCACGCTCGAGGGGCCGGCACGCGTGCTCACCGACGCGGACTCCGTGGCCGACGCCGTTCGGCGCTATGCCGAGCGGTACCGCCAGCCACGGGTCAATCCCGCGCGCGTGGTCATCGAAATCGACGTCACACGCATACTCGGGTCCGCTGCGTTCAAGAAAAGCTGATCAGGCGAGGACAGTCAGGCCGTGCGGACGGTTGTTGAACGACTCGCAACCGTCGGCGGTCACGACGACGATGTCCTCGATACGGGCACCCCAACTGCCGCGGAAGTAGATTCCCGGTTCGATGCTGAAGGCCATACCTTCGACGAGTTCGATGGTGTTGCCCTCGACGATGTACGGCTCCTCGTGCACGGACAGCCCGATACCGTGACCGGTGCGGTGAACGAATACCTCTGCAAGCCCTTGTGCGGCAAGCACTTCGCGGGCTGCAACGTCCACGGATTCTGCGGAGATTCCTGGCCGCACCGAATCGACCGCAGCCTGCTGCGCCGCCTCGAGTACCGCGAACTGTGCGGCAACCTCCGCGGACGGCTGCCCCATGCTGTACGTGCGAGTGGAGTCCGAGTTGTATCCGGGCTCGACCGGTCCGCCGATGTCGATGACCACGATATCGCCGCTCTCGATCACCCGGTCCGAAACCTCGTGATGCGGATCGGCGCCGTGCGGGCCCGAACCGACAATCACGAACGCGGCCTCGGTGTGCCCCTCTTCGAGAATCGCCGCCGAAATCGCTTCGCCTACTTCAGCTTCCGTACGTCCGACGACCAAGAACTCGGCCATGCGGGCGTGAACACGGTCGATGGCCGCACCGGCTCGCCGCAACGCCTCGATCTCGGCGCCGTCCTTGACCATCCGCAATTCGCGCAAGACGCCGGTGGCGAGAATCGGCAACGCGCCCAAGGTGTCTGCGAGCGGGATCAGATGCAGCGCAGGCATAGCATCCGTCACCGCCACCTTCGCGCCGGTCGGGAGTTGCGCCGCCACAATCGCATACGGGTCGACACCGTCGACCCAGTCGAGGACGGTCAACCCGAGATCGCCCACTGCCGATTCCTTCAGCGACGCCAACTCCAACCGAGGAAGTACGACGGATGCCTTCGCCGTGTCCGCGGCGATGACCAACGCGGTCAAGCGCTCGAACGAGTCAGCCCGAGAACCCGTCAGGTACCGCAGATCCGGACCGGGAGTCACCACCAGACCGTCGAGACCTGCTGATCGAGCCAACTCGGCGGCACGAGCGATACGTGCGCCGTACACGGCGCTGGAGAATCGGGAATCCTGTTCGGCTGGAGACGTCATGGCTTACAGGTTAGTGCCGACTGGCAGGATGGTGACCATGAGTGGGCCATTGCTTCTCCTCGACGGTGCCAGCCTGTGGTTTCGTGCGTTCTACGCACTGCCCGAGTCATTCGTCGATCCCGACGGAAGACCTGTCAACGCGGTGCGCGGATTCACCGACATGGTTGCTTCCCTGATCACCAAACACCAGCCGAGTCGTCTCGCGGTGTGCCTGGACTTGGACTGGCGACCGCAGTTCCGCGTCGACGCCGTTCCGACGTACAAAGCACATCGCGTCGAGGAAGGCTCTGACGGTGCGTCCGAAGAAGTTCCGGACACGTTGACGCCTCAGGTCGACATGATCATGGACGTGCTCGCTGCAGCGGGTATCGCGACGGCGGGTGCAGTCGGACTCGAAGCCGACGACGTACTGGGAACGCTTGCCGCCACCGAGCGCGAAGATCTCACCGTCGTCGTCAGTGGTGACCGAGACCTACTGCAGGTCGTCACAGACGAGTACGTGCCCGTCCGTGTCCTGTACGTGGGCCGTGGCCTGTCCAAGGCGGAACTCTTCGGACCGGTCGAGGTTGCGGAGAAATACGGAGTACCCGGTGACCGTGCGGGCGAGGCTTACGCCGAACTCGCGGTACTGCGCGGAGACGCCTCCGACGGTCTACCCGGCATCAAGGGTGTCGGTGAGAAGACTGCGTCGACACTGATGCTCCGTTACGGCTCGTTGGCCGGACTTCGGGCGGCCGCAGCTGATCCTGAATCGGATATGGCCAAGGGGATTCGCGCAAAACTGACCTCACCTGAGGCAATGGCTTACCTTGATGCTGCGTTGCCGGTCGTACGAGTGGTTCGCGACGCGGACGTTCAGTTCTCGAAGGACGACCGACTCCCGGCGACCCCCGTCGATCCCGCACGCCTCGAGGAAGTGGCGGCCTCGCTGAACATCGAGCGCTCGGCCGGCCGGCTTGCCGCCGCGCTCGAGGCTGCGGCGGCAAGCCGTTCCGACCAATAGGGCGTCAGCTCGGGCGGCTGACCTCGTACGTGCCGTTGTCGTCGACAAACGTCACGGTCACGTTCGACTTCACACCCGCGATCGAAAGCGTGCAGGTGAACTTGTTGCCTGACTTGACTTCCTGGTCCGCGGGGCACTGAACGTTGCTCACGTTCTTCGCCCCGTAGGACTCGGTGACGATCTTCTCGACGCCGGCCTGAGCCGCGCTCTGATCGAGTGTGTTCTTGCCGAAGACTCCGAACACCAGGGCCACCACGACAGCGGCAAGAACGACGAGAACGCCGATCGCACCGAAGATCAGGGGCTTCTTCGACTTACCCGACTGGTTTCCGGGCGCACCGGGACTCGGGAACGGCTGAGCCTGGTTCCACTGGTTCTGCTGTCCCGGAGTCTGCCCGGGGGCCGTGGCGCCCCACGCCTGCTGCGGTGCGGCAGCCGGAGGCTGACCCCACGCCTGGGTTGCGTCAGGTGACTGCTGTTGCCCGGGCTGACCCCACGGCTGTGCGGGAGGTTGTTGCTGGGGTTGTCCCCACGGCTGTTGCTGGCCGGGTTGTCCTTGTCCAGGCTGTTGCGGCTGACCGTACGCAGGCTGACCACCCGGCTGGCCGTAGGCAGGTTGTCCCCACGGCTGTTGCTGGCCGGGCTGCTGACCGGGCTGCGGTGTTTGACCAGGCTGACCCCACGGCTGTTGCTGGCCGGGCTGCTGACCAGGCTGCTGTTGTCCGCCCGGCTGCTGAGGATTCTGCCCCCACTGCTGCTCGTTCGGCTGCTGCTGATCACCAGGACCCCATTGCCGATTCGGATCGTTCGGTCCGTAAGGCCCGCTCATGTTCGCCTCCCACTCGAAATACCAGTCTGCGAATCAAACCACATAGTTGCGGTCATGCTGCGTCGACAGCAACTACCCCGCGACGAATTGCAGCTACCGCCCGCGCCGCAGTCTTCGCGACGTCGGCATCCGTCGAAGTCAGGCGGACCTGATCGAGGAGATCGATCACCTGACGACACCAACGTACAAAGTCACCCGCAGACAGCGCACGACCCTGCACTCCGGCCGCGATCAGTGCGTCGACAAGCGAGTTCTCGCTCGCCCAGTGATAAACGGCAGTGACGAATCCGAGATCCGGTTCCCGCGTCGGCGGCAGCTTGTGGCGAATCTCGTCCGACCGCAGCTCGCTCCACAATCGTTGAGTGTCGTTGAGGGCGTGACGAAGCGCCGCTGTCGGCACCCGATCCACGGTGTCCCCGTCCCGACGTGATTCGTAGACCACCGAGGACACGACGGCCGCCAGCTCGGCCGGGCTGAGACCTGTCCACGCCCCGGTCCGCAGGCATTCGGCGACCAGAAGGTCGCTTTCCGAGTAGATGCGGCTGAGTCGTCGTCCGGATTCGGTGACTTCGGGCGCTGCTTCGGCAGTCATGTACTCACGCTCTTTGAGTAGCGCAATGATGCGGTCGAACGTCCGAGCCAACGAGTTGGTGGTGGCCGCAGCCTTTTCCCTCATCGACTGCGTTTCCCTGGCCAGCCGGTTGTAGCGCTCACCGATCCGGCTCAGATGTTCACGATCGGGCCAGCTGTGGCACGGATGCGAGCGAATAGCACGTCGCAAAGTAGCGACCTCGGCATCTTCGGATGCGCCCGCCTTGTGGCGCTTCTTTCGCCGGGGGGCACTGATCCCGGTACTACGCAACGCCGAGGCCAGATCGCGCCGGATCCGGGCGGTGTGGTGATCGACATGCTTGGGCAGTCGCATCTTTCCCAGAACGTCGGCTGCTTCCGGGAAATCACCCGAGGAGAGTCGGCCGGCCCACTGGTCGGCCGTCAGAACCAGCGGACGCGGGTCCTTCGGATCGTTGTCCGGGACGAGGACCACTGCCACCCCGGAATGACGACCGATGGGAATTGCGATCACGTCACCGCGGGCGAGTGCACGGAGGGACTCCACCGCATCTCCGCGTCGGTCTTCGCGGCCCTTACGTTCGAGCGCGCGCTCGCGCGCACTGAGCCGCTCACGCAACGACGCGTATTCGAAGTATTCGCCGTCCGCACCGCCGAGTTTCTCCTGCAAACCCTTCAGTGCTTCTTCGTTCCGCTCGATGCCACGCACCAGACCGACCACCGAGCGATCCGCTTGGAACTGCGCGAAGGAACGTTCGAGCAGCTTCCGTGAATCCGCCGCGCCCATGCGTTCGACGAGATTGATCGACATGTTGTACGAGGGGCGGAACGAACTGCGGAGCGGGAACGTCCGTGTCGACGCCAAACCGGCGACATCCGTCGGCTCGACCCCGGGCTGCCACAGGACCACAGCGTGGCCTTCGACGTCGATGCCGCGTCGGCCGGCCCGACCCGTCAGCTGCGTGTACTCCCCCGGCGTCAGTTCGGCGTGCGATTCACCGTTGTACTTGACCAGACGTTCGAGCACCACCGTGCGTGCCGGCATGTTGATGCCGAGGGCCAGTGTCTCGGTCGCGAAGACCGCCCGCACGAGACCCTTGACGAACAGTTCCTCGACTGTCTGGCGGAATGCCGGCAGCATGCCGGCATGGTGAGATGCCAGTCCGCGTCGTAGTGCCTTGCACCAGTCCCGATATCCGAGAACTTCGAGATCCTCTTCGGGTAGTTCCCCGGTGTGTTTCTCGATGATGGTGTCGATCTCGCGGACCTGCTCCGGCGAAGTGAGATCCAGTCTGGACCGCAGGCACTGTGCAAGAGCCGCATCACAACCGGCGCGGCTGAAGATGAAAGTGATGGCCGGGAGCAGTCCGGACTGATCGAGCTGAGCGATGACGTCAGGTCGTGGCAAGGGCCGGAAATCGTTGGAACTCTGGTAGCTGCCGCGTCGTCCGCGGCCACGCGGCTGCCAGCTCTCGACGCGTTCGAGAGCCTGACGCTGCTTGACGTGGCGAACCAGATCCTGGTCGACGAGCACGGTCTTCGGCCCGGCAGCAGGATGACTACGACTGTCGAAGAGATCGAAGATTCGCCTACCGACCATGATGTGCTGCCACAGCGGGATCGGCCGAGTCTCGTCCACGACCACAGTGGTGTCGCCGCGGACGGTTTCCATCCAGGCACCGAATTCTTCGGCATTGCTCACGGTCGCCGACAAACTCACCAGGCGTACGTCCTCGGACAGGTGCAGGATCACTTCCTCCCACACCGCCCCACGGAACCGGTCGGCCAGGTAATGCACTTCGTCCATGACGACGTGCGAAAGTCCGCGCAGTGCCTCGGAGTTGGCGTAGAGCATGTTCCGCAGGACTTCGGTGGTCATGACGACCACCGGTGCGTCGGAGTTGATACTCGAATCACCCGTCAGCAGACCGACTTCGCTGGGGCCGTACCGCTCGACGAGTTCGGCGTACTTCTGATTGCTCAACGCTTTGATCGGCGTCGTGTAGAAACACTTGCGGCCCGCCGCCAGAGCCAGGTGGACAGCGAACTCGCCGACCACGGTCTTGCCTGCACCGGTCGGCGCGCAGACAAGGACGCCGTGGCCCGCTTCGAGCGCAACGCATGCCTTCACCTGGAATGGATCGAGTTCGAACTTCAGGCTGGACGCGAACGTGCTCAGTTCACTCTTGTTCATAACCACCTCGTCAGGGTTTCACACGCCGCCGACGTGGTGGCACGGCGCTCAGAGAGTGTCAGTGAAATCCTGGCCGGGCGCGTTGTCGCCGGCGGTGTCGGATTTCTCCGCGACCGGAGCCTTGGACTTGGACTTACGTCCGAACAATCCACTCGATTCGGCCTTGGGTTTGGTCGGATTGTCGAAAGCCTCGTTCAGATCGGACGGAGCCGAGATGGAGGAAGCTTCCTCGTCGGACAGTGCGCCCCAGTCTTCACCGGCGCGTTTGGCCTTACGTTTGTCGTTGAGGCGAGCGATCTGGACCGCGACCTCGAAGAGAAGCGTCAGAGCCAGCGCGAGCGCCAACATCGAGAACGGATCCGACCCTGGCGTGGCAACTGCAGCGAATACGAAGAGCCCGAAGATCAATCCTCGACGCCAGGCCTTCAAACGCTCGTACGTCAGAATGCCGGCAAAGTTCAACACGACGACGAGCAGTGGGATTTCGAAGCTGACGCCGAAGATGAGCAGCAGATTGATGATGAAGCCGAAGTACTCCGAACCACTGAGCGCGGTGATCTGGACGTTGTCACCGATGGTCAGGAGGAAGTGCAAAGCCTTCGCCACGACGAGGTACGCCAGGATTGCGCCGAGAATGAAGAGAGCGGCACCTGCGGTGACGAATCCGACCGCGTAGCGACGCTCTTTGGCGTAGAGGCCCGGGGTGATGAATGCCCACAATTGGTAAAGCCACACCGGGCAGGCAAGAACGATGCCGGCGGTGAGCGCCACTTTGAATCGCAGCATGAACTGCTCGAACGGCCCGGTCGCCAGCAATCGGCACGCGTCGTCGGTGCTGAGGTTGGCGCGACTCTCGGACGGAAGCTCACAGTACGGTCCGCGAAGCAGATCGCCCAGACTTTCGAGACCGAGTATCGAGTGTGAATACCAGAAGAAGCCGAACGCCGTGGTGATGATCACGCCGAGGAATGCGAACAACAAACGAGTCCGCAATTCGTACAGGTGGTCGACCAACGACATGGTGCCGTCTGGGTTGACCTTCCGCTTGCGGTTACGCGGGTCTAACGGAATACGCACTGTGCATCCTGGTCTTGGTCAGCAGACAACCGGGGTGAACGAATATTTCACCCCGGCTAGAACGCAGTGTGTACTAGAGCGGCTTGACTTCGGTCGGCTGCGCAACAGGTGCTGCTGCACCGTTTGCGACCACCGCGGTGTTGGCCGTCGGCAACTGTGCCGGAGCAGGCTGTGCGACCGGCGCGCTTGCGGGCGCCGCATCGTCGTTCTGCATTTCCTTGACTTCGCTCTTGAAGATGCGGAGGGAACGACCCAGACCGCGTGCTGCATCGGGAAGCTTCTTCGACCCGAACAGAATTACGACGACAACAGCGACAATCAGCCAATGCATCGGCTGCATTGCACCCATAACGACCTCCCATGATCAGATTCCTCGATGCTACCGGACACAACCGGCGCTCGGAGGTGCCAAAGCACTTACTTCAGCTACCTTTTACCTGTTTGTTTCCTGCGAACTCACTGAACGTGAAGTTTCCCGAAGTTTTACGAACCGATTACGTCATAGGCGTCGAGCGCCGCAACGGCTCGATCATGGACTTCGGAGACCAGTTCCGGCGGATGAAGGACCCGAACGCCCTCACCGAATCCCAACACCAGCCTTGCCATCCATTCAAGTGTTCCGAAACTCATCGTCGCCTCGACCGACCCGTCGTCGTTCACGTGCAAGACGTCCAACGGGTAGTAGTCGAGCATCCACACCCACTCTTTGGTGATGAACAACCGCGCTTCCGGAAGGGAACCGTCGCCGCTGAACAATTCGAGATTCGAATCCTCCTCGAGGGCCTGCGGCGGCGGGTCGGCGGGCTCGTCGAGTTGGACGGCGGCGTCGATCCGATCGAATCTGAACAACCGCACGCCCTCGGCTTGACGGCACCACGCCTGGAGGTAGCTGTAGTTGTCGACCAACACGATACGAACGGGGTCGACGATGCGCTCGGAGACCGCGTCACGCGAGGCCGAGTAATACGTCAATCGCAGGGCGGTCTTGTCTGCGAGCGCGGCTCTGACCGTCGCGGCTATCGGGTCTTCGGCGATATCCGGCGCAGGCGATGTGTCCCGGTCCTGACCGATGGCTCGTGCCGCGGCCGAGCCTGCTGCGTCCTCGATCTTCGCGATGGCACGCTGCGCCGAGGACGGATCGACCATGCCCGGCATTTCCACCAAGGACCGCAGGGCGATCAACAACGCCGTCGCCTCCGTCGAGGTGAGGCGCAACGGGCGATCGATCCCGGCCGAGAACGTGACCTCGATACTTTCCTCGGAGAAGGACAGGTCGATGAGATCACCGGGACCGTAACCGGGCAGTCCGCACACCCACAGTTGATTGAGGTCGGTCATCAGTTGAGTGGTGCTGACACCGAGCTCCTCGGCGGCCTCGGCGGGACTGATGCCAGGATTCGCGATGAAGTACGGCACGAGGTTGAGCAGCCGTGCCAACCGCGACGACAGTCGATTGCTCATCTGTTTTCCCCCTGTCCATGGCCGGTGATCGGGCTCGCCGCGGCGGCGCGCAGCTTCGCGACGACCTCAGCACGCAAATCCGGTGGGTCCAGCACCAATGCGTCCAACCCGTGACCGGCGATCAACCGAGCGGTCCATTCCCAGGATCGAACGGGGATGGCCAGCACGCTGCCGTCGCGATCGGTCAACCGCCGTTCGGACGACGACGTCGCAAGCCGCCGAAGCTCATGGGCGCGGCCGTCTGCGACCCATACCGTAGCCGTCCCGGTCACGACGCCCGAACCGGTCACGCGATCGACGACCTCGCGAAGGTCGACACCTTCAGGTTTGTGAACCGAACCGGCCGGGCCGAACTCCCTGACGTCGTCACCGATCCGTGAGAGCCGGAAGGTCCTCACCGCATCACGGTCGACGTCGTGCCCGACCAGGTACCACTTGCCGTTGTGCGTGACGACGCCCCACGGCTCGACGGTGCGTTCGGTGAACGGCTCGTTCAATGCGCCGCGGTGCTGAAAATGAACTGCTCGGCCGGCGTCGACCGCTGCAAGAAGCTTGCCGAGCGCGGGCTCCGAACCGCGGGTGCGCGCGGGAATCGCGGTGACCGGGGCGGCACTGACTTCTGAGTCGACCTGGACGCCGGCCGCTCGGAGTTTGAGTAGTGCACTCTGGGCTGCCGAAATCAGTTCCGGCGACTCCCACAACTGCACCGCGACGGCGACTGCAGCAGATTCCTCGCTGGTGAGGTCCACGTCCGGAAGCTCGTAGGCATTGCGATTGATCCGATACCCCTCGACGGTCGAGAACCGTCCTGCCAGACCGGTTTCCAACGGGACACCCAGGTCACGAAGTTCGTTCTTGTCGCGCTCGAACATGCGACTGAACGCTTCGTAGTTCGCGGAATCGTTGTACCCGGCCACACTGTCACGGATTTTCTCCGCCGTGAGGAACTGTCTGGTGGACAGCAACGCGATCACCAGGTTCATCAACCGCTCGATTTTTGATGTCGCCACGCCGAAATCCTAGTGGCTATCCGATAACCGAACGCGCGCCGGACACTTTCGTGCCCGGCGCGTCGCCGCAAAACAGACCTGCTGTGTTGTAAATCGTGAAATTGGGTGACCTACATCGAAGCGATCAAACGCTCGACACGCTCGTCGACGGAGCGGAACGGGTCCTTGCACAGCACCGTTCTCTGTGCCTGATCGTTGAGCTTGAGGTGAACCCAGTCGACTGTGAAGTCCCGGCCTGCTGCCTGGGCTGCGGTGATGAAGTCGCCCCGCAATTTGGCGCGCGTGGTCTGCGGCGGATTCTCGACGGCGTCGTCGATCGTCTCGTCCTCGGTGACCCGCTTGACCAAGCCCTTGCGCTGGAGAACGTCGAAGACGCCCCGGCCGCGTTTGATGTCGTGGTAAGCCAAGTCGAGCTGCGCGATCTTGGGATCGGACAGGTCGAAACCGTGACGGTCCTGGTAGCGCTGGAACAGCTTGCGCTTGATGACCCAGTCGATCTCCGTGTCGACCTTCGCAAAATCCTGAGCTTCGACGGCATCGAGGGTGCGACCCCACAGGTCGACTACCTGCTCCACCTGCGGGTCCGGTTCGCGGTTACGCAGATGTTCGACTGCCTTGGCGTGGTATTCGCGTTGAATATCGAGGGCACTGGCCTGACGTCCACCAGCAAGGCGAACCGGCTTTTTACCGGTCACGTCGTGACTGACCTCGCGGATGGCACGAATCGGGTTGTCCAGCGCGAAATCGCGGAACGACACCCCGGCTTCGATCATCTCGAGCACCAGTGCGGCAGAACCGACCTTGAGCATCGTCGTCGTTTCGGCCATGTTCGAATCGCCGACGATCACGTGCAGGCGGCGGTACTTCTCGGCGTCCGCGTGCGGTTCGTCGCGGGTGTTGATGATCGGACGCGAGCGAGTCGTAGCCGACGAGACGCCCTCCCAGATGTGTTCCGCGCGCTGCGAGAGGCAGAACGTCGCGGCCTTCGGAGTCTGCAGTACCTTTCCGGCGCCGCAGATCAACTGGCGCGTGACGAGGAACGGCAACAAGACATCCGAAATGCGGGAGAACTCACCGGCGCGCGCGACGAGAAAGTTCTCGTGGCAGCCGTACGAGTTTCCGGCCGAGTCGGTGTTGTTCTTGAAGAGATAGATGTCGCCACCAATACCCTCCTCGGCGAGTCTCGCCTCGGCGTCGATCAGCAGTTCTTCGAGTACACGCTCACCGGCACGGTCGTGATTGACCAGCTGGATGAGGCTGTCGCACTCGGCCGTCGCGTACTCCGGGTGCGAACCCACATCCAGGTACAAGCGAGCTCCGTTACGGAGGAAGACGTTGGAGCTGCGACCCCACGACACGACACGACGGAAGAGGTAACGAGCAACCTCGTCGGGGCTCAGTCTCCTGTGCCCGTGAAAGGTGCAGGTAACGCCGAATTCCGTCTCGATACCCATGATTCGTCTCTGCACACTTCGACAGTACAACCAGAATGCGAGGTTCACCCGTGTACTTCGATCGCGTCGTAAGTCACGACTCGACAACGTCGGGCGGCAGCATAGTGTGACGGTGTGAGCCTTATTCGCCGAAAAGTTGTCCGAAGCGACGTCAAAGTCATGGAAAGCACTGGAGCACTGCGCCCTTCCGTGCTCGACCCGACCATGCGGTTTCTCTCCAGAGCCGCCGATCACGGCGTTTTGTGGATGGTTGTCGCCGCCTTGCTCGCGATGATCGGCGGGCGGCCCCGTAGGGCAGCAGCACGCGGGCTGCTCGCACTGGCCGGTTCCAGCGCGCTGGCCAACGGCATACTCAAGCCCCTCTTTCCCCGCCGACGCCCACCGGCACGCGTCTGGCTGAGCCCGAAGCGAGGCGTCGACATTCCGACGTCGTCCTCGTTCCCCTCTGGACATTCGTCTTCGGCCGCGGCATTCACCGCGGCAGTGGCCATGGAGTCCCCGGTTGCTGGAGCTGCTCTCGCACCACTGGCCGCAGCAGTGGCGTACTCACGCGTTCACAACGGAGTCCACTGGCCGTCCGACGTCTTCGCAGGCCTCGCGGTCGGCGGTGCTATCGCTGCCGGCACGCGTCGTTGGTGGGCGGTACGCGACGAAGAGCCCGCCGAACTCGGACCCGAGTGCGTGGTTCCCGCGCTCCCGCGCGGAGAAGGCTTGTTGGTCTTCACCAATCCTGGTTCAGGCTCCGAGGACGACGGGATCGTGGAATCGATTCGAGAACTACTACCTGCGGCGATCGTCTACGAGTTCGACGCGGACATCGACTTCGACATGCAGATCGATGCCAAGATCCCCGAGCTCTCGCCGAAAGCGTTGGGTGTATGCGGCGGCGACGGAACAGTGGTCACGGTCGCGACCGCGGCGACAAAGCACGAGCTACCACTTGCGGTTTTTCCCGGCGGAACATTGAACCATTTCGCCCGCGACGTCGGGGCGGTGAATGTCGAGGAGACCGCACAGGCAGTCGAGTCCGGTCAGGCGGCATTCGTCGACCACGCGGTGGTGCGCACGGATTCCGGAGTGACTGCACGGTTTCTCAACACAGCCAGCCTCGGTGGATACCCGGATGCTGTGCGCCTGAGGGAAAAATGGGAACCGCGTTTCGGTAAGTGGCCGGCCGCAGGAGCCGCGATGATCCGGGTTCTCGCAGCGGCGGAGCCGATGACGGTGACCATCGACGGGAAGCGGACCACAATCTGGATGCTGTTCGTCGGAAACGGGCGATACTCCCCCGCCGATCAGGTGCCGATGTCGCGTCCGGAGATGAACCGTGGACTACTCGACGTCCGCTATCTGCGCGCGGACAAGAAATTCTCGCGCTCACGTCTGCTGTTTGCGGCTGCCACAGGAACATTGGGCAGCTCGCGGGTCTACGTTCGCGAACTCGTCTCGTCGATGTCGGTCCGAGTCGCCGATTCACCGGTAGCCATCGCCACCGACGGTGAAGTGGTGGCAGACGCGCGCCGGTTCGATTTCGACACCGAACCGGGCGCGGTGGCCGTCTACCGAGTCACTCAGTAACTCCAGACCTGCAGTAACTCCCCGACCTACGGAGTATCTACGAGGGTGCGTCGCCGTTTGCCGGCGGCGCATCCTCGACTGCTGCCGGAGCTGGAAGCATCTCTTCCAAAACCGTTCCAGCGATCCGTTTGAACGCACGGCGTGGACGATTGCTGTCGAGTACGGCAACCTCGAGTGCACTCACATCGAGAGTTCGTGGTTCCGCCTCAGTGGTTCCGGCCGGTGCCGGGCCGCCCTTTTGGAGCGCCCCGACTGCAATCCGCACTGCGGATTCGAGGTCGAGGTCTCGCTGGTACGACTCGCGCATCGCCGTCACGATCGGTTCGGTCGTGCCGCCCATGACCACGAATTCCTGCTCGTCCGCGATGGATCCGTCGTACGTGATCCGGTAGAGCTGAGCCGGCGTACTGCTTCCGAAGCGACCGATCTCGGCAACACAGATCTCGACCTCGTACGGCTTGGGCTGCTCGGTGAAGATCGTTCCCAGGGTTTGTGCGTACGCATTGGCGAGCGAACGCCCGGTGACGTCCCGACGGTCGTACGAGTACCCACGCATGTCTGCGTGGACGATGCCCGCGCGGCGCAGATTCTCGAACTCGTTGTACTTGCCCACTGCCGCGAATCCGAGACGGTCGTACAGTTCGCTGACCTTGTGCAGAGCACGCGACGGATTCTCGGCGACAAAGAGCACTCCGTCGCGGTAGGTGAGAACGACGACGCTGCGCCCGCGGGCAATTCCCTTGCGCGCCAATTCCGAACGATCGCGCATGATCTGTTCGGCTGATGCGTAATACGGCATCGTCATAGCGCAGACTCCCCTTCCGGACTCGCGGTCGCCGTGCGAGCCGCGACGATCTCCCTGGCGATCTCGGCAGCCCTGGTGGGCAACAACTCCACAGCGCCGGCCGAGGTGATGGTGACCGCCGTCGGATAGATCCCTCGTGTCAGATCAGGACCACCGGTAGCCGAATCGTCATCTGCCGCGTCGTAGAGCGCCTCGACGGCGAACCGAAGCGCGGTGTCCTCGTCGATTCCCGGTGAATACAGCTTCTTGAGCGCCGATTTCGCGAACAGGGAGCCGGATCCGACTGCGTGATAGCCCGCGCGCTCCTCGTATCGCCCACCGACGACGTCGTAGGAGACGATGCGACCGGCGGTGGACGGATCGACCGCGTCCAGGTCGTAACCCACGAGCAGTGGCACAACCGCCAAACCTTGCATCGCTGCTCCGAGATTTCCTCGAACCATCGACGAAAGTCGATTGGCCTTGCCGTCGAACGTGAGTGGGACGCCTTCGATCTTCTCGTAATGTTCGAGCTCGACCGCGAAGAGCCGGACCAGTTCGATTGCGATCCCGGCCGTACCGGCAATACCCGCAGCCGAGTAGTCGTCCGTGACGTACACCTTCTGCACGTCACGGCTGGCGATGAGATTGCCCATCGTCGCTCGGCGATCACCCGCGAGCAGAACACCACCCGCATAGCTGATCGCGACGATGGTGGTGCCGTGCGGAGCTACGTCTCCCCCGCCCATGACAACACCTCCTGTGTCGGCGAAGCGGTTCTGCGGAAGATGCTCCGGTGCATGCACCCGAAGGTATTCCGAGAATGACGACAGATTCGAGCCGAAGCTCAACCGTGTGTCCCCGTCTGTGATCCGGGGCGCGCGATCCACCGTCACTGGCCGCCCTTCTGGACGTAGGCACGGACGAAGTCCTCGGCGTTCTCTTCCAACACGTCGTCGATCTCGTCGAGCAGGTCGTCGGTTTCTGCAGCGAGCTTCTCGCGACGTTCCTGGCCGGCACTGCCGTCGCCACCAGTGGTTTCGTCGTCTTCGCCGCCACCGGCACGCTGCGTCTGTTCTTGAGCCATCGCCGTCGACCTCCTTGTGTGAAGGGAGCTCTCGCGAGCATCCTGTTCGGCCCAGCAGAGTCGGTAACTGATCCCGCTCGGACCTTCACCCTACCGAGCGGCACCGACAGGTGTGGAGAGACGCGACGGCGAGCCGCATCGGCTGATTTCAGTGAGTGAGCTGATCAACCAGTTCCGCGGCGCTGTCCACGGAGTCGAGCAACGCTCCGACGTGCGCTTTGGTACCTCGAAGCGGCTCGAGGGTGGGGATACGGATCAACGATTCACCGCCGAGATCGAAGATGACCGAATCCCAGCTCGCGGCCGCGATATCGGCACCGAATCGGCGTAGGCACTCGCCCCGGAAGTATGCGCGAGTGTCGGTGGGAGGGTTCGTGACCGCGTCGAGAACCTGCTGTTCGGTGACAAGCCGCTCCATGGAGCCGCGAGCAACCAGGCGGTTGTACAGGCCCTTGTCGAGTCGCACGTCGGAGTACTGCAGATCCACCAGATGCAATCGCGGCGCCGACCACGCGAGTCCCTCACGATTGCGGAACCCTTCGAGCAGACGCAGTTTGGCCGGCCAGTCGAGGATGTTCGCGCACTCCATGGGATCGCGCTCGAGGAGATCGAGAACCATCGCCCACTTGGCGACGATATCGTCCGCTCGCGGATCACGATCGGTCTCACGGTCGAGGAACTTCGAGACACGTTCGAGGTAAATGCGTTGCAGCGCAAGCCCTGTCAGTTCACGTCCGTCGGCCAGCGCAACGGTCTTGCGCAGAGTGGGGTCGTGACTGATGTGGTGGACGGCCGTGACCGGACGCGCCAGTTGCAGATCGGTGAGGTCGACACCTGCCTCGATCAGGTCGAGTACCAGCGCCGTTGTTCCAACCTTGAGGTACGTCGACATCTCCGCGAGGTTCGCGTCACCGATGATGACGTGCAGGCGGCGATACTTGTCCGCATCCGCGTGCGGTTCGTCGCGGGTGTTGATGATTCCGCGCTTGAGAGTGGTCTCGAGGCCTACTTCGACCTCGATGTAGTCGGATCGCTGCGAAAGCTGGAATCCGGCCTCGTCGCCGGACTGCCCGATACCCACACGACCGGAACCGCAGATCACCTGCCGGGACGCGAAAAACGGCGTCAATCCGGTCACTATCGAGGCGAACGGGGTCTCACGTGAGCAGAGGTAGTTCTCGTGCGTGCCGTACGAGGCACCCTTGCCGTCGACGTTGTTCTTGTACAGCTGGAGCCGAGGCGCACCCGGCACGCTGGATGCGTGCCGCGCAGCCGCTTCCATGACGCGTTCGCCGGCCTTGTCCCAGATCACGGCGTCGAGCGGGTCGGCGACCTCGGGCGCCGAATACTCCGGATGTGCGTGGTCGACGTACAACCGTGCCCCGTTGGTGAGAATCATGTTCGCGGCGCCGATCTCGTCCGCGTCGATCACCGGCGCGGGACCGCTCATTCGCCCCAGATCGAAGCCTCGGGCATCTCGCAGCGGAGATTCGACCTCGTAATCCCAGCGTGTGCGCTTGGCCCGTGGCACGCCCGCTGCGGCGGCGTAGGCAAGCACCGCCTGGGTTGAAGTGAGAATCGGATTCGCCGACGGCTCACTGGGTGAAGATATTCCGTATTCGACCTCGACACCGATGATCCGCTGCATGACACAAGAGCCTATGTGATTGCGGCGCGGCACCCACAGGCGTGGCACAGTTGGAGGAATGCACCAACCTCTCACCGCAGACCTGAATCCCGCGGACGAGGTAGTCGCCGTGTACGACCGGACGGGTAATCCGATCGGCCGAGCACCACGTTCCGTCGTCTACTCGGGTGGGCTCTGGCACGCGAGTGCGGGCGTCCTGGTTCGTACCGGGGACGGCTCCCGCATCTACGTCCATCGCCGAACCGACACGAAAGCGGTGTTCGGGGGCTATCACGACTGTCTTGCCGGAGGTGTCGTCGATCCAGGTGAGACGCCGCAGGAAACTGCGATCCGTGAAGTCGGTGAAGAACTCGGAATCTTCGGAACGGCAGACCAGCCACTCCAACTGACGGAGATCGCTCGAAAATCCTGGGACGGCGAGTGGAACAACTCTCCGTTGCGCTGTCACCTGTTTGCGTTCGAACTCAGATACGACGGGCCGATGGCACATCAGCCCAGCGAGATCGCCGAAGGTTGGTGGTGGACGCCGAACGAACTCGGCGCCCACCTGCAGGACCCGTCGTGGCCGTTCGTTCCGGACTCACGCGCGCTGCTGGCCGACTATTGCTGGAGCTGAACACCGCTGGGACTGCACACTGGTGGGACCTGTGATCAGCCCGGGGTGATCGCCGAGAGCCAAGCAGCGAACGCGCTGGGGTTGCGGGTCTGCGCGAGAACGCGACCGGGTCCGGTGAAGTCGAAGACAAATCCTTCACCGGACTTCATCGACTGAATGGTGCGCCCCTGAACGGCGCGCCGCATGTTGAAATTCATGCCGAGGTCGTAGGCGACCACGTGACCAGTATCGATCGTGACTGTCTCGCCTGGCTGCAAGTCGATGACGTCGATCGCGCCGTAGACGGCCAGCACTACTTCACCGTCGCCACTTGCCCGCAGGCCGAAGCCTCCCTCACCGCCGAAGAGGTTGGACATGCCGCCCCACTTGGACTCGACCGTCACACCGTAGGAGTTGGCCAACCAGGTTCCACGGTTGAGGAAGAACGGGCGATCAGAGGTGATGGTCAGCGGGATCAGATCTCCGGGAAGCACACCAGTCACGTCGACCCAACCACCTTGCGGCGGAGCGGTATACGTCGTGACGAAAAATGATTCGCCGCTCAGCATCGACCGCTTGAGTCCCTGCAGGACGCCGCCCTGCGCCTTCGCTTCGAGAACTACGCCGGCAGAATGCGCGAGCATCGCCCCGCTCTCCACGCGCAGCGGTTCGCCGGGCGCGAGGTAGCAGCGAGCGACTGTGGACGACGGATTGTGTCGAAGATGTATCTGCACGGCGGGACTCTAAACCAGCGCGACCGACCGGTCCAATCGCAACGAAGTCAACGGCAGCGACGCAGAGATCGGGCCGACAACTCTCGCGGAGTGGCCGGCCCGATCGATGTTCGTTTCGTTACAGGTACTGGCCCGTGTTCGACTCCGTGTCGATCGCGCGGCTCGCACTGGCGTTCTTGCCCGTGACGAGAGTGCGGATGTAGACGATCCGCTCACCCTTCTTGCCCGAAATACGTGCCCAGTCATCAGGATTGGTGGTGTTGGGCAGATCCTCGTTCTCGGCGAACTCGTCGACGATGGAATCGAAGAGGTGCTGCACACGCAAGCCCGGAGCACCGGTGTCGAGCACAGACTTGATCGCGTACTTCTTGGCGCGGTCGACGATGTTCTGGATCATCGCCCCCGAGTTGAAGTCCTTGAAGAACAGAACTTCCTTGTCGCCGTTGGCGTACGTGACCTCGAGGAAACGATTCTCTTCGCTCTCCGCGTACATGCGATCGACGACGCGAACGATCATCGCCTTCAAGCATGCAGTGCGATCTCCACCGAACTCGGCGAGGTCGTCTGCATTGATCGGCAGACCGTCCACCAGGTACTTCGAGAAGATGTCCTGAGCGGATTCCGCGTCGGGGCGCTCGATCTTGATCTTCACGTCCAGTCGGCCGGGACGCAGGATGGCCGGGTCGATCATGTCCTCACGGTTGGAAGCGCCGATGACGATGACGTTCTCGAGCCCTTCCACACCGTCGATCTCGCTGAGCAGCTGCGGAACGACCGTTGTCTCCACGTCGGAGGAGACTCCCGAACCACGGGTACGGAAGATCGAGTCCATCTCGTCGAAGAAGACGATCACCGGAGTGCCCTCGGACGCCTTCTCACGAGCACGCTGGAAGATCATCCGGATGTGACGCTCGGTTTCGCCGACGAACTTGTTCAGAAGTTCCGGGCCCTTGATGTTCAGGAAGTAGGACTTGGCGTCCTTGCTGTCCTGACCGCGGGCTTCGGCGATCTTCTTGGCCAACGAGTTGGCGACGGCCTTGGCGATGAGCGTCTTGCCGCAACCAGGCGGACCGTAGAGCAGTACACCCTTCGGCGGCCTCAGTGAGTACTCGTGGAACAGATCCTTGTGGAGGAACGGGAGTTCGACGGCATCACGGATCTGTTCGATCTGACGCCCGAGACCACCGATGTCGTCGTAGTGAACGTCCGGAACTTCTTCGAGAACCAGATCTTCGACCTCGGCCTTCGGGATGCGCTCGAAGGCGTACCCGGCCTTGGTGTCGACGAGCAACGAGTCGCCCGGACGCAGTTTCCTGGTCGGAGAATCGGCGTCGTACGCGATGATGTCGGCTTCGGGGTCGGCGAAGACGGCTGCCAACGGCGCTGCGAGCCAGACGATGCGCTCTTCGTCGGCATGGCCGACCACCAGTGCGCGCAAGCCGTCGTCGAGTACCTCACGGAGCGTGCTGATCTCACCGACCTGCTCGTAGGTGCCGGCCTCGACAATGGTGAGTGCCTCGTTGAGGCGAACCGTCTGCCCGAGGGCGAGGGTGTCCGTGTCGATGTTCGGTGAGCACGTCAACCGCATCTTGCGACCCGACGTGAACACGTCGACGGTCTTGTCCTCGTGTACCGAGAGAAGGACTCCGTAACCGCTCGGCGGTTGACCGAGTCTGTCGACTTCTTCACGAAGCGCGATGAGCTGCTGACGGGCCTCTTTGAGGGTGTCCATCAACTTGCTGTTTCGGATGGACAACGAGTCCACCTTCGACTCCAGCTCACGCACCTGCTCCGGCGATTGTGCAAGTTGTCGGCGCAGTACTTGTGCTTCCACTCGTAGCGCGTGGAGTTCTTCTGCTGCCGCAACCGAATCCGGGTTCTCTGTCGAGCTCATGTGCGTCTCCTCCCAGTGCGATCCATCAACGCTACCGGCATAAGGCCCCAACTGTCGCCAGACACGGTGCGCGAGTGCGAATTCACACTTGCGCGCGGACCGTGCCGACTGGTCTCGAGCCAGAATTTGGTCATGTTAGCCTTGCCTACAAGATGGAGACAGCGCCTGTCTCTCTTTACAACGAAAGGTAACGCTGTGATCATCCGCAAGACTCTCATCAGCGCTTGTGCTGTCGCTGCCGTCCTGACCATGGGTGCATGCAGCTCGAACGACAACAAGGATTCGACGGCTGCAAGTTCGACTTCCGCCGCCGCCTCGAGCACCACGGCCAAGGCCTCGGCTTCCGCCACGACGTCAGCTGCCGCTGCCGCAGCGGCTCCGACGGCCGAGGAGCTCAACGCTTCGCTCGTCGCTCTGATCGATCCGGCCAAGCCGATCGAGGAGAAGACCGCTCTGGTGGTCGACGGAACCAAGCGTCAGGCCAACATCGAGACGATGAGTGCTGCGCTGGGCGGTAACCCTGCCTACGCGATCACGTTCAACGTGGACAACGTCAAGGTCGATGGTCAGACCGCAACCGCAGACGTCGCCGTCGTCAGCCCGCACGGCGCCGCCCCGGCCACCCCGTGGACCTGGGAGCTCGAAGACGGCTCCTGGAAGCTGTCCGACACCTCGGCATGCGTGCTCCTGGAAATGGGCCGCGCTTCCTGCACCGCATAACTTCCAGCTACTACAAGAGCGGCGATCCGGATACCGGATCGCCGCTCTTGTTGTTTTCGTGTGACTACTTGGCCGCGGTGTTCGAGCCCTTGCCCGCACGCCGCTGCGGCTTCGGGGTGACAGTTCCTTCGGCGAGACGACGAGCGCTCACGAGGAACGCGGTGTGGCCCTGCATCCGATGTTCGGGGCGCACCGCCAATCCGACGACGTGCCAACCGCGCACGATCGATTCCCACGAGCGGGGCTCGGTCCAGCATTCTTGCTCCCGCATCGCCTCGACGACCTTCGAGAGCTGAGTAACGGTCGCGACGTAGACGATCAACACGCCGCCCGGCACGAGTGCCTTCGAGACGGCGGGCAGGACGTCCCACGGGGCCAGCATGTCGAGGACGACGCGATCGACCTTGCCTCCGTGCGCTTCCGGATCGAACTCGGCGAGATCGGCGATGGTCAGTTCCCAGTTCGGCGGACGTTCCCCGAAGAAGGTCTCGACGTTGCGAACCGCATGTTCGGCATGATCGTCGCGGACCTCGTAGGAGATGACCTTGCCCTCGGGTCCGACGGCACGCAGCAGCGAGCATGTCAGTGCGCCGGAGCCGGCTCCGGCCTCGAGCACGCGTGCTCCTGGGAACACGTCGCCTTCGTGGACGATCTGAGCTGCGTCCTTCGGGTAGATGACCTGGGCACCGCGCGGCATGGACAGCACGTAGTCCACCAGCAGGGGGCGCAGTGCGAGATAGGGCGTGCCGTTGACCGACTTGACGACGCTGCCCTCGTCGGCACCGATCAGATCGTTGTGAACGATTCCGCCCTTGTGGGTGTGGTATTCGCGGTTCGCCTCGAGAACGATCGTGTAGTGGCGTCCCTTGCCGTCGGTCAGCTGTACTCGGTCGCCGACGCGGAACGGACCTGACGGCCGCTTGCCCGGCGCAGTGAGATCAGCTTCTGGAAGGTCTTGTTCGGGAATCTCGGCGACAGCGGACTGCGCAACCTCATCCACTTCGGTCGTGCCTTCTTCTGGTTGCAGCTCGTTCGCCATGCGCAGATGATCCCTGTTCGCTTGTTTCCGGTGTCCTCGCCACCGGCTCCGACGGAGTTGTCGGACCAACCGCATAGCCTGCCAGGTGTGAGCTCTGTCGAATTGCCAACCCCCACTCCAACGGGTGCAACATCACACGAGCGCCCGCGTAGTCGGCCGGCGCTCTCTCCGTCTCGGGCGGGTGACTACAAACAATGCCCCCTGCTCTATCG
Source organism: Rhodococcus sp. 27YEA6 (assembly GCF_044908235.1). NCBI lineage: Bacteria > Bacillati > Actinomycetota > Actinomycetes > Mycobacteriales > Nocardiaceae > Rhodococcus > Rhodococcus sp. 27YEA6. The sequence continues at coordinate 87,229 of NZ_JBIYCY010000005.1, read as the reverse complement.
CTTCCGAGCAGTCGACAGAATTCCGGAAACGCCAACCAGAGCCCAGGTCAGAGGCACCGTCGTACACGCGGCACTGGAAGCACTGTTTGCACTCCCGACCGGTCACCGGGTTCCCGATCGCGCAGCCGAACTCGTCCGTCCCGCGTGGGAACGTGTCAGTGCCGAGTCTCCCGAGGCCGCTGACCTTGTTCCGGAGGGCGAGCTGGATTCGTTCCTCGACGAAGTCGGCAAGCTCGTCGCGACGTACTACACGCTCGAAGATCCCACTCGATTCGATGCCGAGGCGTGCGAGGTCTACGTCGAGACCGAATTGGAGAACGGCGTTCGACTCCGCGGCTTCGTCGACCGGATAGACGTTGCACCGACGGGTGAGGTGCGGGTGGTCGACTACAAGACCGGAAAAGCGCCTCGCGAGTTCACCGAATCCAAGGCGCTCTTCCAGATGAAGTTCTACGCGCTCGTACTGCTGCGCACTCGCGGAATCGTTCCCGCACAACTGCGCCTGATCTATCTGGCCTCCGGCTCGATTCTCACGTACGCCCCGGATCACGACGAGCTCATCCGATTCGAGCGAACCCTCTCCGCCATCTGGAAAGCGATCCTCGCAGCAGGTGCGACCGGAGACTTCAGACCCAAGCCTGGCAAACTGTGCGACTGGTGCGATCACAAGTCACTGTGCCCCTCGTTCGGCGGAACACCTCCGCCGTATCCAGGTTGGCCGGACCTGCTGAGCACCGAACCTGTTGCCGCAAAGGAGAATTCATAACATGACGGACAGTTCGTACTACCGCTACCTCGGAACGACGGAGGAAGGGCACGAGCGGTTCGCGAGCACGCAGGCAACTGTCAGCATCTGGGGCCCGACACTGCAGCACGGCGCTCCCCCGTCGGCGCTGTTGGTACGAGCCCTCGAGCGGTGCGGTGCGCGCGACGAAAGCCGTCTGACGCGCGTCGTCGTCGAGATTCTCGGACCGATTCCGATTGCCGACCTCGAAGTCCGGTCCTGGATCGAACGACCCGGTCGCCGAATCGAATTGATCGTCGCCGAACTGTGGGCAACCACCGCCGACGGATCTGCACGCGCGGTTGCGCGCGGTACGGCGTGGCGGATGGAGACGGTGGATACCGGCGACGTCGTCCACGTAGTCGATCCCCCGCTCGAACCCCGCGACAGCGGCACCCCGGGCGTTCTCGAGGGTCTGTGGAGCGTCGGCTATCTCAAGACCCTCGACTGGTCCTGGATTGCTCCGATCGGGTGCGTGGGAACCGGCAAGGTATGGGCGCGCCCCAAGCCAGAGCTGGTCGAGGGTGAGAAGATGTCTGCTCTCGAGCGTTTGTTCGCGGTGGCCGACATCTCAAACGGGGTCGGCGCCAAGCTCGACCCGGAGCACTGGACGTTTCTCAACACAGATCTCACGGTGCATATCTTCCGTGTGCCCGAGGGAGAGTGGGTCGGTGTCGCCGCCGAAACCACAACGGGTCCGGACGGCGTCGGCATGTGTGCGGGCGTGCTCTACGACGAGCAGGGTGCCGTGGGCCGTATCGCCCAGACTTTGCAGATTCGCGCCCGTTCCTGATTTCCAGGAACGGGCGCGAATGCGCGTAAATCTATTCAGGCAGTGATCAGAAAGCGCGTACCGAGCGGATGTTCGACGCGAGGATGGCCTTGGCACCGAGTTCGGCCAAGGCATCCATCACCTGGTTGTGTCCCTTGATCGGGACCATCGCGCGAACCGCGACCCAGTCGGGATCGGCCAACGGTGAGAGGGTCGGCGATTCCATACCGGGAGTCATCTTGATGGCGTCGTCGAGGATGGTGCGCGGGCAGTCGTAGTCGATCATCAGATTCTGCTGCGCGAAGACAATTCCGCGTACGCGTTCGATGAGCTGGTTGCGGGCGGGATCGTCCTGCGGAGCGCCGGTGCGCTCGATCAGGACACCTTCGGAATCGCAGAGCGATTCACCGAAAGCCACGAGGTTGTGTTGGCGGAGAGTACGACCCGATCCGACCACGTCGGCGATCGCGTCGGCGACGCCGAGCTGAATCGAGATTTCCACTGCTCCGTCGAGACGGATGACGGTGGCGTCGAGTCCGCGATCTGTGAGGTCCTTACGGACCAGGTTCGGGTACGACGTTGCAATGCGCAGGCCGGACAGATCCTCGACGGCCCAGTCCTTGCCGGCCGGTGCTGCGTAACGGAACGACGAACGGCCGAAGCCCAGTGACAGACGCTCGGATACGGGAGCACCCGAGTCGCCGGCGAGATCACGACCGGTGATGCCGAGATCCAGCTCACCGGAGCCGACGTAGATCGCAATGTCCTTGGGGCGCAAGAAGAAAAACTCGACCTGATTGGCCGGATCGAGGACTGTCAGATCACGGGAATCGGTGCGTCGACGGTAACCGGCCTCGCTGAGAATCTCGGCGGCGGACTCGGACAGTGAGCCTTTGTTGGGAACTGCTACGCGCAGCATGGTGGATGTCCTTTCGGAAGGTGTGGGTGACGTGAGACGACGTGAATCGGAAGCCCTGGACGAGCGAGACGGAGTACATCTCGCTGGTCAGCTCCGATCACAGATGTCGGTACACGTCCTCGAGGGTCAGTCCGCGACCGACCATCAACACCTGCGTCCAGTACAGCAGCTGGGAAATTTCCTCGGCTAGCTGCTCATCGCTCTGGTATTCCGCAGCGATCCACACTTCACCGGCTTCCTCGATGACCTTTTTGCCCTGAGCATGCACACCGGCGTCGAGGGCGGCGACAGTGCCGGACCCCTCGGGGCGAGTAGCAGCGCGCTCGGTCAATTCGGCGAACAAGGATTCGAAGGTCTTCACGGGTAGCCATTCTTTCACGAGGACGGAAGCGGTTTTCACACGCCCACGAACAGCGGTGTTCACAGGCCTGCGTCGAGGCTGCGCGAACTCACGAACCTGCGGGTCTGCCCGGTGATCGGATCCGGGTACTCCAACGCTCGCGCCAACAATCGCAACGGAGTCGAGAAGTCACCGGGCACTGCGGGCAGATACTCCGGATAGTAGTTGTCACCGACGATCGGGACGCCCAGCGAGTTGAGGTGCAGCCGAAGCTGATGGGTCCGGCCGGTCCGTGGGAGCAACCTGTATCGCCCGAGCGTCCGGCCGGCCGAGTCGGTGATCACCTCGATCAGTTCGATCGAGGTCTCACTGTTCGGTTCGCCCGCGATTTCGGTAGCCGTCATCTCGCCGTGAACTTTGTTGATGCGGCTGCGCACCGTGCGAGGGAAAGTCAGTTCCGAATCGAAGCCCGCAATCGCCTCGTACTCCTTGACGATCCGCTGCTCGGCAAAAAGTTCCTGGTACGGCCGTCGTAGGTCCGGTGTCACGGTGAACACGATGACACCCGCCGTCATCCGGTCGAGGCGGTGAACTGGCGCAAGATCCGGAAGGTCCAGGTCACGACGCAGGCGCACGACTGCGCTTTCGACGATGTGCGCTCCCCGTGGAATGGTCGCCAGGAAGTGCGGTTTGTCGATCACGAGAATCGAGTCGTCGCGGTACAAGATCTCGATCTCGTGCGGAACCGGAATCTCGGGGGCCGGCTCGCGGTAGAAGTACACGAACCGGGTCGGCTGATAGGGCGTTCGGCTCGTGATCTTCCGCCCGTGCTCGTCGACGACGTCCCCGGCGCTGACGAGGTCCGCCCACAGGTCCCGCTCCCCGGGGTGCTCGCCGACCAGGTGCTCGAGGACGGTACGCGCCGACGACTCCGCCGGCATCCGCAGCCGGTCAGGTCCGAGACCGTTTCGGATCGGCAACGGAGCCTTGGGCACAGCTCAGTCCTGCTCGAGGTCTGGTGAACAACTCTCGCAGAGCAATTCGAGGGTTCGGCCGTCGCCGTCGATCCGGTTGCGGTACCGCGGGGTCGGAGTACCACAATCGACACACACGCCGAGTGTCTTGGCTTCGGATGAGAACTCGATGTTCATCCGCTTGTCGAACACGTACAGGGAACCGTCCCAGAGGCCGCGGTCGCCGAAAGTCTCGCCGTAACGGACGATTCCGCCGTCCAACTGATAGACCTCGTCGAAGCCACGTGAGCGCATCAGCGAAGACAACACCTCACAGCGCACTCCGCCGGTGCAGTACGTGACCACGGCTTTGCCCTTGAGATGGTCGTATTTGCCACTGTCGAGTTCGTTGACGAAATCCCGAGTGGTGGCGACGTCCGGAACTATCGCATCTCGGAAACGGCCGATCTCGGCTTCGAAGGCATTGCGCCCGTCGAAGAACACGACGTCGTCACCGCGAGTGTCGACGAGTTCGTGTAGTTCCTTGGGCACCAGGTGAACTCCTCCGCCGACCACACCGTTCTCGTCGACTTTCAGCTCGTCGGGGGCACCGAACGTCACGATCTCCGAGCGTGCCTTGACACTCAGACGAGGGAAATCGTTCCCGAGGCCGTCCGACCACTTGATGTCAGCGGTACGGAAGGGTTCGTAACCACGCGTACCACGGACATATCGCTTGACATCCTCGATGTCTCCGCCGACCGTCGCGTTGATCCCGTGCGGCGAGACGATGATCCGGCCCGTCAGGTTGTTGGACTCGGCCAGGCTGTGCTGCCACAGCTTGATCGCTTCCGGGTCCGCCAACGGCGTGAACTGGTAGAAGAGAACAATTTTCGGAATAGCCACAGCAAATCCAGCCTAACGTGCCGCGCTCGAGTGAACGTCGTGAAGATCGTGAATGGACAAGTCCAACAGGGACTCTCGAAACACGCGTCCAGGGCCGGCGGGGACGTCGACCTCACACGGAACGACGAGCACCGCGCAACCCGCAGCGCTGGCCGACGCCGTGCCGGTCGGCGAGTCCTCGATCGCGAGGCACTGCGCCGGCTCGAGTCCGAGCAGATGCGCGCCGCGCAGGTACGGATCCGCTGCCGGTTTCCCGTTGGGGACCTCGTCGCCACACACCGAATGGTCGAAGAACTCACGGCCGAGCATGCCGAGTGCCCGATCGACCAGAACTCGCTCGGTGTTGGTGACCAGTGCAGAACGCAGACCACCGTCACGCACGGTCGACAGTGCGTCGCGAGCACCCGGCCGCCAGGTCACGCCGTCCTCGAACAGATCGCCGACGCGGGTGTACATCCAGTCCTTCGCCTCGGCGATGGCATCGGGATGCTTCTCCAGGCCGAGAGCGTCGAACACCGTCGCAAGGGCGAAGGGGCTCGACGCACCGATGACGGCAACGCGTGTCGCTTCCGTCATCGGTCCGCCCAGGCGTAGGGACAGCTCACGAAGCGCGATGTCCCACAGCTTCTCCGAATCGAGCAGGGTGCCGTCCATGTCCCACAGGACACCACCGAGCGTTGATTCGGATACTTCGGTCAACAACTCAGACATTGAAATACTTTGCTTCCGGGTGGTGCAGGACAAAAGCGTCCGTGGACTGCTCGGGATGCAGCTGCAGCTCCTCGGACAATTCGACGCCGATTCGTTCGGGTTCGAGCAACGCAACCAACTTGGCTCGATCCTCGAGATCCGGGCACGCGCCGTATCCGAACGAATAACGAGCGCCGCGGTACTCGAGATCGAAGTAACCGGCAACCTCGGTGGGATCCTGCTCCGCGACGGTGTGACCCTCGGGAAGCACTAGCTCTTCACGGACGCGTCGATGCCAGTACTCGGCCAAAGACTCCGTGAGCTGGACACCGATTCCGTGAACCTCGAGGTAATCGCGGTACGAGTTCGATGCGAACAACTCGTTGGCGAAGTCCGCGATCGGCTGACCCATCGTCACCAACTGGAACGGAAGAACGTCGACCTGCCCGGTGGCCTCGGCGTCCTTGCGCGAGCGAACGAAGTCCGCGATGCACAGGAAGCGGTCGCGGTGCTGGCGCGGGTAGGTGAACCGGAACCTTTCGGGTGCATCCGGTTTCGGCTCGGTGAGCACGATGACGTCGTCGCCCTCCGAGATCGCCGGGAAGTACCCGTACACGACCGCGGCATGCGCGAGGATGCCCTCGGACGTCAACCGATCGAGCCAGTACCGAAGTCGCGGACGGCCTTCCGACTCGACCAGTTCCTCGTACGTCGGACCGTCGCCCTTGCGCTGACCGCGAAGGCCCCACTGGCCGAGGAAAAGAGCGCGCTCGTCGAGCAGCCCCGAGTACTCGGACAGCGAGATTCCCTTGACGATGCGCGAGCCCCAGAAGGGAGGTGTCGGCACCGCGATGTCGGTTGCGACATCGGAACGCTCCGGCAGGACCACGGGAACCGCTGCAGCCTTACGCTTTTCGGCGATGCGCTTGGAACGCTCGTGACGTGCCTTACGCTCGGCAGCCTTCTCGCGAGCAGCGATGGCCTCCGGGCTGTCCGGCGCCGGGCCGCCACCACGCTTGGTCGTCATGATCTGGTCCATCAAGTTCAGACCCTCGAAGGCGTCGCGGGCATAGCTGACGTCGCCCTCGTACACCTCCTGCAGGTCGTTCTCGACGTAGGAGCGCGTGAGCGCCGCACCACCGAGCAGAACCGGGAACTTCTCGGCGACTCCGCGTGCGTTGAGTTCCTGGAGGTTTTCCTTCATCACGACAGTGGACTTCACGAGCAGTCCGGACATGCCGATCACGTCGGCTTTCTTGTCCAACGCGACGTCGAGGATGGTCGCGATCGGCTGCTTGATACCGATGTTGACGACCTCGTAGCCGTTGTTGCTCAAGATGATGTCGACCAGGTTCTTGCCGATGTCGTGAACGTCGCCCTTGACGGTCGCGATCACGATGCGACCCTTGCCGTCCTCGTCGCTCGCTTCCATGTGCGGTTCGAGGAATGCCACGGCAGCCTTCATGACCTCGGCCGACTGCAACACGAACGGCAACTGCATCTGTCCGGAGCCGAACAGCTCGCCGACGGTCTTCATGCCCGAGAGCAAGGTCTCGTTGATGATGGCCAGCGGAGGCTTGATCGTCATCGCCTCGGTGAGGTCGTCGTCGAGGCCGTTGCGCTCGCCGTCGACGATGCGGCGTTCGAGCCGGTCGAACAACGGAAGTCCCGCCAGTTCCTGCGCACGGGACTCGCGCGCCGACGCAGCCGAGACACCCTCGAACAGAGCCATCAGCTTCTGCAGCGGGTCGTACCCCTCGCTACGACGGTCGTAGACGAGGTCGAGTGCGGTTTCACGCTGCTCGTCAGGAATTCGGGCCATCGGCAGAATCTTGGACGCATGAACGATCGCCGTGTCCAGACCTGCCTCGGTGCACTCGTGCAGGAACACCGAGTTGAGAACCTGCCGTGCGGCCGGGTTCAAACCGAACGAGATGTTCGAGATACCCAGGGTGAAGTGGAGTTCCGGGTACGCAGCCTTGAGCTGACGGATGGCTTCGATGGTCTCGATGCCGTCGCGTCGCACCTCTTCCTGACCGGTGGAGATGGGGAAGGTCAAGGCGTCGACGATGATGTCGGACTCGGCGAGTCCCCAGTTTCCCTTGATGTCCTCGATCAGACGCTTGGCGATGGCGACCTTCGTCTCGGCGGTGCGAGCCTGGCCCTCTTCGTCGATGGTCAGGGCGACGACCGCCGCGCCGTGCTCCTTGACCAGAGTCATGATCTTGTGGAAACGCGATTCGGGGCCGGCGCCGTCTTCGTAGTTGACGGAGTTGACGGCGCAGCGGCCACCGAGGTGCTCGAGGCCGGCTTGCAGCACGGCAGGCTCGGTGGAGTCGAGCATGATCGGCAGCGTCGAGGACGTCGCCAGGCGGCTGGCAAGTTCCGACATGTCGGCGGCACCGTCGCGGCCCACGTAGTCGACGTTGAGGTCGAGCATGTGTGCGCCGTCGCGGGTCTGGTCCTTGGCGATGTCCAGGCACTTCTGGTAGTCCGCGGAGAGCATCGCCTCGCGGAAAGCCTTGGAGCCGTTGGAGTTCGTGCGTTCGCCGATCATCAGGATGCTGGCGTCCTGCTCGAACGGCACCGCCGAGTACAGCGAAGAGGTGCTCGGCTCGTGGATCGGCGTGCGCTGGGCCTTCTCGACCTGACGAACCGCGTCGGCGACCGCGCTGATGTGCTCGGGCGTCGTACCGCAGCAGCCACCGACGAGGCCGAGTCCGAACTCGGAGACGAAACCACTGAGGGCTTCGGCCAATTCGTCGGCAGTCAGCGGATACTCGGCGCCCTTGGGACCGAGCTGCGGCAGGCCGGCATTGGGCATGACCGACACCGGCAGCGTGGAGTACTTGGACAGATGACGGAGATGTTCACTCATCTCGGCCGGCCCGGTGGCGCAGTTCAGACCGATCATGTCGATACCGAGTGGCTCGAGTGCCGTCAGCGCCGCACCGATCTCACTGCCCAGGAGCATCGTTCCGGTTGTCTCGACCGTCACGTGCGTGATGATCGGCAACCGCAGTCCGAGTTGCTCCATCGCACGCTGGCTGCCGAGGATTGCAGCTTTCACCTGAAGCAGGTCCTGGCAGGTTTCGACGAGGATGGCGTCGGCGCCACCGTCGATCATGCCGAGCGCAGCTTCGGTGTACGCGTCACGCAGGACTGCGTACGGTGCGTGTCCCAGGCTGGGGAGCTTGGTTCCCGGTCCCATCGAGCCGAGTACGAATCGGGCCATGCCGTCGCGGCCTGGTCCCATCTCGTCCGCTACTTCACGGGCGAGAGCAGTGCCTTTTTCCGCGAGTTCGCGGATCCGGTGAGAGATGTCGTAGTCGGCGAGGTTGGGCAGGTTGCAACCGAAGGTGTTGGTCTCGACGGCATCGGCACCAGCGGCGAAGTACGCACGGTGGATGTCTTTGAGCACGTCGGGACGGGTGTCGTTGAGGATCTCATTGCACCCCTCGAGGCCGAGGAAGTCGTCCAGGGTGAGGTCCGCGGCCTGCAACATGGTGCCCATCGCTCCGTCGCCGATGACAACGCGCTGTTTCAGCGCATCAAGCAGGGCAGAGTTAAATGGGGCAGACATGCCGTCCAGAGTAGTGGGCGCACCGACAAGCTCTGGCCGTAGGCTGGGTGGGTGAGTCCAAGTGAGTTCCCCGTCACTCCCGACGGCCCGGTCGATTTCGATGATTCCGCGGCCTTCGAGAGCCCTGACGGCTTTGCCGTCGACAGCAGCGACCGCCTCGAGGGCGACATCCCTGTCCTACGTGATCCCATCCTCGTTGCAGCTTTCGAGGGCTGGAACGACGCCGGTGACGCAGCCAGCGGTGCGGTCGAACATCTCGAGCTGATCTGGGATGCCCAGCCGCTCGCCGAACTCGATTCAGAGGACTACTACGACTATCAGGTCAACCGCCCCACAGTCCGGCAGGTCGACGGTGTCACTCGCGAAATCGTTTGGCCGGCAACACGTTTGTCGGTCTGTTCGCCTCCTGGCAGCGAGAGCGACATCGTCCTGCTTCGCGGGATCGAGCCCAACATGCGGTGGCGCAGTTTCTGCGAGGATCTGCTCGAGCTGATCGACCAACTGAACGTCAAGACGGTCGTCATCCTCGGCGCCCTGCTCGCCGATACTCCGCACACCCGACCGGTCCCGGTGACGGGCACGGCCTACAGCAGTGAATCCGCCGCCCGATTCAACCTGGAACAGACGCGGTACGAAGGCCCGACGGGCATCACCGGGGTTCTTCAGGACGAGTGCGTTCGTGCTGGTGTACCCGCCATTTCGTTCTGGGCGGCGGTTCCGCACTACGTCTCGCAGCCACCGAACCCGAAGGCCACAGTGGCCCTCCTTCAACGAGTCGAGGATGTTCTCGACATCGAGGTCCCACTCGGGGAGCTCCCGGCTCAGTCGGAGGATTGGGAGGAAGCGGTCAACGAAATGACCGCGGACGACGAGGAAATCGGCGAATACGTGCGCACCCTGGAAGAACGGGGAGACGCCGAAACCGACATCAGCGAAGCAATCTCCAAGATCGACGGCGATGCCATCGCCGCGGAATTCGAGCGCTACCTCAGACGGCGAGGCCCCGGCAGCTTCGGACTGTGAGCAAGAACACTCCAGAAGGAGGCGGAAGTACACAGCGCCCACTGCGCCTCCGGCTTCAGCTGATCGCGCTGTACGCCGGCGGGTTCCTCGGCCCGTTCGGCGGCGGCGTGGTTGCTTCGATCCTTCCCGAGATCGGTGACGATCTAGGGGTCGGTCCGTCGGCGGCCGCCTCTTCCCTCACCGCGTACCTGCTCCCCTTCGCCGCTCTGATGTTGGTGTCGGGGACACTCGGGACGCGGTGGGGCAAGGTTCGGACGGTGCGCATCGCTTACGGCGTCTACGTCCTCGCGTCGTTGGCATGCTTCGTCGCCCCGACACTCGAGATCTTCCTTGCCGCCCGGGTACTGCAGGGCTCCGCGAACGCATTCACCACGCCGCTACTGCTTGCCTCGTTGGCGGCCGCAACACCGCAGGCACGGCTGGGTCGAGCCCTCGGAGCCTTCGGCGCTTTCCAGGCCGCAGGGCAGTCGTCGGCTCCGTTGATCGGCGGACTGGCGGCCGAATTCGACTGGCGTCTGGCCTTTCTCGTCATCGCAGTGGTCGCGGGCATTCTGGGAGCCGTCGGACTTCCGAAGTCCGAAGCACCGGCAGCGACCACTCCCGCCCGTCTCCGCGATGCATTACGCCCCGAAGTGCTCCGCATCGGTATCGCTGCATTGCTCGGCTGGGGCGCCCTCGGTGGACTGAGCTTCCTGCTCGCCTTCCGCTTCGAAGACGAGTTCGGGCTGTCCCCCACCGTCCGCGGCCTACTGCTCACCGTCTTCGGCGTGGCCGGCATCCTCTCGGCCCGGCGCATCGGAATCCTCATCGATCGCATCGGCGCACGCTCCTCCGTGATGATCGGCGCCCTGGGCGGAGCAGTTCTGGTCTCCGTCGTCGGCCTTGCCGGCTTGGTGCCGGTGATCGCGATCGCATGGTTTGTCGCAGGCGTCGCGAGCCAGTTCGTGCTGGTCGGCGTCAACGCGGCGGTCCTCGGATCCGCGGGGCCGAACCGTGGCGGCGCCGTGTCCGTCGTCCAAGCGATGCGCTTCGGCGGTGCCGCTCTTGCTCCCCTGGCCCTGACACCGATTTACGACTCTTCGCCTGCCGCGAGCTTCCTGATCCCCGCACTACTGCTCGCCGTCGTCGCTCCCCTGATCATGCCGAAGCAACGCTGATCGATCTCGGCAATTTCGAATGTGAAGTTGTGTAGGTAGTGAGTTTCTCGGCGAAAGCGACCACCGTTGTCGCGAGGCTGTCAGGGCGAACATTATTCGGAAAATCTTGTGTTTCCGTCGTCGACAGATATTGATACCATTGGAACATGAGCGAATCTGAGTCGGAACCGGAACGGCCGATCGACATTTTTCGGCGATCGGTTGCCGTCATCGAAGAAAATTTGCCTCCTACCTGGTCTTTGTCGACGCAGCGCTCCCCCGACCTGTCCGAGGCGCCACTCCGACTCGACCTCCGCTCCCCTGACGGCTCGGTGGCCAAATTCGGCGTGTACGCCGCTCACGGTGTCCTGAGCAGCGACGTTCCCGGTATCGCCGATCGCTTCCCCACCGGTCAATCGGGCTTCGTGTGCGCAAAATATCTGTCCGAGCCGGTTCGCCGGCAGCTCGATTCCCACGCGATCTCGTACGCAGACGCCACGGGCAACGTGTCGTTGACCGCTGATCGACCCGCCGTCTGGGTGCGTGGACGCGGAGCCGACGCCGATCCGTGGCGGGGGCCCGGACGTCCTTCCGGACAGTTGACGGGCGATCCGTCAGCTCGCGTCGTGCGTGCGCTTGCCGATTTCGCGGCGCCACTGGCGATCACTGCCTTGGTGCGCCTGGCCGGTGCGTCGACGGGAGCAACCTATCGGGTGGTTCAGACACTGTCGGATCGTGAACTGGTGACCAGGCTCCCCCGCGGTGGGATCGGTGACGTCCGCTGGCCGAAGATGCTTCGTGAATGGGCGGCTGAGGCCGGGGCCAAAGCGCCGACGCCTCACGGCTTTCACGCGCCGGACGGGTTGGAAGCACTCTTCGATCAACTGCGTCAGCTCAGCGGTCACATCTACGCCGGTACCGCCTCGGTGGCCGCCGCACCCTTTGCTCGGTACGCGCCCACTCGACGTGCCCACTTCCATGCCGACAACGTCGATCAGTTCGCCGACGCTCTCGGACTACGGCGGGTGGAATCCGGCGGTGACGTGTGGATCACCGCTCCCCTCTCACCGTCTGCCTTCGACCGATTGCTCACCCGCGACGGCATCCGCATCGTCGCCCCCAGCCAAGCGTTCGCCGATCTGCTGGTCGGCCCGGACTCCGACGAGGCGGCGGCCGAGCACCTGCTCACATGGATGATCGAGAACGAATCGCAGTGGCGACGCGCCGCATCCCCTGCTACGGATCGCCCGTAGGAAAAAGAGGGGGCGTCTCTCGCCTACCCTGTCATGGTGGAAGAAACGAGTGCGCCCGATTACGCCGCGTACGCCGACACCAATCGACTGAAGCTGTTTTCGTTCACGATCGCGGAAAAACGGGCCGAGTACCTCTGGGTACTTCGTGCCTTCGACCATGCTCGCGCCAACTACACCGTCCTGCTGCATGCCGGAGCCGTCGCGCAAATCCTCGAGAAGATCGGTGGATCGGATCCGGCGGCCGATCTGTCGGCAGCAGAGGTCACTCCCCTGTTGGATCAGCTCCACGTGTGGGAGATCCTCGAGCGCAGCTACGACGGCACCCGCGCGGCCACGCTGGCCGAGTACCGCAATCGCCACTTCGTCTACCAGTTCGGTCAGGCCGGATACCAGGTCTATCGATCAGTCGAAGACGTTCTCGCCGCACGCCTGGACTCGGCGTCGCTCTCGCGTCTCGCTTTGCCGGACCTGCTCGCAGACATGTCCGAACTCGCCGAGGCCAACCGAAGCTCCGACGGCGATCTGATCTTCCGCAAGCTCAAGCGCCTCGACTCGACACTCTCCGACATGGCTGATCGAGCCGCGCACTTCTATCTGACCCTCGGGGACCTCGTACGGACCACGGAGATCACTCCGCAGGCTTTCCTCACGCACAAGGACGCTCTGCTCACGCACATGCGGGAGTTCAGCTCCGATCTGGCGCGCTACGCCCCCAAGCTCAAGGAAGCGATCGAGCACGTCGAATCCACCGGGGTCGATCGCATGATCCGCCTCGCCGCCGCCAGTGACGAACGGGTGTTCGTCCCGATCACCGAACGCGAAGACGACTGGGCTGCGCGTTGGCGAGGATTGACCGCCTGGTTCGTCTCCGCGGAATCGGGGATCAGCGAGTCCGAGCGTCTACGTGAGGGCACGATGAGCGCGATCGCCGCGGTTCTGGCGCTCCTTCGCCGGGTCACGGAAACCCGTCGCGGCGGCGTCAGCCGTGAGAGCCAGCTCCGGCACCTCGCCGGCTGGTTCGCCACCACGCCGTCCGAAGACGCAGCTCATGCTCTGTTCCAGGCAGTGTTCGACCTCGGTCGTCCACGCCATCTCTCGATGGTGCATCCGGACGCCGACATCATTTCGCACTCACGCTCGTGGTGGGAGGCACCGCCGGTCGAGATCGCGCGAACACTCGCCGAAACCGGCCGCCCGCCCTCACCCGGCTTGCCGAGCAAAGTCGCCCGCAACGACGGCAGCATCCGCCGCCTGCGCGAAGAGCAGTTGGCGGCGCAACGTACGCGCAGTGCCGCGGCGCAATCCCTCGCGTCGAACGGTGTTTATCAGCGCGAACTCAACGAGCAGGAGACCGAAGTTTTGCTGAGTCTGCTCAATGCAGCACTGACCGCGCGCGTTCCGGTGGTGGGACGCGTCAAGAGCTCCACCGGTAGTGAGAACGGGGTGAAGCTGACGCTCAGTCCCTCGGACGGTTCGACCACCATCAAGACTGCTCGCGGACGAATGCATCTCGACGGCATCGAGGTCAGTGTTCGATGAGAGCTCGCGAGATCACGCCCCTAGCCCTCGATTCGTACCAACGAGCGGCGCGTGTGATTCTGTCCAATCACCTGATCACCTCGACGTACCCGGATCGAATTGCGTTGCCGCTCTTGCGCCGTTGGGCCACCGAGCTACGTGACGACTTACTGGAGCTGTTCGGATACCGCCTCGAGGTGACAGAGACCACCGCTCGCCTGTTCACGGTGTCGGATCGGCTCAACCCGTCGGCACCGGCCCGAACTGCCTCCGAGCGAACCTTCGATCGCACGCGTTACGCCTACCTGGCATTGTGCCTGGCCGCGTTGGGCCGCGCCGGGAACCAGATCACGTTGTCGGAGTTGGCGGATCACGTCGCGGCCGATGCTGCACAAGTCGACGGCGTCGAACTCTCCACCGATCGTGCGTCCGACCGCGACGCCTTCGTCGACGCAGTGGGCTGGCTCGGAGTCAGAGGCGCCATCGCCCTCGCCGACGGTGACGCAAACGGCTGGGCGTCCAATCCCGAAGCGGGAGAAGCGCTCTACGACATCGACCGTTCCGTCGTCGTAGCGCTGTTCCGTCCACCGCGCGCCCTGCAGCACCTACACTCCATCCGCGGACTCCTGGCCGTCGAGACCTCGAGCGCCTCCGAGGACGACGGAATTCCTGTGGACGCGAAAGAGATCGGACGCCGAGTGCGTCGGGCTCTGGTCGAGCGGCCGGTCGTACTGGCCGGTGAACTCGATCAGCACGAATTGATTGCGTTGGCGCAGCCCAAGACCGCGTCGGAAGTCGAACTACTGACGGGGTTGGTGGCCGAGCGCCGCGCCGAGGGAATCGCGATGATCGATCCCACCGGCCGACTCTCCGACGTCCGCTTCCCGAGCACCGGAACGATCGCTCAGGTGGCACTTCTCCTGGCCGGCGAGATTGCCGACCGCGTACTCGACGTCGACGCTCCTGAACTGCCGAAACTTCCGATCCCGCACGTGTCGGACGATCACCTGATCGAACAACTCGATGCCGCCATCCCCGAGGCCGGGATCTTCGAGGACCTCGCCGACGAGGACGACGACTTCGTGCTGCCCGCCGGCGAACCGGCCGAGCCACCGCCACCCGTCACGTACCCGAAAATCGACGACGACTGGCTCGCTGACAAGGTCACCGAGTTGGTGGACCAGTTCGGGCGAACTTTCGCGGCGCAGTGGCAGGCCGATCACAACGGGCTGCGCAAGCAGGCGCTCGGGTTGCTGCAACGTCTGCGCCTGACGCATGCGGTCGACGGCGGCGTACTGGTGTTGCCCGTCCTTGCCCGGTACCGCGACGTCGTGGTCTCCGTGCGCGAACGCGATCCTCAGATCGACTTCGCGGTGGACAACTCCGCACCGGATCCGGTCGACGAATTCGGCCCCGAACCTTCCCCCAACGGCGAACTATCAGAGGTAGAGAACGTATGAGCAACGCCCGCTTCCGACCTACTCGGGCTGGAATCATCAACCTCTGGGATTACCGAGACCAAGAGTTCTCGTTCGCCGACGGTCGACTGGTTCTGCGGGGACCCAACGGATCCGGCAAGACCAAGGCCCTCGAGGTCCTGTTCCCGTTCGTCTTCGACGGCCGCATCGAACCGCGGCGCCTCAATCCGTTCGCCGGTGAAGAGCGCACGATGAAGTCCAACCTGCTCTACCGGGGCCAGGACAGCGCGCACTCCTACGTGTGGATGGAGTTCTGCCGCGGCTCCCTCGAAGATCCCGAGTCGGTGACCGTGGGAATCGGCATGCGGGCAACCCGAACCAACGACAAGGTCACCCGCTGGTACTTCGTCGCCGACGGCCGCGTCGGAGTCGACTTCTCGCTGATCGGCAACGACGATCGTCCTCTCACCAAGAAGCAGTTGGCCGAACAACTCGGCAGCGATTCCATCACCGACCGTCCCCTCGACTACCGCACAGCCATCGACGCGCGAATGTTCGGTCTCGGAGTGCAGCGCTACGACCAGCTGATCAATCTCATTCTCACACTTCGCCGTCCCCAGCTCGCGAAGAACCTCGACCCGAAGGGCCTTTCGCAGGCACTCACCGACGGTCTCCGTCCACTCGACGATCAGTTGGTCCTCGAAGCTGCGCGTTCGTTCAGCGACATGGAGGAAGTCGGCCGCGCGCTCGAGGGGCTCGCGGCCGCCGATCAGGCAGCCCAGAGTTTCATCGGGGTCTACACCAAGTACCTGCGTCAGCAGTCTCGCGGAGAGATCGAACAGGTCAGCACCCGCCTCGCAGCGGTCACCAGAGGTGTTGCCGCCATGGACGAGTCGTCGCTCGCCCAGACCCGCAGCCGTGAGGCGCGGGCAGCAGCCGAGGAGCGCTTCAACCAGGCCGAGCAGGCACTCGAGAACGCGCGCGCCAATGTCGAAGCACTGCAACGCTCGAGCGCGTACGAAGGCAAACAGCAACTCGACGACCTCGCCCAGGCCGTCGCGACGCTCAAGCTCTCGACCGAGCAGCAGGCAGACAAGTCCCGGAAAGCGCAGGCCGCACTCGCTCAACGCGGCGACGAAGCCGACAAGGCTGCATCGTCGGTCAAGCGTGCGGCCGAAGCACTCTCGCGCGCCGAGGACGAACTTCAGGCAGCAGCCGAGGACGCCGGCATCGTCTGGACTCCCCTGCCCGACGGCTCACGCAGTGACCAGATCACGGCAGCAGTCCGTGGCCATGCCGAGGAGCGTGACGGTGACGTACGCGTCGTCCGCACCGCACTGGCGACCGTCGAGAAGGCGGCGACCGAACGAACCCGGGCCGAAAACAGCTCTCGCCGTGGACAAGAGCTGCTCGAAGCGTCCAAGGCGGCTGTACTTGAGGGCGAAGCTGCCGTGGAACTCGCACGCAGTCAGTGCGCCAGCGGGCTGCGCGCGTGGTGGACCGATCACTCCTCCCTGTTTTCGGCTGTCGGCGCCGACACGTCGCTGTTCGAGGCTCTCGACGCGGCGCTCGCCGAAGTCGGCGACGAAGACGCTCCGGCGCTGTCCGCAGTTCTCGCCGAGCACACCGAAGCCGGCACCGAGACGCTGCGCGAGCGTCGACGTGAGGCCGAAGCTGAAATATCTGCCTCACACGCCTCCATCGCGGCTCTCAAATCCGAGCGCAAGGCCGTCTCGGCGGAACACGACGACGCTCCGCCTGCCTTCCACGCACGCACCGACAACCGCAGTGAACTGGGTGGTGCACCGCTATGGCAGTTGGTGCGCTTCGCCGATTCCGTCGAACCAGACGTGGCCACGGGAATCGAATCCGCACTCCAAGCGGCAAATCTGCTCGACGGCTGGGTCTGCCCGGACGAGAAGATTCCCGAGCACGTCAGCGAGCAGTTCCTGACGGCTCTGACCGTCAAGCAGCGTCCGAAGGGACGAACGCTGGCCGACGTCCTCGAGGTCGAAGGCAATGCCGACGTACCCGACGCTCGGGTACAGGACATTCTCGCGTCGATCAGTCTCGTCGAGGCGCCGGGCGACTCCGACGCAAGCGTCGCGATCGGCGTCGACGGCCGCTTCTGGCAGGGCGTCGCGCGTGGCCGGCACGTCAAGGCCGACGCCGAGTACATCGGCACCACAGCACGGGCGCGTCGACGCGAGGCTCGGATCACCGAGATCGACGCGGCTCTGGAAGAACTTGCCGCGGCAGTCGATACGGCCAAGGCACTGGTGGCGCAGACCAACGAGCAACTGAGCCGGATCAACTCTGCGGCAAAGGAATTGCCGAAGACAGGTTCGATCCTGCGCGCACTCAAGACGGTCACCGAATCCGCCGGCGCACTCCGTACTCGCTCGGAGGCCACGGAAACGGCACAACGCGAACTCGATGCGGCGATCGCTGATCTCGCGGCGAAGGAAAAGCAACTCCGAGCGACGGCGTCGCAGCACCGGACGCCGCATATCGGCCGTGAACTCGACTCCCTCGCGGCGGCGATCCGTCATTTCGAGAAGCAGGGGGAACTGGCGCTGCGCTGCCGACGGGAGCATGCCAAGGAAGTCGAACTCGAACGCGAGTCTCGCGACCGTCTCGACGAATCACGCGCCAATGCGGAGGAATTCGCCGAGGAAGCCGCCATCGCCGAGGAGAGTCTGCTCCAGCAGGTGCAGCGTCTCGAGACGCTGCGCGACACCCTCGGTGCCAGCGCCGAGCAGATCGACCTGGACCTGGCAAAAGCCCGCGCGAAGATCGAAGAATGCAAGGTCGAACAGCGTGCGGCGCGAAAGGCGTACGACGCCGCCGTCCTCCAGATCGGCACGGCGGAGGGTGCGTACAACACCGCTGTCGAGACTCTTCGGCACACCCTGACCGAAACCCGCAGTGATGCAGAGCGACTCGCACCCTACGCGCGCCCGGACCTTCTCGAATTGTTGGGCGTCAAGGAACATCTGAGCTGGCCGGCAAGTTCAGCGGCGTGGATGAGCCCCGATCAGTTGGTCTACCGCATCCAGAACGAAGATCGCAGCGAGGACGCGGCCCACCCGCCTGTCCTCCCCGAAGACGTCGACAAGTTGTACCGAGCGCTCGAGGCTGCGACCTCGGCAGTCCGAGTCACCGACGGAGCCCGCAAGGCAACCCGCACGGCACTGACCTCGGCGTTGCAGGACTTCGACGCCCAACTCGCAGCGGCCGGACAGGACTACCGTCTGCAGTGGGATGCACCGGATGGGCTGACCGTCGTACGAGTCCAGGACGATCAGGGCTATTCGTCGATCGGCGAGTTCGCAACGCGGATCCACGACGCTCGCGGCGATCAGGAGCAGTTGCTCACCGAATCCGAGCGTCGCATTCTCGAAGATGCCCTGTTGACCGGATTGGCTCAGCAGATCCACGAGCGCACGGTCGACGCACGCGAGTTGATCGCACAGATGGGCACCGAGATGCGTGAGCGTCGGATGTCCTCAGGCAATACCATCGGCGTTCACTGGGTGCTCGCCGACAACCTCGACGACAGCTCGCGGGCGATCTCCAAGCTGCTGGATCGAGACGCGTCGGCCCTCGGCGTCGATGAACTAGCTACTCTGCGAGCACATTTCGCGACGCAGATCCGTACCGCCCGCGCGGCGCACCCCGAACGCTCGTACCCGGAGATTCTGTCCTCGGCGCTCGACTACCGTCAATGGCGCGTGTTCTCGTTCACCCTCATCAGCGGTGAGGGCAAGGAAGACCGTCTTACCGTCGCGCGGCACAGCGCGCTGTCCGGTGGCGAGCAGTCCGTCTCGCTGCACCTTCCTTTGTTCGCCGCGGCGCACGTCATGTTGGACTCGGCCGACCCGCACGCCCCGCGTCTGCTGGCACTCGACGAGGCCTTCGCCGGTGTCGACGACAACGGTCGCAGCGAGCTTCTCGGCTTGAGCGTTCAGTTCGACCTGGACCTCTTCATGACCGGCTACGACCTGTGGATCACATACGCAGACGTCCCCGGGTGTGCGCACTACGACCTCGCGCACTCCACGGCCGAACAGGCGGTCAGCGCCGCGCTGCTGGTCTGGTCGAACGGTGAGCTGCTTGCCGAGCACGACGGAACGGATCTGGCGAGGGCATTGGGCTCGCCGCTACGGCGCCGGGTGCCGACACCCGCCGAAGGTGCGTTGGACTACGCCTAGAAACTGCTGTGCGCCTTTATTAACCGCCCGCGGTTAATAAAGGCGCACAGCAGGGGTTCAGCGAAGCGAAATACCCAGTAGGGCGTCGACGGCATCGGCGAACTCGCCGGGTGCCTGCGTGTCGGATCCGCCGCCCTCGATGGCGCGGCGGGCCCAACCGTCGAGCGCGTCGAGCGCCTTCGGGGTGTCGAGATCGTCGGCCAGGTGCTGACGCAAACGCGCAACAGTGTCGGTGGCAGACGGCGCAGAACCGAGAGCCGCGGCCTCGCGCCACACCTTCAGGCGCGACTGAGCATCCGCGAGGACCTGATCAGTCCACGCGCGATCCTGGCGGTAGTGGCCGGACAGCAGTCCGAGACGGATTGCCGCTGGGTCCACCCCCTCACCGCGCAGCTTGGAGACGAAGACCAGGTTTCCGCGACTCTTCGACATCTTCTCGCCGTCGAGACCGATCATGCCGGTGTGCACATAGTGCCGCGCGAAACGGCGATCACCCGTTGCCGATTCGGCATGCGCCGCCGAGAACTCGTGGTGCGGGAAGATCAGATCGCTGCCACCGCCCTGGACGTCGAAGCCGGAGCCGATGCGGTTGAGTGCAATGGCCGCGCACTCGATGTGCCAGCCGGGGCGCCCCGGCCCGAAGGGTGAGGGCCACGAGGGCTCGCCCGGACGCTCCGCACGCCAGACAAGTGCGTCGAGAGGATTGCGCTTTCCGACGCGATCGGGATCTCCGCCGCGTTCGGCAAAGAACTTCTCCATCGTCGCGCGGTCGTAGCCCGACTCGTAGCCGAACTGCTCGGTCGCGTCGGCACGGAAGTAGACGTCAGGGAACTCCGCGTCGTCGACGATGTACGCGGCGCCGGACGCCACGAACTTCTCCACCAACTCGACTACTTCGTTCACCGATTCGACGGCGCCGATGTAGTCCTTCGGCGGAAGCACACGCAGCGCTTCCATGTCCTCGCGGAAGAGAGCCGTCTCACGCATGCCGAGGACGATCCAGTCCTCGCCGTCGCGATTGGCTCGCTCGAACAGCGGGTCGTCCACGTCGGTCACGTTCTGGACGTAGTGGACATCGTGTCCGGCGTCGCGCCAGATGCGGTTCACGAGGTCGAACGTGAGGTACGTGGCCGCGTGGCCGAGGTGGGTGGCGTCGTACGGGGTGATGCCGCAGACGTACATCGTCGCCTTCTTGCCCGGGGTGACGGGGCGAACCTGACGGTCGGCTGTGTCGTACAGCCGCAACGGCGGCCCCTGACCGGGAACGGACGGGAGTGCGGTATCGGACCAAGACTGCATGCTGCCGAGCCTAGTGGAGACTGCTCTGAGGCTGGGAAGGTGCTGGCTGATCCTGCTCCGGTTCGGGCGTCGACGCGAGCTTGCTCGGCCACCAGATCTTCTGACCGATGTCGTAGGTCAAGGCCGGGACCAGCAAGGATCGGACGATCAGAGCGTCGAGCAGGACACCGAACGCCACGATGAACGCGATCTGGGCGAGGAACAACAGAGGGATCACCGCCAACGCCGAGAAGGTTGCTGCCAGAACAACTCCGGCAGATGTGATCACCCCGCCGGTCACCGTGAGTCCCCGCAGAGCACCCGCCCTGGTGCCGATCTTCAGCGCTTCCTCACGCACCCTCGTCATGAGGAAGATGTTGTAGTCGATTCCCAGAGCCACGAGGAACACGAACGCAAAGAGCGGGACCACCGGATCCGCGCCGGGGAAACCGAAGACGTGGTCGAACACCAGCGACGAAATGCCCAGTGTCGCAGCAAACGAGAGCACAACGGTGCCCATGAGAAGCAGCGGTGCGAGAAGCGAACGCAGCAAGAGCGAGAGAATCACGAACACCACGATGATCACCACGGGAATGATGAGTGTCCGGTCCCGTGTCGAGGTGGTCTTCGTGTCGAGGTCGGTCGCAGTGACGCCACCGACCAATGCGTCGGCGCCCTCCACTGAGTGAACTGCATCACGCAGTCGCACGATGGTGTCTTCGGCCTCGAGCGAGTCGGCAGCGTCAGTCAACGTCGCCTGCAGGGAGACTCGCCCGTCGACAACCAGAGGCGCTCCCCCGTTCTGCACGACGCTTACGTCGCTGACACCCTCCACGCGACTGGCTGCCGCAACGGCATCCACTTGGTCTGCATTCGCGATGACCACGGCCGGTGAACCCGAACCCGCGTCGAAGTGCTCGCCGAGAATCTCCTGGCCTGCAACCGAATCGACATCGAGCAAGAAGATGTCGGACGACGAGACACCGCTGGCTTTGAACTGCGGCATCATCATCGCGAAGATCACCAGCACCAGCGTCGACGCCACCCAGAAGCGGCGCGGATGCCTACCGATTCGAGCAGCGAGCCCGGCCCAGAACCGGTGATCGTTCGCCTCGTCGTGGTGCTCGCGGTCGGCATCGAACTTCGGCTTGGTCGGCCAGTACGCCGTCCTCCCGAACAGAACCAGGACAGCAGGTAGGAAGGTCATCGATGCGAGGAAGGACGCGGCGATACCGATGGCGGCCACCGGACCGAGTCCGCGGTTCGAGTTCAGGTCGGAGAGCAACAGGCACAGAACGCCCGCGATGACCGTTCCTGCAGACGCTGCGACAGGTTCGAGCGTCGCGCGCCACGCAGTGCGCATTGCTGCGTACTTGTCCTTCTCGATCCGCAATTCTTCCCGGTAGCGAGAGACCAGCAGTAGCGCGTAGTCGGTGGCGGCACCGAACACGAGGATGAACAGGATGCCCTGGCTCTGACCGTTCAGTGCGATGACGTCCGCGTCCGCGAGCAGATACACGAGCAAGCTCGACAATCCGAGTGCGAAGATCGCCGAGAAGATCACCACGAACGGCAGGATCGGGCTTCGGTAAACGATGATCAGGATCACGATCACGACGGATCCGGCTACCAACAACAGCAATCCGTCGATACCGGCGAATGCTGCCGACAGATCCGCAACCTGCCCAGCGGGGCCCGTGACCTTGACTGTCAGTCCGTCAGGGCTCGACTCCAGCGCCGCGCGCAGCGCTTTCACGCTGTCCTTGACTTCGAGGGTGCTGTCGACCGGCAGGAACATCTGGAGTGCCTGGCCGTCGGCCGACGGGATCGGCGGCGATGAGGCGTCGCCGAATCCTTCGGTACCGACGAACGAATCGACGGTCTGGGAAAGGAAGGTCGAGTCGGCGGGCTCGAGGCCACCCGGTCGTTCCGCCACGATGATGGCCGGCACGAAGCGCGTGTCCGTGAAGCTCTCTTGAAGCTTTGCCACCTCGGTCGCTTCGGCCGACGCGGGCAGGAACGACGTGTTGTCGTTCTGCTGCACCGTGCTGAGCTTTCCGGCGAACGGACCGCCGAATCCTCCGATTGCCAGCCAGCCGATCACGAGGAGAGCTGGCACAATCCATCGAAGGCGACGAACAGGACGATTTTGTACTGGTGTGCTCACTGGGTCTCCAGGGATCGGCAGCAGAGGACTTGCCGACTATTTTGTTCAGCATGCTGAGTAATTGCAAACGGAAGGCAGAAAAATGAGCAGCGACGGCCTGGACGACTGGCCCACCGGCCGGCTGTTGTCCACCGCTGCACGCCTGGTGGAGCACTCGTGGGAGAAGGTCTTGCGGTCTCAGGACATGACGCACGCGGGCCTGATCGTGCTCCACTCGATCGCCGGTGGGGCGGCGTCTCAACGCGACATCGCGAAGAACGCCCGCGTCACCGATCAGACGATGAGCCGCACGATCGACCGTCTCGAACGAGCGGGTTACGTCACTCGTGACACCGATCCGAGGGACGAGCGTCGGCGCGTGATCGCGATAACCGACGCCGGAAGACTGACGTACGAGCGACTACTGACGCTCGAGAAGGAAGATGCGGCGTTGACCGTCGGCGTCGGGGATGTCGCCGCGCTGCGCGAACAACTACTGCGATTGGTTCGCTCACCCGGATTGACGGCAACTCGCGAACAGCAGGAAACGTCTCGCGACTAGAAGGCCGGCCAGGGAATCGTTCGATGGCCGTTCGGCTCAGGCATCACAGCGGACTCGGCGAACTGCATCGCCCGCACCGCCAAGGCCACGATTTCCTCTTCGGTGATCAGTTCGGACAACTCGTCGCCGAGATCCCCGTCGAGAGTTGTCGCGAATTCGGCGACGTCGGCGATCAAAGCACCGGGTACGGGCTGCCCGGCCCACCCCCACAACACGGTCCGCAGCTTGTTCTCCGAGTGAAGACAGATTCCGTGATCAACGCCGTACACCGAGCCGTCGACGCCTTCGAGAGCGTGACCACCTTTGCGGTCGGCGTTGTTGATGAGGACGTCCAGAACGGCCATTCGCTGCAGCCGTGGATCGTCCGCATGGATCAGGGAGACTGGTTCACCCTCCGAGTCGAAGGCCTGCAGGACCTCGAACCACCCCGGCGGAACATTGCCGGGACTGCACAGGTCCACCATCTCGAGTCCGCCAGATCCATCCGCGCGGCGATCGACGGTGTCGATCCATCGCTGCACCATGCCTGGACCGAAGGGGCCGTCCCGCAACACTGTTCGCGGAATCACTCCCCAACCCAGCGCCTCGGACACGCGGTACGACGCGACCTCACGCCCCGCCAGAGTGCCGTCCGGGAAATCCCACAGTGGGCGTTCACCCCGGACCGGCTTGTAGACCACGCGGGTGGACTTCTCCCCCAGAGTTGACTCACATACCAGCGTGGCGTTGCTCGCCGTGGTGATCTGACCGATCAGAGTCAGATCACCCTCGAGCAGCACGTCCGGCACACCAGGTTCGGACACGACGTCAGACCTCGTCGTCGTCTGCGTCGTCGATCGCGAAACCGAAGGACTCGCCGCGTCGGTACCCATTGGTGCGGATGCAGACGTGCCCCTCGGGCGCCAACGGTTCACCACACAGCGGGCACGGCGCGCGTCCCGCCGCGATGACGCGTTCGGACCGCAGCGAAAACTCGCGCGCTTGCTCCGGAGTCAGGAACACACGGACCGCGTCCGGACCGTCGTCGGCGTCGTCGAGGACAACCGATTCGTCGAACTCCGTCTCGCTGACGGCAAGCAGCTCCACGACGACCGCGCCGGCATCGGCGTCCCAACCGAGCCCCATCGTGCCGACCCGGAACTCCGCGTCGAGCGGTGTGACCAGCGGGCTGAGGTCGGAGACGTCGTCGGCTTGTGGCGGAACCTCGGTTCCGAAGCGTCGATGTACCTCTTCGAGGAGTAAGCCCATGCGATCGGCGAGGACCTGAACCTGCTGCTTCTCGAGCAGCACACTCACCACCCGTGATTCGTGCACGGCCTGGAGATAGAAAGACCTGTCACCGGGTTCGCCCACCGTTCCTGCGACAAATCGGTCAGGAGTGCGAAATACGTGAATCGCGCGCGACATTGCACCTCCTCGAGTTCGAGCAGAACATCACTGAATACCCATTATCCGTCACAGCTCACGCACCGACCTCTCCGCCGGGGACGGACTCCTGCGCGGGAGCCGAACCGTTGGTCGCGGCCTTCGCTGCACCGATCGCGGCGAGCACGTCTCCGGTGTCGTTGACGCGAAGAACGAACGGCAGTGTCGCCGTGTAGCGAATCACACTGACCGAGGCGGGCTCGGCGACGATGCGCTGGAACGAATCGAGATGCATCGCAAACGCGTCGGCGAGAACCGATTTGATGACGTCACCGTGCGTGCACGCGATCCAGACGACGTCCTTGCCGTGTTCTTCGGCCAGCCGTGCGTCGTGCTCTCGGATCGCGGCAACGGCT
Organism: Rhodococcus sp. 27YEA6; assembly: GCF_044908235.1. Taxonomy (NCBI): domain Bacteria; kingdom Bacillati; phylum Actinomycetota; class Actinomycetes; order Mycobacteriales; family Nocardiaceae; genus Rhodococcus; species Rhodococcus sp. 27YEA6. The sequence continues at coordinate 61,953 of NZ_JBIYCY010000005.1, read as the reverse complement.
CGCGCCTGTACCTGGGCCAGCCCTTCACCGCCGGGAAACACTGCACCGGAAGCGTGGCGCTGCACCACTTTCCAGAGCGGTTCTTCCAAGAGTTCCTTGAGCGGGCGACCCGTCCAGTCGCCGTAATCGACCTCGATGAGGCGATCCTCGACCACCGGCGTCAGACCACGGTCGACGGCAATGGGGCCGACCGTCTGCTCACACCGCAACAGCGGCGAGCGGACGATCTCCGCGATGTCCAGACCGACCAGCCGATCGACGACGCCTTCGGCCTGTTTCCGGCCGTGGTCGTCGAGTTCCACACCCGGCGTTCGACCGGCCAGGGTATGGGCAGTGTTGGACGTCGACCGCCCGTGCCGCAGTAGGACAACTGTCATTCCACAACCCTAATGGGGCGGTGGCCGCACGGACGGGTGGTCGACGTCGAAACGGGCCCTATGTCGCGGACACGACCCCTGTGGCCAGCAACGCAAGGACGACTACGCCGAGAGCGATTCTGTATCCGACGAACCAGTACATGGAGTGATCGACAACAAATCGAAGCAGCCAGGCGATCGCTGCGTAACCGACCGCGAAGGCGATGACGGTTGCCACCAGCAACTGCGGACCGCTCGCGTTCAGACCCTCACCGGCCGGCTCGAAGGCATCCGGGAGGCTGAACAAACCGGAGGCGAGAACTGCCGGAATCGCCAACAGGAACGAGTAACGGGCTGCGGCCTCACGGGTGAGTCCGAGGAAAAGGCCGGCACTGATCGTGCCACCCGAACGTGAGACACCCGGGATGAGCGCGAGCGCCTGAGCCGAACCCATGATGATGCCGTCGCGCGCTGTGAGCGATTCGATCGGGCGCGTCTTGCGTCCGTAGTACTCGGCAGCAGCGATGACGAGCGCGAACACGATCAGCATCGTGGCAATCAGCCACAGATTGCGTGCGCCGGTACGGATCTGGTCTTTGAAGAAGAACCCGAGGATGCCGACCGGGATGGTGCCGATGATGACGTACCAGCCCATCCGGTAATCGAGATCGCCCCGGTGCTCGGCATTGAACACACCTCGGAACCAGGCAGTGATGATCCTCACGATGTCGCGTGCGAAGTAGATCAGGACCGCCAACTCGGTGCCGAGCTGCGTCACCGCGGTGAACGACGCGCCGGCGTCACTGCCGAAGAATATCTCCGACACGATTCGCAAATGTCCGGAAGACGAGATGGGCAGGAACTCGGTCAAGCCCTGCACGAGGCCCAGGATCACGGCCTGGAGCCAGGTCATCGCTTCGCCCATCACTCACCGATCCCGGCTGATTCGAATGGGGTTACTGCACACAGGTTTCGTGTGTCGGGTTCACGTTTCACCGGCGCCACGCTACCGGGGCCCACGGCGCCGCGCCGCGCCCGGCACGTCCGTGTCCGAATACCCCGACTCGAGGCGAGCGCCTACTAGTCTGCACGTGGTGAGATCTCTCGGGTGCCGCACTTGCGCACACGAGTCGGGCGCGAGATGCAGGCGGTTATGAAGCACAGATCTGTCGGAACGAGCGGACTTCGGGTCTCGCGACTTGGGCTCGGCACACTGACATGGGGACGCGACACGGACGGCGACGAGGCTGCTGCGCAGCTACTCGCGTTCGCCGAGGCCGGCGGAACCCTGGTCGACACCTCGCCCGCCTACGGCGCCGGTGCGGCGCAACGAATCCTCGCCGAGTTGCTCGACGACGTCGTTCCACGTGACGAACTCATCATCAGCTCGAGCGCCGGCATCGACCCCACACCGATCGGCACCGACCGCGTCGACTGCTCGCGGCGCGGATTGCTCCGCCAGCTCGACGCGACTCTTCGTGAACTCGGAACCGACTTCCTCGACATGTGGCAGGTCGCAACCTGGGATCCGCTCACGCCTGTCGACGAGGTTGCAGCAACCCTCGACTACGCCGTCTCGAGCGGCAAGGTGCGGTACGTCGGAGTTCGCGGCTACCTCGGCTGGCAGCTCGCGACGGCCGTAGGAGCCGGTGGCGCAACAACACTCGCCGCGACGCAGGCCGAGTACTCGTTGCTCGCACGCGGCGTCGAGGAAGAATTGTTCGCAGCGGCGGCCCATCACGGCGTCGGAGTGTTCGCCGCAGTACCCCTCGCTGGCGGTGTGCTGACCGGCAAGTACCGCGACGGCATTCCCGTCGATTCCCGCGGCGCCGACGAAGCACATTCGCAGGATGTGCAGAGCTATCTGACCGATTCCTCGATCCGGGTGGTCGACGCAGTCGTTACCGCTGCCGACGGTCTGGGTACTTCCCCACTGGCGGTGGCACTGGCCTGGGCGCGCGATCGCGCCGGGGTGGCCAGCGCCGTCGTCGGCACGCGTGATCTCGCCCAGTTGACAGGAGTACTGGCAACCGAAGAATTGGAACTTCCGAAAGCGATTGCCGCGGCTCTCGACGATGTGAGCGCTTGATCTGTCCCGCTGATCGAAATACCGGAGGTATCGTGTTGGCGAGGGCAGGCTAACCTAGTAGGCAACGCTTGACTACAGCCTCAGGAGAATCAATGACCACGCTCGACGTAGACAGCCTTTCCGCAGACGCAGGCCCAGCGTTCTCCGAACGAATCAAGACCGAGACGGACGCAGCACACCGCGAGACGGAGCAGTCGCGATTCGTAGGCGCACTACTCGGCGGTGAGCTGACCACGGCTGGCTACGCCGCACTTCTGGGACAGACGTACCTCGTCTACACGAGCCTCGAAGAGGCCGGCCGCACACACGCCGACAACGAGTTGGTCGCCCCGTTCCTGTCCGAGGATCTGTTGCGCGTGGCTTCACTCGAAGCCGATCTCGAGTTCCTCGGCGGACCGAACTGGCGCGACGAACTCGTGGCCCTGCCGGCAACCGAGCGTTACATCGCCCGCCTGAAGGAGGTGGCGTTCGATTGGCCTGCCGGCTTCGTCGCACATCACTACCTTCGGTACATGGGCGATCTCTCGGGCGGACAGATCATCCGCCGGATGCTCGAACGCGCCTACGGATTCGAGACCGACGGACTTCGCTTCTACATCTTCGAAGGCATCCCCAAGCCGAAGCCTTTCAAGGACGACTACCGCTCGAATCTGGATGCACTGCAGATTCCCGCCGAGGAACAGCAGCGTTTCATCGACGAGGTGAATCTGGCGTACCGCCTCAACGGCGACCTGTTCGCCGACCTCGAAGGCGACATCGAGAGCTACCTCGTCAAATGATGAAGCGCTTGGCCGCGGCGGCTCTGGTCGCAGCAGCCGGTTTCGGTCTGGTGGCTTGCGGGTCCAGCGACACTTCGACGACATCTCAGGGTGCCAGGACCGCGGTACTCGAAGATTCCAGCCCGGTTCCCGTGTCCGACAACCCGACCGCGACACTGCCCGTGACGGTGAAGAGCTTCGACGGCGTCGACGTGACCATCACCGACAACAGCCGGATTGTTGCGGCCGACCGCTACGGGACGCTCGCGACGACGACGGTGGCGCTCGGCCTCGGTGACAATCTCGTCGGCCGCGACACCGCCGCCAAGTTCCCCGCGGTCGCGGACGTGCCGGTTGTCACGGTCGGCGGCCAATCGCTCAACACCGAGGCAATTCTCGACCTCAATCCCACCGTTGTTCTCACCGACACCAGTATCGGGCCCAAGAGCGTCCAGGATCAGTTGCGCGCCGCCGGTGTTCCCGTCGTCTTCTTCGATCCGACCCGAACACTCGAGGGTGTGCCAGGACAACTCCAGGCCGTCGCCGACGCGCTCGGCGTCCCTGCCCAGGGCGCGGCGCTGGTCGACCGGACCGAATCGGAAATCGCTGGAGCTCGTGACCTGGTCCCCACCGAGGGCGATCCACTGAAAATCGCATTCCTCTACATGCGCGGATCGGCCATCACCATGATCGGCGGTGAAGGGTCCGGAGCAGATTCCTTGATCGAGGCACTCGGCGCCACCGATGCAGGAACCGCCTCGGGCATCACACAACAGTTCGTGCCCATCACCAGCGAAGCGCTCATCGCCGCAGCGCCTGACGCCCTGCTGATGATGACGGACGGATTGGCATCGATCGGCGGAATCGACGGCCTCGAAAAGGTCCCTGGCATCGCTCAGACGCCGGCTGGAAAGAACAAACGAGTAGTCGACATGGCGGACGGTGTACTGCTCAGCTTCGGGCCGAACACCGGACGCGTCATGGCGGCACTCGCCGAAGCGATCTACGAGCCCGGTGGATCGTGAGCAAAGATTCGTGAGTGCTGATTCGTGAGTACAGAGACAGGTAGTTCCGAAGCAGGTAAGACTGTGTCCGCAGCCGAGGATTCACACGACGTCGGGGGCGCCGACAAGTCGGCGTCTGGCCCCGCGTCGCGGTCGCGGGTGAGTGCGGTTCTGGTCAGCTTGACTCTCGCCCTGGTGATCGTCGCGGTACTGTCGGCGTGCATCGGCCAAGTTCCGACGTCGCCTCTCGAGGTTTTGGGCAGCATCCTGCATCGCATCGGGCTCGACCTCGGTCCGATGCCCGCCCATCCCAGCGGTGAAGTGACTTTGTGGGAGGTTCGTTTCCCCCGCGTCGTGCTCGCCATCTGTGTCGGCGCGGCGCTGGGATGTTCCGGTGCGCTCCTGCAGGGTGTGTTCTCCAATCCGCTCGCAGAACCCGGAGTGATCGGAGTGTCTGCGGGCGCGGCAGTTGGCGCGAGTGCTGTCATCGTCGTCGGGGGAACGTTCGTGGCCGGCTGGGCCGTTGCTGCGGCTGCGTTCGTCGCCGGGCTGGTCACCACCGCGGCGGTCTACCTGCTGGCTCGGCACGAAGGCCGAACCGAAGTAGTGACGTTGGTGCTGACGGGCGTCGCGATCAACGCGTTCGCCGGCGGGCTCATCGCGTTCTTCACCTTCGTCGCCAGCCCGTCCGCTCGCGATCAGATCGTGTTCTGGCAACTCGGCTCACTCAACGGCGCTTCCTGGAACGCAGTCCTGATCGTGGCGCCGATGACCGTCGTCGGGATCGCCGCGACCATGATGATCGCCCCACGTCTCGACCTGCTGGCGCTCGGTGAACACGCGGCCCGTCATCTGGGCGTCAACGTCGAACGGCTTCGCCAGTTCGCGGTACTGATCGTCGCTCTCTTGGTCTCGGCGAGTGTTGCCTTCACGGGAATCATCCTCTTCGTCGGCCTGGTCGTTCCGCACCTGATGCGCATTCTCGTCGGACCTGGCCACCGCGCGCTGATTCCGGCGAGCGCCCTCGCCGGCGCACTGGTTCTGCTTGTCGCAGATCTGGGCTCGCGGTCGCTGATCGACAACGCAGACCTGCCCCTCGGAATGCTGACCGCTCTGGTGGGCGGCCCCTTCTTCTTCTGGCTTCTCCGACGCACGCGCGCGCAACAGGGCGGGTGGGCATGAGCAGCCTCGTAAGAAACTGGCGCGAACTGTTCGGCCGCGTCACCCCCGAACCGAAGAGCCCAGCCGTCGGTGATGTCACCCTCGAGGCGCGCGACATCACAGTCGAACGCGGTGGTCGGCAGATTCTGGAAGGCGTGTCCATCGAAGTCCGGGCAGGCGAGCTAGTCGTTCTCGTCGGACCGAACGGCGCCGGTAAGTCGACTCTTCTTGCGGCGTTGGCCGGTGATCAGCCCGTCATCGCTGGGCGGGTGGACGTTGACGGCACCGACCTCACTCAGTGGTCGCCGATCGACATGGCGCGCCGACGCGCGGTGCTCCCCCAGAAACACACCATCGGATTTTCGTTCAGCGCTCGCCAGGTGGTTCGTATGGGACGTGCGCCATGGACCGGAACTCGCCGAGAAGACCGCGACGGCGCTGCTATCACCGCGGCGATGAAGACCTGCGATGTCGAGGGGTTCGCCAATCGGCCGTTCGCCGTGCTGTCCGGCGGCGAGCAAGCGCGGGTCGCGCTGGCCCGGGTACTGGCACAGGAAACGTCGACCATCCTGCTGGACGAGCCGACTGCAGCTCTCGACCTCGGACACCAGGAAGCGGTGATGTCCGTGGCGCGCGCTCGCGCTGCGGACGGCGATGCCGTCGTCGTCGTTTTGCACGACCTCGCGTTGGCAGCGGCGTACGCGGATCGGATCGTCGTGCTCGAAAACGGCCGCATCGCCGCTGACGGTCCCCCGGAATCGGTGTTGCACGAAGAGCTTCTGACCCGCGTCTACGGTTATCCGGTCGAGGTGTTCCCGCATCCGACAACCGGAGCAACCCTGGTCATCCCGCGCCGAGAATTCACCGAACAGAATCGATGATCGATCCCAGCCTGTTCAGGACGGCTCTCACCGTCGGCAGGCTGCGGCCGTCTCCCTCGCGAACTCCGTCACCGGGACCGGGCTGTGACCAATCAGCCTCCGTGGACAGAACTGCGTCGCGGACCACACCGGCGATGCTTCGCTCGTCGGTCAGATCGATGTCGGTCACCGATCGCTCCGCGGTGGCGACAACGTCTGCAGGGGTCGGCACACTGTGCTCGCAGTATTCGCCGTATACCTCGACGAACAGCATGCTCTTTCGTACGCGGAACGCGAAAGTTCGACCGTCGGACCTGCCGAAACCGTGTGCGTGAGCGCCGACGGTGAGGTCCTCGATCTCGAAGCCCGGCCGCGCCGGTTCGGGCGACTGCGCGCCGGAATCGGTGGGTTCTGTGGGAATCACAATGATCTCCTCGGTGATTGCAGCGTCAACCGCAATCGCTGTTCGTACGGTATCGCGTCAAGGGTGTGAGCGGAATGGTCGGTAGTTCCTCGACGCGATGAACGGCGCCCGACTGCGATCAGGGATGATCGATGACAGTCGCACTGCGTGAAGAACAGATGACAAGAAAAAGAGGAACTACACATGGCTCGCCTAGGGATCCGCACCACTGCAGCAGCAATGGGGGCGGCGGTTCTGCTGGTCACAGGATGTTCTTCCGGAGATCGCGGAGACGACCTCATCACGATCGATCCCGCAACGGCAGCGGTCTCACCGGCCACCACCAGCACCCCGGACGGCGTGGTTCACCCGTATTCAGGTCTGATCGATTCCATCACATTCGACCCGATCACGCGCAGCGCTGTTCTGGTTGCCAACGACCCACGATCGGTGCTGGTCGTTCCTTCGGACAGTTTGGCCGGCGCCGACCCCGCCTCTGCAGGTCGTCCGACAGCCCTGGATTCCGACGTACGCGACGTTTCGATCGGCTCTGACGGTAGCGCTCTTCTGTCGATGGATCGCCAGGTCGTGAAGCTGAATCTGACTTCGGGCGAACGGACGTCCATCCCGGTAGACGGGCAGGCGAATTCAGCGGTCGAACTCAACGACGGCCGCATCGCGATCGGCACGGACAATGGTTCAGTTCACATCGTCGACCCGAAGACCGATCAGTCACAGACGGTTTCGGGATTCGCATCCGTCGACGAACTCGCGGTCACCGGCGACAACCTGAGCGCCCTCGATCACCGTCAGACCTCGCTGACGGCGATCAATCTCGAAGACGGCAAACTCGGCGTCGCTCTTCGCGCCGGTGAGGGCGCAACTCATCTGGCCACCGATCGCTTCGGACGCATCCTTGTCACCGACACCACCGGGAACGAACTGCTCGTCTTCACTGCCGATCCGCTCCTGATGCACCAGCGCTACCCCGTCGGCGAGTCGCCGTACGCCGTCGCCTACGACGAGGCCGCGGATCGGGTGTGGGTGACACTGACCGCGACCAATGAAGTGGTCGGCTTCGATCTGTCGTCCGGCATCCCCGTGGAGACCGGACGGTTCAAGACGGTGCGACAGCCGAATTCGTTGGCCGTAGACTCTTCCAACGGCAATCTGATCGTCGGATCGGCAACCGGTGACGGGCTGCAGGTCATCCCGTCACGGGAGAACTGATGGAAAAGCGTACGCGCGGGATCCCCGCGCAGTGGGAGACGTCGGACGACAAGTTCGACTATGTGCCCCTTCGACTACCGCCGAACGTTTCGCGGGTCACGGCGTCGATGCGTCTGGCGATCTCCGCCGAGTTCGGCGGATGGGAACTCTCCCGAGTCCGTCTCTACCCCGACGGCAGTCGTCGCGTGCTCCTCAAGCGAAAGAAGACGCCGCTGCACGTGACCGATCCGGACGGCATTCAGCACTGATCGTCCAACAGACGACCAGGGCCCGCCGCTGTCGAAACCGCTGACAAAATCACACCATCGAAGAGCTGGAGAATCGTGTACCAACTGCTGCTGAGCCTGATGTTCCGGGTCCCACCGGAACGCATCCACCACATTGCCTTCACCGCGATGAAACTGGTGACACGGTTCGCTCCCCTTCGCTGGCTGGTCGCAAAAGTCCTTGTCGTCGACGACCCGGTTCTGCGGAGTCAGGCATTCGGTCTGACGTTCCCGGCACCTCTCGGCCTCGCCGCAGGATTCGACAAGGACGCCACCGGCGTCGACGCCTGGGGCCCGTTGGGATTCGGTTTCGCCGAGGTCGGAACAGTGACGGCCCAGGCTCAGCCCGGTAACCCCGCGCCGCGTCTCTTCCGTCTTCCGGCCGACCGCGCTTTGATCAACCGGATGGGCTTCAACAACCACGGCGCTGGTCACGCGGCGAATTTCCTGCGACAGCGCCGCGTCACGGTCCCGATCGGTGCCAACATCGGCAAGACCAAGATCGTCGAAGCCGCCGACGCCGCTGCCGACTACACCGCCAGCGCGCAGCTTCTGGGTCCGCTGGCCGACTTCATGGTCGTGAATGTCAGCTCGCCGAACACGCCCGGACTCCGTGATCTGCAGGCCGTCGAATCACTGCGCCCGATCCTGCAGGCCGTGCTCGACACCGTCAGCGTGCCGGTACTGGTGAAGATCGCGCCCGACCTCTCGGACGAGGACGTCGACGCGGTCGCCGATCTGGCAATCGAACTCGGGCTTGCCGGAATCGTCGCGACCAACACCACGATCCGTCGCGACGGTTTGAAGACCCCGGACGCCGAGGTAGCTGCACTCGGCGCAGGCGGGCTGTCCGGTGCACCGGTCGCCGAGCGCTCACTCGAAGTACTTCGGCGCCTGTACGCCCGAGTGGGCGACAAGATGACCATCATCTCGGTCGGCGGTATCGAGACGGCCGATCAGGCGTGGGAACGGATCCTCGCCGGCGCGACACTGGTGCAGGGATACACCGGCTTCATCTACGGCGGACCGTTCTGGGCTCGCAGCATCCACAAGGGGATAGCCAAGCGGGTCCGCGCAGCGGGTTTCTCGTCGATCGCCCAGGCTGTGGGAGCTGAGAACCCTCGCTAGAAACTGCTGTGCGCCTTTATTAACCGCCCGCGGTTAATAAAGGCGCACAGCAAAGTGACTATTCGACCTCGAACGTCCCGGTCAGGGTTGCACGCGCAATCGCGTGATGGAACACGTTGAAACCGAGGAACGCCGGCGACGAATCAGGGGTGACTCCGTCGAGCGTCTCCACGTCGAGGGCATGCACCGCGACGATGTAGCGATGCGGACCGTGCCCGGGAGGCGGGCCTGCACCGATGAAACCGAACCCACCACCGTCGTGGCGGAGGGTGACGGTTCCGGCGGGCAGGACATCGCTGTCCGCCGCGCCGGCACCGGCGGGGAGCTCGGTGACGGAAGCGGGGATGTTCGCCACGGCCCAGTGCCAGAACCCCGACGCAGTCGGTGCGTCCGGATCGAACACCGTCACGACGAAGCTCTTCGTCTCGGCCGGAAAGCCGGACCACGAGAGCTGCGGTGAGATGTCTTCGCCACCGGGGACACCGAAGGCTCCACTGGCCTGAGCAAGCTTCAGCGGCTGGCCCGCAGTGATGTCGTCACTGGTCAGCTCGAAACTCGGCAACTTCGGCAATGGTTCGTACGGATCGTGCGCCATGCGAATCCTTTCTGTGACAAGAGAGCTCGATGTGCGTCGAGCTCACGGATCTATCTACGTGCTCGTCAGGAATTGAGCAGGAAATGTTCCAGAACACGTGTCCCGAACAGTAGTGCGTCCACCGGAACTCGCTCGTCGACGCCGTGGAACAGCGCGCTGAAATCCAGCTCGGGCGGCAACTGCAAAGGTGCGAAGCCGAAGCAGCGAATGCCCAGTTTCGCGAATGCCTTCGCGTCGGTTCCGCCGGAGAGCATGTACGGAACTGTGCGAGCCTCCGGATCGTGGGCGAGGATCGCCTCGTTCATGGCGTCTACGAGGTGGCCGTCGAACGTTGTTTCGTACGAATCCAGCTTGGTGATCCACTCGCGGGTCACGTCGGGACCGATCAGTTGGTCCACCGTGCGCTCGAATTCGGCCTGCCGTCCCGGCAGCACGCGGCAGTCGAAGACCGCCTCGGCAGTCTGCGGAATGACGTTCGCCTTGTATCCGGCCTTGAGCATCGTCGGGTTCGCCGTGTCACGGAACGTCGCCCCGATGATGTTGGCGATCGTCCCCAACTTCGCGAGAGTCCCGTCGATGTCGGGTGATCCCGGATCGAAGTCCAATCCGGTCTCCTCGCCGACGGCGGTCAGGAACTCCGCGACCGAATCCGAGATCACGATCGGGAACTGGTGGGCAGCGAGCCTCGAGACCGCGCCGGCGAGTGTCGCGACTGCGTTGTCGTCGTGGAGGAAGGAGCCGTGTCCGGCGCGTCCCTTGGCAGTCAGACGCATCCAACCGAGGCCCTTTTCCGCAGTCTCCACGAGGTAGAGACGGCGGTCGGTTCCGTCAGGCCGCGGAACCGTCAGCGAGAAACCGCCGACCTCACCCACGGCCTCGGTCACTCCCTCGAACAGATCCGGGCGGTGCTCGACCAGCCACTGGCATCCGTACTTTCCGCCCGCTTCCTCGTCCGCCACGAAAGCGAACACCAGATCACGCGGCGGTACGACGCCTTCCGCCTTGAACTGTCTGGCGAGGGCCAGGATCATCCCGACCATGTCCTTCATGTCCACGGCGCCGCGCCCCCAGACGTAACCGTCCTGGACGGTGCCGGCAAAGGGATGGACGCTCCAGTCGGCGGGCTCGGCCGGAACTACGTCGAGGTGACCGTGAAGCATCAACGCACCACGACCCGACTCGGCTCCCTTCAAGCGAGCAAAGACATTTCCTCGGCCGGGTGCTCCGGACTCGACGTATTCCGTCTCGTAACCGACTTCTTGAAGCTGCGCGGCAACCCACTCCGCGCACGCACGCTCGCCTTTGGTGGTTTCGAGTTCTCCCGTGTTCGAGGTGTCGAAGCGGATGAGGGAACTGACCAGTTCGACTACTTCTGCTTCGGCTCTGCTCGGATTCGGATTATTCGGGGTTGTGGTCATTCCACTTTCCTACCATCGAATCAAACGACGCGGGCGACCGGAATGCCCCGCAACCTGGCGATTTGGGGCAGCTCACCTAATCGGATACTCTTTCCCAGCACCGAGAAATCGGGGCCGAGTCCGAGTGGCGGAATGGCAGACGCGCTAGCTTGAGGTGCTAGTGTCCTATTAACGGACGTGGGGGTTCAAGTCCCCCCTCGGACACTCGAATACAGCAGAAAGACCCCAGCCTGATCAGGCTGGGGTCTTTTTGCTGTGCGCCTTTATTAACCCCCGGCGGTTAATAAAGGCGCACAGCAGTGGGGCGATTTGGGACCTGGGGATGGCATCGGATACTCTTTCCCAGCACCGAGAAATCGGGGCCGAGTCCGAGTGGCGGAATGGCAGACGCGCTAGCTTGAGGTGCTAGTGTCCTATTAACGGACGTGGGGGTTCAAGTCCCCCCTCGGACACTCTGTGTTGAGACAGACAGGAAAAGCTCCGGTTCATCGAACCGGAGCTTTTCTCGTAATTGGCGAAGTTCCCGCACCAGGGAACAGTCCGCGCGAGCGGCGATCGAGATGGAACAGAAGTTCGAAGTGGATACAGACACCAAGAAGTCGGATGCACTGCAGGCAGATTCGCTGGAAACAGCCGATTCAGAATCTGCTCGAGCCGAACTCACCGGACTCGACCCCGCAGAACTCGAAATCTGCCTGAAGGTCCTTTCCGAAGCCGCCGAACTCGACGACGAGCATCCCGATTCGATCACCATGCAGCGCGCTGTCGGCCATCTGTTCAAGCGACTCAAGAAGAAGCGTCGCCTCGCCTCGCGCGCAGCCGTCAACGAAGCCGACCGCCAAGTGGTCGCTGCGACTGCCACCGGTTCACCCGATCGCATCGACGACGAGACCGCAGGCATTCCGATCAAGTCGAACACCGCCGGCGCCTCCGCCGGCACGCTCATCAAGGCGCGGCCGTGCTACATCTGCAAGCAGCGCTACACCGCAGTCGACGCCTTCTACCACCAACTGTGCCCCGAATGCGCTGCCACCAGCCGCAGCAAACGTGATGCCAGCACTGATCTCACCGGCCGAAGCGCACTTCTGACCGGCGGCCGCGCGAAGATCGGCATGTACATCGCGTTGCGCCTGCTGCGTGACGGCGCACATCTGACCATCACGACACGATTCCCCAACGACGCGATCCGCCGATTCAAAGCGATGGAAGACAGCAACGACTGGATTCACCGTCTGCGCATCGTCGGCATCGACCTCCGCGACCCCGCCCAGGTTGTTGCACTCGCGGATTCCGTTGCCGCACAGGGTCCACTCGACATCCTCATCAACAACGCCGCGCAAACCGTCCGACGCTCCCCCGGTGCTTACGGCGCTTTGGTGGACGCCGAGTCCGGCGCACTGCCTGCCGGTGAACTGCCCGATGTCCTGACCTTCGGCAAGACGAGCGACGCTCACCCCGCGGCTCTGGCCGGATCGCTGTCGGACGTCGCAAGCATCACCTCCGGAAATCTCTCCGCCGACGCGGTCAGTTCACTCGCCCTCGTCGCCAAATCGGCTTCACCCGATCGAATCGAGCAGGGCATCGCCATCGACGCGGGCGGGCTGCTGCCCGACCTCGCGCACACCAACAGCTGGGTTCAGACCGTCGAAGAGGTCGATCCGATCGAGCTTCTCGAAGTCCAGCTCTGCAACTCGGTCGCGCCCTTCATCCTCGTTTCACGCTTGCGCCCGTCGATGGCCGCGGCAGCTGCACGACGCAAGTACGTCGTGAATGTCTCCGCCATGGAAGGCCAGTTCAGCCGCGCGTACAAGGGCCCTGGCCACCCGCACACCAACATGGCCAAGGCAGCACTGAACATGCTGACCCGCACCAGCTCCAAGGAAATGCTCGACGACGGCATCCTCATGACCGCCGTCGACACCGGTTGGATCACCGACGAACGCCCGCACTTCACCAAGATGCGGTTGGCCGACGAAGGTTTTCACGCACCACTCGACCTCGTCGACGGTGCCGCCCGCGTCTACGACCCCATCGTTCAGGGTGAACTGGGCGTCGACCTGCACGGCTGCTTCCTCAAGGATTACAAACCTTCGCCGTGGTGATCGGCAGCACGCCGCATTCGTGATGGGCAGCACCCAGCCGCCCCGATGTGGCGATCTCGTCACCCCCAAACCCCCGTGTCGAGTAGCTCATTTCAGGTAGAGCACAGCATTGCAGGCGATAATGGAGCCGACACTGCTCACCGACTCGGAGGAACCATGACGATCGCCGTCGTACACAAGGACAGCCCGGAAGGCCGTGCCGCAATCGTGGCCGCTGCACGGGAATCCGTGGGTCGAAGCGAGGAACTGCTGGTTCTGCACGTCCTGGACGACGTCAACATCGGAGGCACGGTCAACCTCGGAGACACCGAGGACGATCGGGCCGCTCTTCGCGGCGAGATCCAGTCAGCGCTCGACGCCGGTGGATTCTCGGAGACGAAGTGGGATCTGCGCACCACCGAGCACGACGGCGATCCGGTTACCGCGCTCGTCGACCTGGTCCACGACGCGGGTGTCGATCTCCTGATCGTCGGAACACGCCGGATGTCCCCCATCGGCAAGTTCCTCCTCGAACGCCCGCTGCAACGCCTGTTGCTCGAAGTCGAGGCTCCGATCCTCGTCGTCAAGGAGCCCCTCCCCGCCGAGTGACCGCGGTCACATCACTTTCGACTACTCGTTTGTAGGCTGGCTCCATGACTGGAACCTCGCCCGCCCGAGAACTCGACATCATCGTCTACGGAGCGAGCGGCTTCGTCGGTAAGCTTCTCGCCGACTACCTCGTCAAACATGCTCCCGAAGGCACGAAGATCGGCCTCGGTGGCCGCTCCCTCGAAAAGTTGGCAGCCACTCGCGCCGATCTGGGTACTGCCGCTGCCGATCTCCCCTTGATCATCGCCGACGCCGACGACGCAACCGCACTGAAGGCACTCGCCCAGCGAACCCGGGTCGTCGCCACCACGGTCGGCCCGTATGCCAAGTACGGCCACGCCCTTGTTCACGAATGCGCCTCCGCCGGAACTCATTACGTCGACCTGACCGGTGAGGTGCTGTTCCACCGCGAGAGCATCGACGACAACCATGAGCTGGCGGTCTCGACCGGTGCCAAGATCGTCCATTCCTGCGGATTCGATTCCATCCCTTCCGATCTCGGAGTTCACGTCCTGCACGAGAAGGTCGCCGCCGACGGCGCCGGCGAGCTCACCGACACCACCCTGGTGGTCACGGCCCTGCGCGGCGGCGTGAGCGGTGGCACCATCGATTCGCTTCGCAACCAAATCGACGTGTCGAAAGACGATGCGCGCCTGCGGAAACTTGCTGCCTCGCCGTACTCGCTGAGCCCCGATCGTGATCGGGAGCCCGAACTCGGACGCCAGAGCGACGTGAGCGTAATCGACGGCAAGAAGATCGATCCGTCGTTGAAGGGGTGGAAAGCGCCGTTCGTGATGGCGTCGTACAACACACGAGTCGTCCGTCGCAGCAATGCGCTCCGAGAGTGGGCGTACGGCAAGAAGTTCAAGTACAGCGAGGTGATGAGCGTCGGCTCATCGGTGGTGTCACCGGTGATTGCGGGCGGCGTGGCGGTCGGCCTCGGCGCGCTGGTCGCCGGACTCGCTCTACCTCCGACACGTTTCCTTCTCGACAAGGTCTTGCCGGCTCCCGGTGAAGGTCCGAGCGAGAGCACCCAGAAGAAGGGCCACTTCACGCTCGACGTGTTCACCACGACCACGACCGGCGCCCGATACACATCACGAGTGAAGGCGAAGGGCGACCCGGGATACAGCGCGACGGCGGTAATGCTCGGCGAATCTGCGTTGTCGTTGGCGAAGGACCAAAAGGCTCTTCCCCCGGCCACCGGCGTTTTGACTCCAGCGACAGCGCTCGGCGACGTCCTGGTCGAGCGTCTACGCGCGGCTGGTTTCGAGATTTCCGCGCGCAAACTCTAGACAGAACGAATTTCACTTGATCGTTTCAGCTCTTCGCGCCCGATTATCGCAGCTCAGGGCGCGGACAGCGGTGGGAATACTCCCAGGTAACATTGATGTTGGTTCATGGCATCCATATGTGATGCTCCGCTTTCGGAAAAGTGAGGCTATTCATGACTGAGCGCGTTCAGGTCGGCAGTCTTCAGGTTGCCAAGGTTCTCTACGACTTCGTGGTCGAGGAGGCTCTTCCCGGCACCGGTGTAGACGCCGAAACGTTCTGGGCCGGCGCCGACAAGGTCATCACCGAGCTCGCACCGAAGAACCGCGACTTGCTTGCCAAGCGTGACGATCTGCAGGCTCAGATCGATCAGTGGCATCGCGATCACGCCGGCGCTCCCATCGACGCCGCCGCGTACAAGGCGTTCCTGCAGGAAATCGGCTACCTCCTGCCGACGCCTGCCGAGTTCTCGGTCACCACCGCGAACGTCGACACCGAGATCACCTCGACGGCCGGCCCGCAGTTGGTCGTGCCGATCCTCAACGCGCGCTTCGCACTCAACGCGTCCAACGCCCGCTGGGGTTCGTTGTACGACGCGCTGTACGGCACCAACGCCATCTCCGAGGAGAACGGCGCCGAGAAGGGTTCCGGCTACAACAAGGTCCGCGGCGACAAGGTCATCGCCTGGGCGCGTGAATTCCTCGATGCGGCAGCACCTCTCGCGTCGGGATCGCATGCAGATTCAACCAAGTACGTTGTCGACGGCAGTGAACTGAAGATCACGTTGGCAGACGGTGCTGTCACCACGCTCGCCCAGCCGGAGAAGTTCGTCGGCTACCTCGGCGAGAAGGACGCACCGACGAGCATCCTGCTGCTCAACAACGGGTTGCACGCCGAGATCCAGATCGACGCGTCCTCCCCGATCGGCAGCACCGACGCCGCCGGCGTCAAGGACGTCGTTCTCGAATCCGCCGTCACCACGATCATGGACTTCGAGGACTCTGTCGCCGCTGTCGACGCCGACGACAAGGTTGTCGGCTACCGAAACTGGTTGGGTCTCAACCGTGGTGACCTGTCCGAGGAGATCAAGAAGGGCGCCAAGTCCTTCACCCGCACGCTCAACGGCGACCGTAAGTACACCGCAGTCGACGGCAGCGAACTCAGCCTGCACGGTCGTTCGCTCCTGTTCGTCCGCAACGTCGGTCACCTCATGACCAACCCCGCGATCCTCGACGCCGACGGCAACGAGGTCCCCGAGGGCATCCTCGACGCCTTGATCACCAGTGCCTGTGCAGTGCACGGCCTCTCGATCAGTGACGCCAACGGACCGCTCGACAACAGCCGCACCGGCTCGATCTACATCGTCAAGCCCAAGCAGCACGGTCCCGAGGAAGTTGCCTTCACCACCGAACTGTTCGGCCGTGTCGAGCAGGTCCTCGGGCTTCCGGAGAACACGCTCAAGGTCGGCATCATGGACGAGGAGCGTCGTACGACGGTCAACCTCGCCGCCTGCATCAAGGAAGCCGTCGACCGCGTGGTGTTCATCAACACCGGCTTCCTCGACCGCACCGGCGACGAGATCCACACCTCCATGGAAGCCGGCGCGATGGTGCGCAAGGCCGAGATGAAGAAGCAGAAGTGGATCGGCGCCTACGAGGACTGGAACGTCGACACCGGTCTGGCCTGCGGTCTGCAGGGCAAGGCTCAGATCGGCAAGGGCATGTGGGCCATGACCGAGTTGATGGCGGACATGCTCGAGCAGAAGATCGGTCACCCCAAGGCCGGCGCCAACACCGCGTGGGTACCTTCGCCGACCGGCGCAACGCTGCACGCGACGCACTACCACCGCGTCGACGTGTTCGCTGTTCAGGACAGCCTGAAGGGAAAGCCGCGTGCGAGCGTCGACGACATCCTGACCATCCCGCTCGCTCCCAGCACCGACTGGACGGACGCGGAGAAGAAGGAAGAGCTCGACAACAACTGCCAGTCCATCCTCGGCTACGTGGTCCGTTGGATCGACGCGGGCGTCGGCTGCTCCAAGGTTCCCGACATCCACGATGTCGCGCTCATGGAGGATCGCGCCACGCTGCGCATCTCGAGCCAGCTACTCGCCAACTGGCTGCGTCACGGCATCGTCAGCGAGAGCGACGTTGTCAGTGCACTCGAGCGCATGGCCCCGGTTGTCGACCGTCAGAACGAGGGCGACGCCGAGTACCGCAACATGGCACCTGATTTCGATTCCAACATCGCGTTCCAGGCTGCCAAGGAACTCATCCTCGAAGGCGCGAAGCAGCCCAGCGGATACACGGAGCCGATCCTGCATCGCCGCCGCCGCGAGTACAAGGCCGCCAACGCCTGATTTCACCTTCTTCGAACTCGAAGCTGAACCCGAACAGCCTCGGCACCGCTCCCGGTGTCGAGGCTGTTCGCGTAGGCCCCGAAGTTTCGTCACTAGACTGGCCGAGGACACAGTCCGTTCAACAGACATTCTTCGAGTGACCAAGGTAGGGCAAGGTACGTGGGCGAACATCGCGGCGGGTCAGGCGCCAGAGGTATCAGTAAGGGGCCGATTCTCGTCGTCGTGCTGATCGTCTTGATCGTGGCAGGCTTCTTCGGATGGAAGGCCCTCAGCAACCGGATCGACGATCAGGGACAGCAGGCAGCCGGTACGTGCGTCGAGGGCAACAAGACACTCGACGTCACCGCGGATCCGTCCATAGCCCCACAGGTCGCGGAACTGGCGAAGCGGTACACCCAGACCTCGCCGGTGGTGCGTGATCACTGCATCGCCGTCGTGGTGCACGGTGCGCCGTCCGCGTCGGTCTCGACGGCACTCGAAGCCGGTCCGGCGGCCCCCTGGGACGACGCAGCATTGGGACCACGTCCCTCCCTGTGGATCCCGACGAGTTCGTTCGAACTCGCGCCACTGTCGGGCAAGGCCGTGATCAACGGTGATCCTCGCTCGCTCGCGAGTTCCCCGATCGTTCTGGCAGCCGGTCCCGAGACCGCGGCAGCATTGGCCGGCGCAGCATCGAGTTGGAAGTCTTTGCCTTCCGATCTGACGGTCGCCCTGCCGGTCGGAAGTACCGAAACCTCGATGGCTGCACAGGCGATCGCTGCCGACGTCGCCGATGCGGGTGCCGGTCCGGTCACGTCGGATCAGGCGAAGTCCGCTCAGGTCAACGCTGCGCTCAGTGCACGGGCGTTGCAGTTCCAATCCTTGCCGACTCCCCCCTCGTCCACCGCCGAAGCCCTCGGAGCACTGAGCGCCGGAACACCGGATTCGGTGAAAGCCGTTCCGGCCACGGAACAGTCGATAGCGCAGAGCGCGAACGCGGCGATGACGACGTACTCTCCCGCCGGCGCAACGCCAGTCGCGGACTATCCGGCGGTCATCGTCTCGGGCAGCGGGATCGACGAAACCGCGTCGCGCGCAGCGGCACAGTTTGCCGATTTCATGCGTGAGCCGAATCAGTCGCAGTTGTTCGTCGGCGCCGGTTTCCGGGTCGAGGGCCAAGACCTTCCCGATCTCGGGGCGGTGTCCCCGGCCAAGATCTCGTCCACGTTGAAACCGGCTTCGGCGGAGACCGCAGCGGCGCTCGGTGACATAGTCGCCAACCCGGTCTCGCCGCGTAGTGCCACCATCCTGATGGACACGTCGGCGTCGATGGGTACCGACGACGGTGGCACTACCCGCTTGGCGAACGTTGCCTCGGCGGTGAATACCCAATTGGGTCGCAGCCCTGACGCTTCGGACATCGGCCTTCGCGAGTTCAGCACGGGCACCGACGGAAAACCGTCCGAGCGCATCCTGGTTCCGGGCGGTTCACTGTCCGAGCCGAATCGGCGTGCCACGATCACCGATTTCCTCAACGGGCTTCGGGCCGGCGGAAAGACCTCCAAATACCCGGCGCTTGCCAGCTCCTACAAAGCCGCCGTGGACGGTTTCGACGCGGGGCGAGTCAACTCGGTGCTGCTGATCACCTCGAGTACGCCTGACGAATCCACCACGACGCGAGCCGAACTGCTCAGCGCGATCGCCGCTGCGGGCAATCCGTCGCGTCCGGTACAGGTCGACGTGATCGTCGTCGGTGCGGGCGACGACGTCTCCACACTCCAAGACGTCTCGGATCGGACGGGCGGCACATTGGTTCGGGTCGATTCGACGTCCGACCCCGCTCTCGCGGCCGCAGTGACCAAGATGCTGTCCTGATGGGGCGCGTCGCGGTTTTTGCAGTCCTTCTCGCCCTTCTGACCTGGTTCCTGCATCGCCGACTCGTTCGCGCCACCGGCATCCCGAGGCGATGGGCTCGTCTCGCCGACACTGCGCTTGTCGTCTTGGCGGTCTCGACGCTCGTCGGGGTCGGCAGCGGCGAAGTCTTCTCGACGTCCTGGGCGCGACCGATCGGATTTGTCGGATGGGTCTGGCTGGCTTCGTGGCTGTATCTGATTCCCGGACTGCTCGTGATCGGCCTGTTCGCCGGGATCGGTCGACTACGTGCACGCCACACGGATACCACGACCGAAGTCGACCCAGCCAAGCGTCGTACGTTGCAGTTGGCTACAGCAGCAGTCACTCTCGCGGCGATCGGCACCGCCGGCTACGGCGTCTACGAGGCGTCGGGCCCCAAGATTTCCCGCGTCCGCGTGCCGCTCGCTCGCCTACCTGAGGGCTTCAACGAATACCGGATCGCCTTGATCACCGACCTGCACGTGGGACCGGCCCGCGGGGTCGACTTCACCCGCAAGGTGGTCGATATCGTGAACTCGCAGAATGTCGATCTGATCGCGATCGGCGGCGACCTCGTGGACGGAACCGTCGCGAAAGTTGCTCCCGATCTTGCTCCGCTCGCCGATCTTCGGGCGCCCGACGGAATCTTCGGAGTCAGCGGAAACCACGAGTTCTACGCCGACGACGGCGGCAAATGGCTCGACGTGTGGGAGACATTGGGGATCACCACACTTCGCAACAGCCGCACCTCGATCCAGCATGGCGGCGATACCATCGACATCGTGGGCATCCACGACTACACGTCGCCGGCCCCGTACGAGCCGAACCTGACTGCCGCGCTCGCAGGTCGCGATCCGAATACTTTCGCCTTGCTTCTCGCGCACGAACCGCGTCAAGCGATCGAGGCATCCGAGATGGGTATCGATCTGCAACTGTCCGGGCACACTCACGGCGGTCAGATGTGGCCGCTGCGGTATCTCGTTCCGCTGCAGCAGCCTTCGGTGCAAGGCTTGGACAGGGTCGGAAACACAGTGCTGTACACGACGCGTGGCGCCGGGGCTTGGGGTCCGCCGGTACGCGTCGGCGCCCCGCCGGAGATCACTGTTCTCGAACTCGTACGCGAGAGGTGATGATCTCCGGCGGGCACACGCCTTAGTTGCCTGCGAACGCTTCGATCGGCGGGCAGGAGCAGACCAGGTTGCGGTCGCCATGTGCACCGTCGATACGACGCACGGACGGCCACACCTTCGGGCGAGCCTTGCCACGCGGGAAGACGGCGATCTCACGCGAGTACGGGTGATCCCACTGCGCTGCAATGCTTCCCGCAGTGTGGGGAGCACCGCGTAGCGGGTTGTCCTCCACCGTCCACTCGCCCGCTCCGACGCGATCGATTTCGCCGCGAATGGCGATCATCGCCTCGCAGAACTCGTCGATCTCTTCGAGGTTCTCGCTCTCGGTGGGCTCGACCATCAGTGTGCCGACCACGGGGAAGCTCATGGTCGGAGCATGGAAACCGTAGTCGGCCAGACGCTTTGCGACGTCGTCGACGGTGACGCCGGTGTCCTTGGTCAACCCCCGGAGGTCGAGGATGCACTCGTGCGCGACCATGCCGTTCTCGCCGGTGTAGAGAACCGGGAAGTACTCGTCGAGTCGACGCGCGATGTAGTTGGCCGACGCGATGGCGGTCAGGCTGGCGCGGCGCAGGCCCGCAGCACCCATCATCCGGATGTAGGTCCAGGTGATGGGCAGAATGGACGCACTGCCGTACGGCGCTGCCGAGATCGTTCCTCCACCACCGAGTTCGGGGGCCATCGGGTGTCCGGGCAAAAACGGCGTCAAGTGTGAGCGCACACCGATCGGGCCGACGCCGGGTCCGCCGCCGCCGTGCGGGATGCAGAAGGTCTTGTGCAGATTCAGGTGGCTGACGTCGCCGCCGAATCGGCCCGGACGGGCAAGGCCGACAAGCGCATTGAGGTTGGCGCCGTCGACGTACACCTGGCCACCGGCGTCGTGTACCGCTGCACAGATGTCGGAGATCTCGTGCTCGTAGACACCGTGTGTTGAAGGGTAGGTGATCATGATCGCGGCGAGACGCTCGGCGTGATCGGCGATCTTCGCGCGCAGATCGTCGACGTCGACGTCACCGTTGGGACGGCAGGCGACAACCTCGACGCGCATCCCGGCCATGACGGCAGAAGCCGCGTTGGTGCCGTGAGCACTCGACGGAATGAGGCAGGTGTCGCGGTGGTCGTCGCCCCGGCTGAGGTGGTAGTTGCGGATCGCGAGCAGGCCCGCGTACTCCCCCTGGCTGCCGGCGTTGGGTTGCAGGCTGACGTTGTCGTAGCCGGTGACCGCGACCAGCCAGTCTTCGAGATCCTTGATGATCTTCAGCAGACCGGGTGCGTCCGACGTGGGCGCGAACGGATGGATCGCATTGAACGCGGGCCAGGTGATGGATTCCATCTCGGCGGTGGCATTGAGCTTCATGGTGCACGAACCCAGCGGGATCATGCTGCGATCGAGGGCGATGTCCTTGTCGGACAGCGCGCGCAGATAGCGAAGCATTGCCGTTTCCGTACGGTAACGGGTGAAGGCTTCGTGCTGCAGGTAGTCGGAGGTGCGCCCCTGAGCAGCCGGAACCGAATTGCCCTCGGCTTCGATGGCGACAACAGCATCCTCGATCCCGAACGCGTCGAGCACGGCAAGGACGTGGTCGGCGGTCGTGGCCTCGTCGCAGGAGATACCGACATGATCGGCATCGACCAGACGCAGGTTGATCCCGGACTCCTTGGCCGCAGCGACGACGTCGGCCGCCTTGCCCGGAACCTGAGCGAGCACGGTGTCGAAGAACGAATCGTGGACGACGGTCACGCCGCCTTCGCGCAGGCCGTTTGCCAACGCGTGTGCGCGGGCAGCGACGCGCAACGCAATCGCCTTGAGTCCCTCGGCGCCGTGGTAGCTCGCGTACATCGCAGCGAGGATGGCGAGGAGCACCTGAGCGGTACAGATGTTGGACGTCGCCTTCTCTCGGCGAATGTGCTGCTCACGTGTCTGCAGCGCCAGGCGGTACGCCTTGTCTCCGTCGGCGTCGATGGAGACGCCGACCAAGCGGCCGGGCAGCTGACGCGCATGCTTGGAGTGCACGGCCAGGTAACCGGCGTGCGGTCCGCCGTATCCCATGGGAACACCGAAACGCTGGGTGGTTCCGAAGCACGCATCCGCGCCGAGCTCACCGGGTGAGGTGATGAGCGTCATCGCGAGGAGGTCTGCGCCGACGGCAACCAGTGCGCCGCGCTCGTGAGCTTCCGCGATGATCGAGGTGTAATCGACGACTCGTCCCGAGGCACCTGGGATCTGGGCGAGGACGCCGAAGAAGTCACCTTCCGGAAGACCAGCGGTGAGGTCCGCAGAGACGATCTCGATTCCGAGCGGCTCGGCGCGAGTCTCGATGACGGCGAGGGTCTGCGGGTAGAGATCGGCGTCGACGACAAATCGTGGGGACTTGCTGCGGTTCGCGCGGCGCAGGAGCGTCATGGCTTCGGCAGCGGCGGTGGCCTCGTCGAGCATCGACGAGTTTGCCAGTTCCATGCCGGAGAGATCGGCGACCATGGTCTGGAAGTTGAGGAGGGCTTCGAGACGGCCCTGGCTGATCTCCGGCTGATACGGGGTGTACGCGGTGTACCAGGCCGGGTTCTCGATGATGTTGCGCAACAACACCGGCGGCGTCAACGTGTCGAAGTAGCCGAGGCCGATCATCGACGTCGCGACGGTGTTCTGGGCTGCGAGTGCAGTCAGTTCGGCAAGTGCCTCGTGCTCTCCGACCGGAAGCGGCAGAGCGTCGAGTCCGGCAGCGATGCCGTTCGGGGCAGCGTCGAGGATGACGGAGGGAACGGCCTTGGTTGCCAGTTCGTCGAGTGAATCGACCCCGACGAGTTCGAGGATGCGCGCGAGTTCCGCGGCGTTCGGACCGACATGGCGGTCGGCAAATATACGGCTTGCAGCGTCGATCACGACAACTCCCAGACAGATCGGAGGATCAGGACACACACCGAACTGCGGTGTGTTCCTCCCCCTCTGTCGCATGCTCGATTCCCGAGCGCCTGAGAGATTCGGTAGTGATCCGCCGAAGGCGGAAGCCACAGCCTTTCCCCGTCGGCGGGTGGGTTGTCCCACCGCTTTCCAGAGGCGTCGGAGCCCGTACGGTCCTTGGTGCCTGAGAGATTGACGGGGAGGTATTGCTCCTTCGGCGCCCTGATCCCGCTCACGACTGACCTTTGAGACAAAGACTGAAACAAAGACAAGTTCGGTGAATCGGTATCCGAGGCTCTCCCGTACGCCGGCGACGCAGGCTCAGTCTAGTTGACCGAAACGCCTACCTGCACCGTGGCATCCTCCAAAGAGATGTGACGTACGTTATCCGGTTTTGCGGCTGGCGCGATTCTTGCGTCGCGAAGCCAACTCGTCTTCCGGGTTGGGATCACTTTCGCCGCCGTCGGCCCGCTCGGCGGGGAAGTCGGCGATCGTTCCGGTGAGTTCACGCATCGCGCCACTGACTGCGATGCCGAATACGCCCTGCCCACCCTGGAGGAGGTCGACGACCTCTTCGGGGGACGTGCATTCGTACACGGTGGTGCCGTCGGAGAACAGAGTGATGTTGGCAAGATCGCGGACGCCACGCTTACGGAGGTGATCGACGGCAACGCGGATGTTCTGCAGTGAGATGCCGGTATCGAGCAGACGCTTCACGATCTTCAGAACGAGAATGTCCTTGAAGGAGTACAGACGTTGGCTTCCGGATCCGGCAGCGCCACGGATCGACGGAACAACCAACGACGTCCGTGCCCAGTAGTCGAGTTGGCGGTACGTGATCCCGGCGATCTGGCACGCACTGGGTACTCGATATCCGACGAGGTCGTCGGGGATGGAATCGTCCGGGAACAAGCCCGGCTGCAGCTCTTCGGAAGACATTTCTGCAGTCGCGGCACTACCGGCTATGCCCGTCCCGCGCTCATTCGACTGTTCTTCCACTGCCGTCTCCCTCTCGCTTCGCCATCATGTAACCAACCTGTGCTATCAGCAGTCACGAGAATCCCGTGCCGACCGAACTTTCAGATGTGAATCCAAGGCAGGTAATTCCATGAGTGGACTTACCCAGAGTACGCCTCGATCGACAAGGCGAGAAGATCTCCACCGCACGCAACGGTAAGTCCAGGAGGGTGCATGGTCAACGCAACACGCCGACCGAGACTCAACCTCTACTTGAGAGTTGAAGACTAAAGTCCGCAACCAGTCAATTCAGGCTAACCATCAGTGGCTTTGAAATCGTCCGGCGAGATGGTGTCGAGGAATTCCTTGAACTTCTCGACCTCGTCTTCGCGCTCGTCGGGAATGACCAGACCGGCCTCGGCGAGAACAGCCTCCGACGCGAAGATCGGAACGCCGATGCGCAGGGCCAATGCAATCGAGTCCGACGGACGTGCCGAGACAGTGGTCTGCTCGTCGAAGACGAGATCCGCGTAGAAAGTGCCCTCTTGCAGGTCCACGATCCGAACTTCCTTGAGGCTCCGACCGAAAGATTCGATCAAGATCTTGATCAGGTCGTGAGTCAGCGGCCGCGCCGGCTCGACTCCCTGTTGTTCGAGAACAATCGCGGTAGCTTCGGTTTGCCCGATCCAGATCGGCAGGTACCGATCGCCGTCGGACTCTCGCAGCAACAGGACCGGCTGATTCTGAGGCTGCTCGACACGAACTCCGATCACACGCATTTCGCCCATCGAGCTTGCCTCCAACCTGACGTGATCCAGCCGACCGACTCCGATGCGGTCGTACTGAAATTCTATTCGAGTGTGCCCCGCTGATCGAGGAACTCAGCGATCGAGACTTCCCCGAACTGCCGATTTGACCAGACACGTGTGCAAAGTCAGTGACAGAGCGGCCAGCTCCCGCACCATTTCCTCGGCACGATCACGTGCTCCGGCGTCACGACCCTTGGCAACCGGTCCGGCGATCTGAGTCACCAGTCCCGCTTCGCGATCAGCAGCCAACTTGAACGCGCGCAGATGGCGAACCTCCAAGCCGTACTCGGACATCGCCTTAGCGGTGCGCGCCAACGTCACGGCATCCTCGTCGAAGAAGCCCGCCGCGCCGGGAACGACCAAACCGGTGCGGATCAGATCGGTCAGAAACCGATCGTCGATGTCGGCGCGCGCGAGAAGATCCTGACGACCGACTCGAACTTCGCGATCGACCCGGAACGCCTCGGGTGAGACATCGCCCGTAGCGATCGACAGGACGCGAGCACGACGAGGCGCAGGAACTTCTGCACTCACCGTCGCTGCGCCACTGTCGATCGCTTCGAGTTGTTCTTTGATCACTTTGAGCGGCAGGTACTGATCGCGTTGAGCGGTCAGCACGAAGCGAAGACGCTCGCAGTCCTCGACAGAGAATCTGCGGTATCCCGACGGTGTCCGTTGCGGGCTGATCAAGCCCTCGGACTCGAGGAAACGGATCTTCGAAATCGTCACGTCGGGAAAATCTGGACGCAACCGATCCAGCACGGAACCAATCGACATTCCGGGCTGGCTCTGCTGCCGCACTGCCGTCATTAGCTACCCGCACCTGCTGACGACTCGCCGACCTGCGAACCGCCGGCACG
This sequence comes from Rhodococcus sp. 27YEA6, assembly GCF_044908235.1. Taxonomy (NCBI): domain Bacteria; kingdom Bacillati; phylum Actinomycetota; class Actinomycetes; order Mycobacteriales; family Nocardiaceae; genus Rhodococcus; species Rhodococcus sp. 27YEA6. The sequence goes on along the minus strand of NZ_JBIYCY010000005.1, from coordinate 35,837 downwards.
AGGGCCGGTGAGGAACACCAGACGGAACTTGCCGATCTGAACCTCGTCACCATTCGCGAGAACTGCCGAATCGACAGGTTCACGGTTGACGTAGGTGCCGTTGAGGCTTCCGACGTCGACGACGTGGAAATCTGCATCTTCCTGACGGAACTCGGCGTGACGACGGCTGACGGTCACGTCGTCGAGGAAGATGTCACTGTCCGGGTGCCGACCTGCCGACGTCGTCGGCTGATCGAGCAAGAAGCGGGATCCTGCATTCGGTCCCCGCTTGACCACCAGAAGTGCGGCTCCGGCGGGAAGTCCTTCCACGCCCGAAACCGGCTGCTCGGCGGCCGGTGCTGCAGAGGAGGTGTTGTCGAGCTCATTGAGGAAGTCCGCGCGGAAAACCGAAGTGGTCTCCGCCGGCGACTCCCCATAGCCCGCGTCGTTACCGTTCTCGCTCACTGTTTCTCCTCCTGGGTCAATCATCCAGATCATGAATCACTGGACTACGCAGTGCACTTTCTTCACGAGCATCTTTCACAGTCACGTTCGATACGGCCCTGCGCCCCGACTCGGCACATGCGTACCTAACGACCGTACCCTGCGCAGACCGCCGTGTGCAGCGAGACAGGCCGCGACACAACGCGAGTTGGCCGGTCCACGCGCAGGTTTTCTACTCGGACGTGAGTCCCTTGTATGCCTCCGCGTCCAGAGTTGCCGCGAGTGCGGCGTCGAGTGTGGCCTCGTCAGCAACCTCGAGTTCGACCAACCAACCCGTGTCGTACGGGTCGGTGTTGACGAGGTCGGGCTGTCCGTCCAATTCACCGTTCGCTGCAAGAACTTTCGCAGTGAACGGAGCAAAGATGTCGGAGACGCTCTTGGTCGACTCGACCTCACCGAGCGATTCACCGGCGGTCACGTCTTCGTCGACAGCGGGAAGCTGGACGAACACGACGTCACCGAGCTGCGACTGAGCAAAGTCGGTGATACCGACTCGAACTGAGGTCGGGCCGGTTCGCTTCACCCACTCGTGCTCCGCGGTGTAGCGCAGATCGGTAGGTGTATCGAGCTCACTCACAGTGGCTTCCTTTCACAGGCCGTCCGAAAGTCGGACGCAAAAAGATCAATTTCCGGGTTGAGCGTATTGGCGCGGATTCAATTGTCGCAAGACGGAGATCGTGACCTGCTGCGATTGCTCGACGGACGACGTTCCGCCATTGCGTGCGACATTGTCGAAGACGCCTCCGGGAATGTTCAACGCTGCCGCCAATGTCGGCGGATCTCCGATCGCGGTCACAGTGTACGGCTGCTCGATCCGGGTTCCGTCTAATTCGATCTCGCCGCCGCGCCCACTCACCCACGAGTTCACGCCGATACGAATGGGTTCGCCGTTCGCACCTGCGATCGAGATGGCTTCGGCACCGGCAGCACGCAGTTCCTGGATGAGATCGAGAATCACTTCCGATCCGACGCCGCCCGCCGGATCTGTCAGGGTCATCGTCACACCCGGTCCAGTGGCCGGAGCGGTCCCCACTTGAATGGAGAGTGAGGTCAGCCGCGCCCGCGCCTCGTCCAGCGCTGCTCCCGTGTTGCCACCGGCTTCCAAAGTGGCAAGCGATTCCTGAAGATTCGCGACTTCCTGCCTCAGCGCGGCTTCGCGCCGATTCAAATTGTCGAGAACCACCAGGAGGTCGGCAGGGCGCGCGGCGTCGAGTGAATCTCCGGCCACTGTGCTGCGTACCTGTGTGGCAATCGCAACGCCGAGCACGCCCAACAGCACAGCAGCGAGGATTGCGAAGACGACGTTGGTGCGGTGTTTGGACGGTGAACGCAACTCGTGACGACCTTCACCCGCAGTGGTGACGGGAGGTTCTTCTTCCGGTTCGGTCGTGGAATGTTCCGCCATGACTCACGCTCCGAACAGTCGGCGTCGCAATGCCGCTGCGTTGCCGAAGATCCGGATACCCAACACGACGACGATCGCCGTCGAGAGTTGAGTACCGACACCCAACTGATCACCGAGCCAGACGATCAACGACGCGACGAGCACGTTGAAGACGAAGGAAACCACGAACACCTTCGCGTCGAAGATTTCGTCCAGATACGCGCGTAGTCCACCGAAGACGGCGTCGAGCGCCGCAACGACAGCGATCGGAAGATAGGGCTGGATCACGTCGGGCACCTGCGGGCTGAAAACTACGCCCAGGACGATGCCGACGACCAGTGCTGCGAGTCCGTACAGGGCGGAACCGGCCTTCATCGAACTCCTTCTGTCACTTGGGTTCTGTGGGTTCTGTTGCCACTCGGACGGCGCGAGGCGCCGCAGGCGGCAGAGTCAACGAATCGTCTTCGGCCACCGCGAAACCGACTCCGTACAGTTGCGAGACGCTAGACATTCTCACGTAGGCGTCGCTGACGACGAATTTCCGCTGCAGTGCTCGCGTGTCTCCGATCGCCTCGACGAGGTACGGGGAGAAAACAGGTTGGTTGTCGACGAGCATCGCGCCGCCCGCCTGACGGATGGTCACCGTCGGCCCGATTCGCACGCCGCCGACGGCGATCGCCTCCGCTCCCCCAGCCCACAGGGCGTTTACGACGGTCTGCAGATCGCGATCGAGGACAACTGTCTTACCGCCGACACTCCGTTGCGACGCATCCGAGAGGTTCGGGCGTCCGGCCGGGTCCGTCAACGTCACCACCAGTCCCTCCCCGTGAACAGCTTCGGCTCCTGCGCCGGATTCGACCGCTCGCAGTTGGTCGAGGACGGCGCTGCCGCGTGCATCGCCTTCGAGCGCCACGCCGCGCGCGGCGTCGACGGCGCCGCCGAGTGAATCGCGGGACGCGGCCAGTGAATCGATTCGATCCTCCGCATCACGGACCTTCGCCACCAACTCGCTTCGAACCTCTTCGGTGCCGGTCACCTGCTTCGTCGCTTGAACAGCCGAGACCGTGACGATGAACCCGATCAACAGTGCGCCGAGGGCCAGCCACGGCCCCGTCTTCGAGGATCTGTTCTTGGTGTGCTCGTGCTGGCGTTCGAATGCAGTTGCCTCGTAGCCCGGGTCGAGATGTTCGGTCATGAGTGACCGAAGCAGCGACGGTACCGGGTTACGACGGACGTCCTCCCCGGTCGACTTCATCGGGGCACGACCTCGTGGGTTCGCGCAACGTCAACGGCCTTGAGCACGTAGATCGCGGCAGTCCACACGTACAGGACGGTTCCCCAGATCAGGAAAGCGAAACCGAAGGCATGGGTGAACGGTCCGATGGCCCAGTCTCCGTGCCCGGCAAGAATCAACGGCAGAGCGAACATCAGTAGGAAGGTCGCAGCCTTGCCGAGATAAACCACCTCGGGCGGCGGCAGGCCACGCCTGCGGTAGATCGGCAGCGTCAACGCAAGCAGAAGATCACGGCCGATGAGTATCGCTGCGACCCACCAGGGAATGAAATCGCGGGCGACGAAGGTGACCAGTGTCGTCACGACGTACAGACGATCGACCAGCGGGTCGAGAAGCGCTCCCAGACGCGAGGTCTGTCCGAGCACTCTGGCCAGCTTGCCGTCGAGCCAGTCGGTGAACCCGCTGAGCATCAGCAGCGCCAATGCCCAGCCGTCCGAGTGCGTGACGAGCAGCAGGTAGGCGAACAGCGGCAGAGCGAGTAGACGCACGATACTGAGCACGTTGGGAACAGTGAGAATCCGATCCGTGGGGATCGGTTCTTGTTCGCCAGAGTTCACTGCACACACCTCGCGTCGTTCGATTGCCGTGCGGCCAGCTTTCCACAGCACGACGGACTATTCGCCGAGGCGCCGTAGCCTGAACTGTCCCGAGCGTGTCGAGCTGCCCCTATCTCCAGGCGAACACCGGCTGCTCGAGCTTGTCGATGCGCGTGTGCCGTCCGTTCAGCACTTCGCGGAACTGATAGATGACGGCTCCGGTCGGCGCATGGATCAGGCTCGTTCGGAACGGCCATTGGATCACCGGGTTCGGTGACTCCTCGATGGTGACGAAGCGCGAGTCCACGTCAAGCTCCTCCGACGTGACGGCATACACCTGGGCCACCTCGTCGGGATTGGGTACCAGTCCCCCGATGTCGTCGCCCGACCACATGACGAACGGCCGGATCACGAATCCCGAACGAGTGACGTAGTCGTCGAGCCGGCCGATGATCTTCGACTCGGGAACGTCGACACCCAGCTCCTCGGAAAGTTCCCGAACCGCTGCCTGTTCGGACGACTCGCCCGGGTCGACGCTTCCGCCCGGCAACGCGAATTGACCGGGGTGGGCGCGCATCTTGCTCGGCCGCTTCGTCACCGGGAACACTGGTGTTCCGTCCGCAGTCCGCATGACGACGATGACCACCGACGCCGAGCGCCTTCCGTCCAATTCGACCGACCGAGGTTCGAAAGCGGCAAGTGAGGCGACCACGTGGTCCCGATTCAGTAAATCTCCGTTCACCATGGCTCGACAGTAGCGCCACGAGACTGAGACCCTCAGCCAGTCTGGTCCATTTTGGCCGCTTCGCCTGATTATCGGTCTGTATTCCTGTCATGCTGAACAGGCAGAATCCACCGTGCGGCATGGCGAGAAGAGAACCTCGATGGCTGAGCAGTCCCAGACCCCCACCCCGCAGACCGACCAGGGCGCGCCGGGCGCGTCGAATCGGGCCTCTCGCTTTGCTTCCGACACGCTGAGCGTCCTGCGGCGTGTGCCGTTCACCGCGAGCGTCGTGCTCACCATCACCGTCGTCGGGATCGCGACCGGCGCCCTGTGGAATCACGTCCGTACCTATTCGTGGTTCGACGACATCGCCTACGGAGTTCCTGCCCTGCAGGAAGGCAAGTGGTGGACTCTCGTCACGGGGTGGTTCTTCGGATTGACGCCGGGTCAGTATGTTTCGATCATCGTCGTTTTCGCCTTCGCGGTCGGCTGGTGCGAATGGCGCCTGGGAACCAAGAACGCGGCCATCGTCACGATCAGCGGTCAGTTGGCGGGCGAACTCGGTGCATCGCTCCTCCTCTGGGCGGGCAGCCACACCGACTGGGATTGGGCTCGCAACCTCGCCACCCACCGCGACGTCGGTGTCACCACCGCAATCATCGCCGCACTCGCCGCGACCACGGCAACACTCCGCTCGCCCTGGCGAATGCGAGTCCGCGCCATTCTGTGTGCGTACATTGCGATCGCGTTCCTCTTCGAAGGCCGCCTCGCCGACGTGCAGCACCTCATCGCGGTCGCGATATTCCTGCCGGTGGGCGAGAAGTTCTTCGGCGACGGAGAGCGCGGGTTCATCCCACGAACGCGACGCGAGATCCGCCTGCTCGGATTCATCGGCCTGCTCCTGATCGGCGTGGTCGAGATCGCCGTCTGGCTGTTCCCCGGAAGCGGACCGTTCGGGCCGACGGAAGCCGAAACCGGTTCGGGCTGGACGGCATTGATCGACGTGGTCATCGTTGCCCTGATCGCGGACCAGTTGCGACGAGGTCGCCGCTGGGCCTGGTGGGTTGCCGTGGTGTTCGGTTCACTGACGGTCTTGGCCACCGCCCTCGTCCTCGTCTCGGTCATCTTCTTCGACTACGAGAGCGCCGGCGCCGTCACGGTCGGTACCGCGCTGCTCTGGCTTCTCGAACTCATCTTGTTGATCAAGGGCCGCCACGCTTTTCACGTACCGATGCGGCGCAAGATTCGAGGCGGGCCGTTGTCCGGGAACGATCCGCGCGCCGCCGCTCGGGAACTACTCAAACGACACGGCGGCGGAACCATGTCGTGGATGACGACGTGGGACGGCAACAGTTACTACTTCGGCGAGTCGGGTGAGAGCGTCGTTGCATTCCAACGGCATGTCGGTGTCGTCGTGGTCCTGGCCGATCCGATAGCGAGCCCCGACCGACTTGCCGCAGCGGTCGACGAATTCACGACGATGTCCGAAGCCAACGGCCTCACTCCCTGCTTGTTCTCCGTGGGGAAGGAGACAGCCGACGCCGCCACCCGGCGTGGCTGGCGCACCGTTCAGGTCGCCGAAGACACGATCGTCGACCTACCAGAACTGCAGTTCACCGGTAAATCCTGGCAGGACATCCGCTCGGCGCTCAACAAGGCCAAGAAGGACGACATCACCTTCCGGATGACAACATTGGCCGACGAGCCGTTCTCCGTATTGGCTCAGGTGCGCGCCATCTCCGAGGAATGGGTGGGCGACAAGGGGCTACCCGAGATGGGGTTCACCCTCGGAAGCGTCGAGGAGGCGCTCGACCGCGACGTCCGGGTCGGCTTGGCCGTCGACCCGACCGGAAGCATTCACGGCGTCACCTCGTGGTTGCCGGTGTACGGCGAAGGCGGCGTGGTTCGGGGTTGGACACTCGACGTCATGCGTCGACGTCCCGACGGGTTCCGTCCGGTGGTCGAGTTCCTCATCGCATCGTCGGCCCTCGAGTTCAAAGAACAAGGTGCCCAATTCGTCTCACTGTCCGGAGCACCGCTCGCCCGCAGCGACGACGGCGCCGACGCCGCATCGATGGACCGCCTGCTGGACATGCTCGGAGCCGCGATGGAACCGCTCTACGGCTTCCGGTCTCTTCACGCGTTCAAGAAGAAGTTCAAGCCGAGGTACGAACCCGTTTTCCTGTGTTTCCGCGACGAGGCCGACCTGCCTCGGATCGGAATCGCACTGACGCGTGCCTACCTGCCCGACGCAACGGCTCCTCAGCTGATCAAGCTCGCCACCAGCAAGAGTTGACGCCGTGCGGTCCTGGTTCGAGCACACGGTCGTCGACACCGGCAGGCTCCCGCTGTTCTTCCTCCTACTCGCCTTTGTCCTGACGTTCCTGTTCATCCGCTTCAGCGTCCGGATGATCCGGGCCGAGGTCTCGTGGTGGCCAGGCAATGTCACGCCCGGTGGAATGCACATCCACCACATGGTTTTCGGTTTGATGATGATGCTCGTGTCCGGCTTCGCCTTCATCGCTCTGGCCGACTATCACACCCCGATCGCCAATTGTGTTCTCGCGTCGGTGTTCGGTATCGGCAGCGCGTTGGTCCTCGACGAGTACGCGCTCGTGTTGCATCTGCGCGATGTCTACTGGGCCGAGGAGGGTCGCTCGTCCATCGACGCGGTGTTCGTTGCCATCGCGATCTCGTTCCTTTTCCTTCTCGGGGTCCACCCGATCGGGTTCGCGGGAGAGTTCGACCCGTACGAGCAGGACCGTAGCCTGGCGACGTTGATCGGCGTTGTCGTCGCGATCGTCATCCAACTCGGACTCGCCGTGATCACGTTGATGAAGGGCAAACTCTGGACCGGCTTGATCGGGCTGTTCTTCACCCCACTTCTGTTGATCGGAGCAATTCGGTTGAGTCGCCCGGGTGCCCCGTGGGCGCGCTCGCGTTACCGCGACAAGCCGGCGAAGATGAGCCGGGCAGTGGCCCGTGAACAGCGTTATCGCGAGCCGATGATCCACGCGAAGATCTACGTTCAGGAAACGGTGTCGGGAAGTTTCGGTTCCACTCCCCCGCCCCCACCACCGCTCCCCGTCGTCGACACCACAACCCCCACGTCGAAGGTCGGATTGTCGCGGCGGCTCTCGGACAGAATTCGCTGGCGTCGAACTCGCCGACGACTACGAACAGTCCCCGTCTGGTGTCTCCCGGTGATCCTCGTCGTCCTGTCCGTCGTCACCGCGAACATCCTCGTCGGGATCGACGGAGACCTGGTCAGCGACGGCGACGTCGGTACCATTTCCGAGGGCGTCGACGCCGGGGCCACCGCGACGCTGCTCAGCGTCATCGCCGGCGGGATGATCACTCTCACCGGTCTGGTGTTCACCGCCATCACCCTCGCAATGCAGTTCGGCGCCTCGCAGATTTCGGTGCGGGTGGTCCCGATGCTCGCGCAGCAGCGGGTGATGCGGTGGTCGATCGGCATGTTTCTGGCCACGTTCGTCTTCTCCTTGATCATTGCGCTCGATCTGGCGCTCGATTCGGAGAATTCCTCACCGACCATCTCCACGGCGATCGCACTGCTTCTGGCATTGGCCAGTGCGATCCTGTTCATCGCGTTGGTGGCGAAGGTCGGGTCGATTCTCAATTCCAGTCGGTTGCTGCGTTGGATAGCGGCCCAGGGCCGGAGCGCGACGATTCGTGCCTATCCGCTGTACGAGGACTTACCCTCGGGCGCACCGAAACCCAGTCAGCCACTTCCCCTCCACCAACCGCACGAGTCCGAAACCTCCGAGAGCGCCGACGCACTGGTGATTCGCCTGCGCCACCTCTCACCCGACGGCCGGATTCTGCTGGCGATCGATCTCGCACGCCTGCAGCGGTTGGCCGGCCGCTGGGACGTCTCGGTCGAGGTCGTCCCCAGCATCGGCGAGTTCGTCGCCCAGAACGCGCCCCTCTTCGAGGTACGCGGACCGTCGCTGAAGGTACGCCCGGACACTTTGATGTCGTGCTTGATCTTCGGTGACACGCACAGCCCGGTCGTCAGCCCCGGTGCAGCGCTTCAGTCGATCGTGGACATCGCGCTCAAGGCACTGTCACCCGCCATCAACGACCCGGGCCGAGCCGTCCAGGCTCTCGACCACATCGAAGATCTTCTGGTACTTCTCGCCCCGCGGGTCCGCTTCGACACGTCAACCTCGGATCTCACGCTGATCAGAGGGCAGCAACGCACCTGGACCGATTACGTGTCCGTCGCCACCGACGAGATCCGGCACTTCAGTACCAATTCCGCGCAGGTCCAGCGTCGTCTGCGCGCGGTATTCGCGACCTTGCTCGAAGCCTGCCCGCCGGACCAGCACCCTCCGCTACTCGAGCGCGTCGACGCACTCGATGCGCAATTGACCCGAGAATGGACCGGCGCACTCGACCTTCGGCTCGCGAGTGTGGCGGATCCGCAGGGATTGGGCTCCGAAGCCGGGGCGACCGGAAGAATTCACCCGCTGATCATCGGGTCTTCGGAACTTCCGGACGATCGTTCATCCGGGCAGACCGAGTCGCGTTCCCAGCCAACCTAATTGACTCGCCAATCCAGCCGACCACACCTGGAAGCTGTGCCCTCCGTCGACCTCGGCGTACTGGACGTCCATCCCTGCGGCCTTTGCGGCTTCGTAGAGCGTTTGAAGACCTGGGCGGTAGTCGTTGTCCTGTTTGCCGACCACGAACACCCCGGCGCTGTCGGGGAACTTCTTCTCCCGGAGCAGATCCTGCGGATTCACTGCCACGAACGCGGCGTCATTGCCGCCGAACGCTGCATCGACCGTCTGCTTGCGATCGCCGAGTGTGGGTTCGATCTGACCGGACAGATCCAGGAACGTCGGATACACCGCGGGGAAGTTCGTTGCCATCTGGAACGCGCAGGTACCGCCGTAGGAAAGTCCCCCGATCGCCCACTTCCTCGGGTCGGGATCCACCTGGAGGTTCCCGCGCACCCAGTCGGGAACATCGCGCGAAAGGTACGTTGCGACGTTCCCGAGTTGAGAATCGACGCAGAGCGGATTCGCCAGTTCCGACCCGGTCCCGTCAGCAACGACGACAACGGGAGCCAAGCCCGAATGCGCAGCGGCGTAGGTGTCCATGGTCTGGACGAGACGTCCGCCCTGTAGCCAGTCCTCGGGCGCGCCTGGTTGGCCGGCAAGCAGGACCAACACGGGCAACTCCGGTCGCGGGTTGGTGAAATACGCGGGCGGTAGGTAGATCTCGGCGTCGCGGGCGCTGAATCCGGAGACCGTCCCCGCAATCGTGACCGTGCTGACCTTGCCCGCCGACGGCATGTCCGCGGGAGCCTTCCATTGCGAAACCGGTACCGCCCCGTCCTTGCCGTCGTCCAGGTCGGCGAGTGAAACCTTCTCCGCGTCCGAGAGTCCCAGCGCTGTTCCCAACGTCGGATACGACTGGAACTGCAGATTCACGTGAGCCGCGCTCGACACGACCACCAGGAGCACCGAGACCACGGTGAGCACGCGACCGTCGATCCGCGTCGCCGCAAATACCCGCGAGCCACCCAGCAGCACGCCGAGAATGCCCAACCCGATCCACACGTAGACCGGACGGGCAATCGGATCGGGGAACGGGTGCCACACCTTCTCGATCAGCCAGTACAGCACGAGAGTGATCGCGATTGCCGCGACGATGCAGACCGGAATCGAGATCAGCACGTGACGCCTCGATCTCGAGAAGATCAGCCAGAGAAGTGCCAGAATTCCGAGCACCGTCACCACGGGCGGAACCGGGCCCGTGACCAGCGACAGATCCGTGATCGTGTGCACGTCGTCTCCTGTCGCAGCCCTGTTTAGACAATATCCAAGAACAGGACATTTCGGAGCTGATGGCGTCAGATCACCGCGTTCGACGCCTGGGCACGTAGGTCTCGGGCCAGGTGATCCCGACGCTCGAGAACAAGCCTCCGCAGCGACGCGGGCGCCTCAGCATTGGCCTGGATCCAGGAATCGACAGCAGAGGTGTCTTCAGCTGCCGGGAAGAGTCCGTTCACCAACCGTCGGGCGATCTCGATGCTGCGTTCGGACCACCACTTCCCCAGGGACGAGAAGTACTCTGCCGCATATCCCTCGATCAACGACGGGTCCGTGCCCGAACGGAATCCGGCGATCGTCGCATCCAGGCGGTCGTTCGAGAGTGAGCCGTCAGTGGTCGCCGACGCCCAGGCAGCCGCCTTGGTCTCGGCATCGGGAATCGACGCCGCGGCGCGGACGTACGCCGTTCGACCCGCTGACGTGCTGTCCTTGCTCAGCTCACCGTCGAAGTCGCTCACACTCGCATGGCCGGTCGCCGACAGGGCGATCCACAATGCCCACCGCAGATCAGGATCGAGAGCCAGTCCGACCGGCCCCGGGCAGGTGCCGTCGAGTATCGACCGCACCTCGTCGGCGCGAGCATCGTTGACCGCTGCAGCGGCCGACAGAGCCCGTGCCCATGCCAGCTGTCTTCCGGACTCCGGTTCGGCTTCGAACACCGCCTTCCAGGTCGTTTCCAACCAGCCTGCACTTACATTGGGCCGCAAGCTTTTCGGAACGTAGTGAAGAACCGCGTATTGGGCATCGGTCAGGATCGAGCTGAGAATCGCAAGATCTGTCTCCGCGGGAGCGAATCGTTCCACCATGTCGAGGTACCGGAACACCGAGAGCTGCGCATCACGCACCGAGTTCCACAGCGACGACCAGATCACCCCGCGCGCAAGCGGATCGCTCACGCGGTCCAGGGATGCCTCGACAGTGGACAGAGATTCCGCGTCCAATCGCACCTTGGCGTAGGTGAGGTCTTCGTCGTTGAGCAGTGTGAGTGCTCCGGGCGGAAGGTCGACCGACGTGCGTGATTCGGTGATGTCGAGTTCGACGCGTTCGGTGCGAACAAGGTCTCCGGACTCGTTGTAGTCGTAGATTCCGACTGCGAGCCGATGCGGCCTCGGGTCCGTCTGGACCAGGTCTGTTCCGTCGAGCGACAGCGTGGACACTCCGGTGGTCTGCAACCAGATTCGGGCCCATTCGCGCACATCACGTCCGGAAGTCTCCGTGAGCACGTCGAGCAGATCAACCAGCGTGGTGTTCCCGAAGGCGTGGGCCTTGAAGTACCGTCGTGCCGCTTCGAAGAACGCGTCACGGCCGACGAACGCCACAAGTTGTTTGAGGACACTGGCGCCCTTGGCGTAGGTGATTCCGTCGAAGTTCAGCTTCGCAGCTTCGAGATCGACGATGTCGGCGACGATGGGATGAGTCGTCGGCAGCTGATCTTGGAGGTACGCCCACGCTTTTCGCTTGATGGCGAATGCCACCCAGGCATCGGTGAAGCGAGTGGCTTCGGCGCTGACCAGCGATCCCATGAAATCGGCAAAAGATTCCTTGAGCCACAGGTCGTCCCACCAGACCATGGTCACGAGATCGCCGAACCACATGTGCGCCATTTCGTGCAGGATCGTGTTGGCGCGGCGCTGATGCTGCTCGTCGGTTGCGGAGCCGCGGAACACGTATGCCTCGGTGAAGGTCACCAGTCCCGGGTTCTCCATGGCGCCGAGGTTGTACTCGGGGACAAAGATCTGGTCGTACTTGCCGAACGGATACGGATAGTCGAAGTACTCGGCGTAGAAGTCCAACCCCTGACGGGTGATGTCGAAAACGTTGTCTGCATCGAGGTGTGGAGCCAACGACGCCCGGCACAGCGCACCCAACTCGACAGTGAGTTCGCCGCGACTCCACGACGACGCCACGCGGTGATACGGCCCGGCCGCGATCGCGGTGATGTAGGTCGAGATCGGCAGCGACGGGGCGAAAGTGACGCGTTGTGCACCGTCCACGGAGAGAGTCTGGGTCGCGGGCTGATTCGACAGGACTTCCCAGCCGTCAGGTGCTGTCACCTCGAATGTGAAGGGCGCCTTGAGGTCCGGCTGCTCGAAGCAGGCGAAAACACGCCTGGCATCGGCGGGCTCGTATTGCGTGTACAGATACGTCTGATCGTCAGCGTCGTCGACAAATCGGTGCAGCCCTTCACCGGAACGGCTGTAGTTGCCGTGAGCTGCCACCCGAACGACGTTCGATCCGCCGAGTCCGCGCAGCACGATCCGGGATCCGTCGTACTCCACCGGAATCGACGCACCGTCGACGTCCACGGAATCGACTGCAGCACCGATGAAATCGAGCCACGTGGACTCCACCGAGGACGTCAGATCAATTGTCGTGACCGTCGAAAAGGTCTTCACGGCGGAGTCGACCGCCGATCGCAGATCCAACTCCACCCGGTAACCGGCGACGGAGATGGCTCGAGATCGTTCGGCGACTTCGCTTCGATTCAGGTTCGCAGTACTCACGCACTCGATCCTGCCAGGCCGCGCGCGGCGATGTGAGCCGCCGTGCGCCTATCCCTTGAACGCGCCCTGCCAGACGGTGTCGAACGGCGTGTGCGCCGAGACGCGGCCTTCGATGCCCGCCGTGACGAACTTCTTTGCCAGAGCGACGGCTTCTCCCACGTCGGCGCCTTTTGCCAGCTCCGCGGTCACTGCGGCGGCCAGCGTGCAACCGGCACCCGAGACGCGCTCTTCGCCGACCTTGGGGGCGGAGAGAACAGTCACGTCGGTCCCGTCGAACAACACGTCGACGGCGTCGCCACCGGCGAGTTCGACACCGCCCTTTGCGAGCACGTACTTGGGTCCGAGATCATGGATACGACGTGCGGCCTCGATGAGGTCGTCGACGCTTTCGATGCTGTCCATTCCGGCGAGGGTGCGTGCCTCGAACAGGTTGGGTGTGACGACGGTGGCGAGCGGGAGGATCGAATCACGAAGTGCTGTATCAGTATCGAGAGCCGCGCCGGGCTCCTGGCCCTTGCAGATCAGGACCGGGTCGAGGACGACGTGGCGCCAGGACTGCCGACGCAGGCCCTCTGCCACAACCTCGATGGTGGCGGGCGTGCCCAACATGCCGATCTTGACGACGTCCAGATCGTGAGCCGCAGTGGCAGCCTCGATCTGATCAGCGATCACGTCAGGAGCGATCGGTACGAAGCGATGACCCCAGTTGTTCTTGGGATCGAACGAGACGATACATGTGGTGGTCGCTACGCCGTAGACGTCCAATGCCTGGAACGTCTTCAGGTCGACCTGCAGGCCGGCACCGCCAGTCGCTTCGGACCCAGCGATGACATAGGCGAGGTCAACCACAGCACAATCTCCTTCTTCGGACTTTCGAAACGTGCGTGGATGGCCACGAACGCGGGACCCAGTTTATCAACCGTTCCGACGTCTGGTTTTCGGCTATGCGGGCACCGGAGTTCCCCACGCGACGTCGTTGTCCTCGTATCCGAACGGCGGACCGACGAACTCGCCGCCGCAGGTGATCAGCGCGAGGGTTTCGGGTCCGTCGAGGCTGTTCAATCGCCCGACCGGCAGCTCGCCGTCCTTGCTGTAGTGATCGACCGCATCGATACGGTAGTTCCAGGTCTGTCCCCCGGCGCCCGCCACGGTCACGACCGAGCCGATTTCCAGTGTCGAGAACTTCTTTCCGAAACCGTCACCCTGATAGATGTCGTTGATGTGTCCGGTGATCACCACAGTGCCCGCGCCGGAGCCGGGAAATGCCGAATCTGCCCACCATCCGATCTCACTGACATCCTCGGGCGGAATGAGCGAGCCGTCCGTCGTCGTCTTGATCGGCAGGATGTCAGCGGTGCTGTTGCCTGTGCGCAGCGTGGTCGGGACATCCGGACCGTCGACCACCGCGCGAATCTCTGGCGGCAAATCTTGTTGGCCGGTCGCGAGGACGCGGGTCGGCGAGTCACCGTCGTCGGAACATCCGCCGATCAAGAGCATTGTCGCCACTACTGCAGCGGCCCACGTTCGGCTGGCCGTGGATCCAGGTGCCGCTGTCACGGACGAGAAGTCGGGCCGGACGGAATCTGGGCAATTGGTACTCGGTTTCCTACGTCACGACCGGGAAGTGCGTCACCGGAATCCCCACCGTTCCCACCGGAACCGTCACCACCGCTGCCGTTTCCGCCACCGCTTCCATTCCCCCCGCCCCCGCCGCCGGGGCCGGGGCCGGGGCACTCACCTCCCGGATCGGTGGTGTCGCCTGCCAAGACAATCTTGACTGCCGAGAGGTTGACCGTCTGGTTCTGCGCGACTTGTCCAGGAGTTGTGACGTCGAATGCGAGCTTGGCACGTACGGGGATGACCGAACCGTCGTCAGCGTCGGTGACCGTTGACCCTGACCGGCCGAGATCTTGGGTCAACGTCATTCTGGAGATCAAATCCTGATCTCCGGTCAAGCCGGCGCCGTCGATCCGAAGGGTCCCTCGGACGGGACTTCCGTGGGCTCTGATCGTCACCGATGCGCGAAACTCGAGGATGTCTCCCGGCACTGTCCGCCACGCCTCGATCGAGTTGATTTTCGTTCCAGGCGATCCAGTCGAGATGTCGTACCAACCGTCGATCACGGCCGGATCGAGTGACATCGAATTTTCGTTGATTTCCGAGTTGCACGCGCGGGTGAGCGAAACGGGGGCAGCCGATCCCACTGCGGGGAGTGCTGTCGACACAACGGTCGCCAAGACGAAGGCCGTCGCGGTGATGCCCGCGGTACGCCTGCCGAAGATCGTCATTCTCTCGCTACCTTTTTCCGCGGACCGTAGCTTCCGGTCAATTCAGTCAAAATACCAGTACAGCTGGACAAATAGGTCGAATTCCGTGCCGAATTCCTCTTGTTTTCTGTGAACTTCGGTTACGAGCAATTTCTCCGCACACGCGTTCCGGCAAGGGGTACATCGGATCAACAGGGGTCAGAAGTTACATTTCGCCCGCACATCGGAGCAGATCGCACTGATTTCTCACCGCATTGGACAGGTATTTCCGTTTCATAGCGGTCAGCCGGTGGAACAACGATCACTACAACGAGCGTGCCGGGCACGTGTCCGGTCGCCCCCCACCGAATCAAGGGAAACCGTCATGTCGGATACAACATCAGTCAAGCAGGGTTTCGCGGTAGGAACATCGATCGGGGCAGCCGTCATCTTGGTGACGGTCGGCATCGCGCAGTTCTTCCAAGGACTCGCTGCCGTCGCCGAAAACGAAGTGTTCGTAGTCGGGATCGACTACGTCTATCAGTTCGACCTGACGACGTGGGGTTGGATCCATCTCGTGCTGGGCGCGCTCGTCGCTCTCGTCGGGCTCGCACTGTTCACCGGAGCGGCCTGGGCGCGGGTGTCGGCAGTGGTGATCTGCGCGATCTCGATCATCGCGAACTTCTTGTGGCTGCCGTACTACCCCTGGTGGTCGACTCTCATCATCGCGCTGAACATCGTCGTGATCTGGGCTGTGTCGACATGGAAGCCCACCCAGACGACGCACGCCGCTGCGCATGCACCGTCAACGCCGACTCGATCTGCTTGAGTTGAAAGTATGTGTAGGTGGATGGCGTATTCCGGAGAGCCGATACTGGCCCATGACTTGCTGTTCAGGCCACAGCACTCGCTGATCGACCAGAGCCTGCATTCTCAACTCGGGGCCACGACGACAAATGGCGACGGCTTCGGAATCGGCTGGTACGGGGAAGGCCCCCAACCGGCAGTTTTCAAGAGCATCGAACCCGCGTGGAACGACTCGAACCTGCGCGAAGTCACCTCCCAATTGCGCACCCCTCTGCTGTTCGCTCACATCCGCGCCTCGACGGGAACTGCAGTGCAGCGCAGCAACTGTCACCCGTTCCGGCACCGGCAATGGTTGTGGATGCACAACGGTTCACTACACGGATTCCACGACATGAAACGGGAATTGGTGACTGCCATTGATCCGTCGCTCTTTCCGGATCTCGAAGGATCGACGGACTCGGAAACCTTGTTCTTCCTCGCGCTGACGTTCGGCCTGACCGACGATCCGTTCGAAGGTGTCGCGAGGGCCGTCGGATTCGTCGAGCACACGGCCCGCTCGCAGGGAATCGACAATCCGGTTCAGATGACCGTCGCCACGTCGGATGGCATCTCCACCTGGATCTTTCGCTATTCCAGCGAGCACCAGTCGAGGTCGTTGTTCTTCTCCACCGAGATTTCCATGTTGCGCAAGCTCCATCCTGAGGTGGATGCCCTGCACCATCTGAGTGAGGAGACCCGAATCGTCGTCTCCGAGCCTCTACGTGACCTTCCCGGCGCCTGGAACGAGGTTCCCGAATCCGCCGCAGGCGTCATCCGGCCCGGACGGGACGAGATGCGGAGCTTTGTGCCGATCCCACCAGCCTGATTGGGTCATACAACCAGTCATAGCTATGAAATAGCTTGCATTCGAAGCGCTTTCACGAAAACTGAGACAACGGAAACTCGGCACACTAGTCACGCGAGAGGATGAGCCGGAACGCCAAGCGAGCCTTCTCCGTATCCGGAGTGCCACCAGTGAGCAAATCGTTGTAGATGAACGACTCACCCACGCGAACCAGCAGATATGCCATGTCCTCGACGGGCAGGTCTGGCCGAATCTGCTCCGGTATTTCAGCTTCGATCAGCCTTCGCACGGATTCGACCATCGTGCCCTGAATCGGCCCCAGTCCAGTTGTGAGTATGCACAACGCCTTTTGCGGTTCCCGAGTCAAATACGTCCGGAAGAATTCGGTCTCGATTGTCGCCCGTGCATGGTAAGTGAGGACGTCGACAACCCTTGACGCTCCGCTTCCACCGCACTCCTCGAGGCCCATTCGCCACGTTCGGCGCGCCAGCGAATCGAGCACGTCACCGGTAATTGTGTCGCGATTCCCTGCACGCCGGAACAAGGTGGTCCGATCCACCCCCAACTCGGTGGCCAAAGCGTTCACATCGAGCGGTTTTCCGGCTGCGAACTGTCGTCGGGCGGCACTCAACGCTTCCGCGCGGATGTCACGTGTCTCGGCCATGGAGTGAATGTATCGCTGACGACGTGCTGGTCGGTAGCCGGAGGCGATCAGACGGCGCCATCGACGGCAATCGTTGCAACATTCATTGACTTTGTTGCAGGTGAGTGTTTATTGTTCCCCGGTACGTGATTCCAGTCACAACAATTCAGTTGTTTACGGAGGAATGCGATGAACGATCACACGTGGACGACCCGACGATGAGCCCACTTCTGCAAGTACGAGACCTCACGGTTGACATTGGGACAGAATCGATTTCGAACAGACTCCTCGACCGCGTGAGCTTCGAGTTGGGGTCGGGCGAAATCACCGGCCTCGTAGGAGAGAGCGGGAGCGGAAAGACACTGACCGGACTCGCTCTGCTCGGTCTCTTGCCCCGTACGGCAACAACCAGCGGAAGCATCCGTTTGGAAGGACAGGAACTTGTGGGTCTGCCCGCCGCCGAGTTGAGGAAAATACGCGGTCGCGACGTCAGTATGGTCTTCCAGGACCCGAGTTCGGCTCTCAACCCCTCCGTCAGCATCGGTCGCCAGATCGTCGATGTGTTGAAGGCCCACCGCGACATCACGAAAGTCGATGCGGAGGACGTGGCTACAGATCTTCTCCACCAGGTCGGTCTGGCCGACCCGAGCAGAACCTTGAAGTCGTTCGGGTACGAGCTTTCCGGCGGGATGTGTCAGCGGGTGATGATCGCGATGGCCCTGGCATGCGGTCCGAAGTTGCTGATCGCGGACGAACCGACAACAGCGCTCGACGTCACCATCCAAGCTCAGATTGTCGATCTCCTTCGAGAACTGGCCGAACAGCGCGATCTTGCCGTGTTGTTGATCAGTCACGACCTCGCGGTTGTCGCCGAGGTCGCGGATCGAGTCATCACCATGTTTCGCGGCGAGATCGTCGACGTCGCGCCACGAGACGTGCTGCTTCGGCGGCCCGCGCATCCCTACACGTTCAGCCTTCTCGAGGCGGCACGCTCGACATTCGAAGAAGTCTCCTCCCAATCGCCCAAGGCGCGAGGCGATTTCACCACCAAAGCCCCTGCTGACGGCGTGGGTTGCCGATACGTCGCCCGGTGCAACTCCTCCGAGGAGCTCTGCATATCCGATCATCCACTTCTGATCGGATCACCGGAATCGGCAACAAGATGTCACCGCAGCGACGAACTCGAGTTGCTCGGACTGGTGAGCTGATGAGCAACACCGACGTCATCGTCGACGTTAGGAATCTGGCAGTCGAGTACGGACGCGGACGCAAAGCTCTTCGCGCGGTCGACGACGTCAGCTTCTCCGTACAGAGGGGCGAAACCCTTGCGATAATCGGTGAATCAGGATCGGGAAAATCCTCGACGGCTCACGCTCTCGCGGGTCTGGTGGCTACGGCCGCAGGCTCCATCACTATGAATCTCGACGACCCGGCGTTCGGCAAGGGTGGATCTTCCCATCTCATTTTTCAAAACCCTACGTCGGCCTTGAACAATCGGATGGCCTCATGGGCTTGCGTAGCCGAGCCGATGGCGCCAGGGCGTCTGCGCATCCCACAGTCCTTGCGGCCGAAAGCCGTCGAGCTGTTGCGTCGGGTCGGTCTCGGCGCTGAGCTTGCCGACCGCCTCCCGACCCAGCTCTCCGGTGGCCAACGCCAACGCGTGACCATCGCTCGTGCACTTGCCTCCAAGGCGCCACTGATTCTCTGCGACGAACCTGTTGCCTCCCTGGATGTTTCGCTTCAGGAAGAGGTGTTGCAACTTCTTGCCGATCTCCGAGAAGAACATGACCTCACGTACATCTTCATTTCGCACGATTTGGGTTCGGTGGCACGGATCGCCGATCGCGTCGCGGTGATGTACCTCGGCCGAATCGTCGAGATCGGACCGGTTGCCACGGTCCTGAGGACTCCATCGCACCCCTACACGCAGGCGCTTCTCGCCGCGGCCCCGCACATCGAACTCGAGCGGCGCAGTCGTCGGAAAGCATTGGTGCGGGGCGAGTTACCCGACCCACGGAATCCACCCTCGGGCTGTCGATTCCGCACCCGCTGCCCGTTTGCGATGGATCGCTGTGCGTCGGAAGCGCCGTCACTTCGCGCGGCCTTGAATTCCGCACACAGCTCCGCCTGCCATCTATCGTCCCCGGCCACATCGACCGGAATCTCCAACCCGCCGCAGTAAATGCGTGCCGCGTCAGTCTCCCCCCTTCCGAGAAGACCAAAGCGAAAGTCCACCATATGAATCCGCGTCTGTCTTTGCGATCCCGATATCCGATCACACGCTTCCAGAATCATGGGAAAAGTGGCCCACGTGTGCTGGTGGCTGCGTTTGCACTTTCTGCTCTTGTGCTCAGCGGCTGTTCGAGCAGCGCCACCGGTACCGCCGGCGATACCGGACCTGCCGATTCGAACGCCGAACTCAAGGTCGCGACATCGCACGTGCCCGCCTCGCTCGACCCGTGTGCGGGAAACATCGGATACGACATCGACTACTTACAGTTGATGTATGCACCACTGATCGATGCGGAACCTGCCACCCAGAAGTTGCGGCCCGGAATCGCCAGCGAGTGGGGCTTCTCCGGACCGGACAACCTGACGTTCGAGATGACGTTGCAGAACGGCTTGACCTTCCACGACGGTACAGCTGTCGATGCAGCAGCCGTCAAGGCAAGCATGGAACACTGCTTGAGTCTCGGAATCGTTTCCGTCCCGACGATCAAGAGCATCGAAGCAACGTCCCCAGATCACGTCACGATCTCGTTGAGTTCACCTACCTCCGGTTTACCAGGCTGGCTCAACGGCAGATTGGGAATGGTGGTCTCCCCCACTGCGCTGGCAGCAGCAGGGGCAGACTTCGCCAACAAGCCTGTAGGCGCAGGGCCGTACACATTCACCAGCGCAGTCCCGAACAGTTCATACACATTCAGTCGATTCGACGATTACAAACCGGCAGGTCCACCCAGCCCCCAGCTCGCCAAGATCCAGATCCAGGTGATCTCCAATCCCACAGCGCTGACAAATGCCCTGACATCGAACGCTGCGGATTTTGCATACGGGCTCACACCGTCGAGTGCTCCGATCCTCGAACGGAATCCCAACCTGAACGTCAGTCACGACCCGAGACTCGGAGTTGCGCTCGTCGTGATCAACAACAAGAACCCTGTGGTTAACGACGTCCGGGTTCGTCTGGCGATGCAGTATGCGCTCGACCGCAAGGCAATTGCGCGAGCCGCACTGGACAGCTCGGAAGGAACTGCGGCGTTCGGTCAATATCCTCCCGGTTCGCAGTTCTACGACGAGGAAACCGAAGATGCATGGCCGTACGACCCGGAGAAGGCCAAATCGCTGCTAGCGGAGGCGGGGTATCCGAATGGGGTCACCGTGCGCGGACTAGCAGGCAACCTACCGCCGTACTCGACCAACGCGGTCCTTGTCGGAGAACAATGGGAGAAAGTCGGCATCAAGGTCGACTTCGTCGAAATGAGTGGACCTCAGGCGATTACGGAGTTCGTCGCACACAACAGCGCGGACGTCTTCAGCGTGGGATGGCCCACGCGAGCATCCGCACCGCTCAATTTCGAAGCCTCTCTGGGTTCGCGATCGTACTTCCGGCAGAATTCCGTCCCCAACGAGGAGTTGGAGAAGTTGATCGCACTGTTGAACAACACGTATGACGAAACCGCTCAGCTCGACATCGTCAAACAGATCAATCAAGTCGTGATCAAGTCCGCTGAGTACGTACCGTTGTACTTCACTCCCGACGTGGTCGCCTACACGAAGAACGTCCACGGGGCCGTTCCCGCACTGAACGGCTCCCCCAATCTGACGTACCTCTCGAAGTCATGACGACGACCGTTGTATCGCAAGAGAATTCGTTGGCCCCCGAGCCTGAGAGCGTTCCGACCCGAAACCCTCACCGATCGCCGGTGAATCCTTACATACGGATGATCGGCGTCCGGTTCGCACAGATAATTCCTACCGCGATTATCGCTAGTTTCATAACCTTTGCCCTTATCCGGATAATCCCCGGTGGACCAGCCGAGGCACTTCTCGGTCCGAACGGCAGCGATGAAGCGATCGCGGCACTCAACGAGCGCCTCGGATTGAATCAACCTCTGCTGGTCCAGTACTGGAACTGGGTGGTGTCGGCTCTGCACGGAGATCTGGGAACGTCGCTACAGAACAGCGCCCCCGTCGGCCCACAGATCCTTGCGCGCCTGCCGGCGAGCGCCGAGCTCGTTGTACTCGCACTGTTACTGTCCGCCGTCGTCGCTATACCGCTCGGTGTGTGGACCGCGACGCGGCAGGGACGACGCAGCGATGGTCTGACCCGCACGGTTTCGGGGATCGGACTCGCGGTACCGGACTTCTTCCTCGCTATCGTGCTGGTCGATGTCTTCGCCCTCGGTTTGGGAGTTCTACCGGTGCTCGGCTGGGTTCCTCTCGAGAACAGTGTGATCGACAACCTGAGCCATTTGGTCCTACCAGCAACGGCGCTCGCTGCCGGCGCAGCATCGATTGCGGTTCGGCAGACCAGGGCTGCGATGATCGAGACACTGTCAAGTGACTACGTACGAACTGCGCGTGCGATGGGTATCGACGAGCGGAAGATCGTGTGGCGCTACGCGCTACGAAACATCGTTCCCACGATTGTCACTGTCTATGGATTGCTTGCCGTGGCGATGCTGGGTGCGACGGTCATTCTCGAGCAGATCTTCGTGCTGCCGGGCCTCGGGAGCGCTCTCGTCATTGCGATCGACACGCGAGATTATCCGATGCTTCAAGGCATTGTGTTGCTGTTCGTCGTGATCGTGCTTCTCGTGAACATCCTGGTCGACGTCGTCAACAACATGATCAGCCCACAATTGAGGAAGGGAACGATCTCGTGAGCCAACTCGCGCTGACCACCGCAGGCGAGACCCGCTCCAAGTGGGCTCTCCCTCGACTGCACCCCGGATTATGGCTCAGCTACTGCTTTCTCGGAACGCTGATAGCGGCGTCCGTCTTGGCCTCGTTCGTGGCTCCGCACAGTCCGACCGATCAGAACCTGACCAACACGTTCGCCGGTCCGAGTGCACAGCACCTGCTTGGCACTGACGGCTTCGGTCGTGACGTGCTCAGTCGATTGATCTGGGGAGGACGCTCCGCCTTCTTCGGCGTCGCGATCGCTGTCGCTGTCAGTCTGCTGTTGGGAATTCCGTGGGGGTTGATCGCCGGATATTGGCCACGCTGGATCGGCGCGTCACTCCTCCGGGTGGCGGACGCATTGCTGGCATTCCCAGGTTTGGTTCTCGCAGTGGCTATTACCGGTGTTCTGGGGCCGAGCCTGATCACGTCGATGTCAGCGCTCGGAGTCGTCTATGCACCCACAATTGCAAGAATTCTGGCTGCCGGGGTCAGCGAAACGAGGAACCGAGACTTCGTTCTGAGCGCGCGACTCTCAGGATGCCCGCCGCACGTAGTGCTCCTGCGTCATCTTCTTCCGCACGCAATCGGGCCGGTTGTCGTTCAGGTGACCGTGCTCACCGGCCTGACTTTTCTCGCGCAGGCGGCACTCTCATTCCTGGGGTTGGGAATACAGCCCCCCACTCCGAGTTGGGGCGGTGACCTATCCGATGCGTACCTGCACATCTTGAGTGCACCACAACAGATTCTCCCCTCCGGCATTCTGATTTCATTGGTCGTCCTGGCCGTCTACCGAGTGGGTGATGCCGTCCGGGAC
Organism: Rhodococcus sp. 27YEA6; assembly: GCF_044908235.1. Classification (NCBI taxonomy): domain Bacteria; kingdom Bacillati; phylum Actinomycetota; class Actinomycetes; order Mycobacteriales; family Nocardiaceae; genus Rhodococcus; species Rhodococcus sp. 27YEA6. The sequence continues at coordinate 12,786 of NZ_JBIYCY010000005.1, read as the reverse complement.
CGCATGTATGTCAGAGGGAGATAGCCGGCGTAGAACAACCATCCGACTCGACTGTTCGAAGACCACACCACCAGCATGAAGGACTATCGATGACCTCGATCGCACCAGAAACCGCGCGCCGCGTCTTCCGTGGAGCCGAACCGATACACGGCATGATCTACTTCACCCCTTTCGGCGCGGAAGCATATGCCGCACTGGGCTTTACACACCCTCGAATGGGCTACTTCGCTTCGCGGTCTGCGCCCATGGGCGCAGTAGCGGCTGAAGTCACCATCGCTACGTTCTTCAACTTCAACCCCGAACTGGTACACGCGGTGCTGCCGGAAGCCTGGACAATCGCCACCCCCGAACAGATCCTCACCGCTCGACTCGACGCTGTCGACCGTTCGCTGCGCAAGGCCTGGGGAGAACATGTCGACGGCACCGAAGTTCGCGAAGCTGCCGAACTCGCACGTCGAGCCGCGGAACGCGCCTGCAACAGACCACAAGGGCGACCCCTGTTCGGTGGGCACGCATCATTGCCGTGGCCTGAGGAGCCTCATCTCGTGTTGTGGCATGCCCAATCCTTGCTCCGGGAGTTTCGCGGAGATTCTCATGTCGCACTTCTTCACGCCGAGGGACTCAACGGTGTCGAAGCGTTGGTAGTCCACGCCGCAACCGGTGATGTTCCTGCTGCTGCTCTGCAAATGAGCCGGGCATGGGACAACGATCAGTGGGCGGAAGGCGTCGAAGGTGTGCGGGCGCGTGGATGGCTCGAAGACGGCCCCGAGCTTCACCTGAACGAGGTGGGTCGCGATCGCCGGAAGCGGGTTGAGCATCAGACCGATGTGCTGGGGTCGTACCCGTACGAGGCGATCGGAGAGACCGGATGCAGTCGACTGATCGAAATCTCGGAACGTCTCTCCGGTGAAGTGATCGATGCAGATCTCGGATTTCCGGCAGCACTGGCAGCACGTCGCCGATTGCGTGCGTGACAGCAGGTCGTGAGTGTCGAACGTGGCTGGTGGTGATACGACGAGGGTGTCACCACCAGCCCCTTCACACAATTATCGCCGAAGTCGGCTGCGCCCCCAATCTGCACAGTGAGAAGGCATCCGGATGAGACTGCCGTTGTGCCGAATTCTCCGGCGGGATGGGTCAAGATGGCTAGATGTGGAAACAGGCACTTGGGTTTGCTTTGTTCGGTGCGACCGTTGCCATCGTCACGGCGGCGCTGACACAGGGATCGGCACAGGCGTCCGCCACGATCACCCTCTTTTCGGGTGGCACCACAATCTCGGGCTTCGCGGGTGAATCGCAATGGACCTGGCCCATCGAGGCTGCGGTGATCGGCGCCCTTCTGGGCGCGCTGACCGGGTTCGTGCTCCGCCTCGCGGGCGTGCGAATCTCCGGAGGCCAGGACAATCGAATGGTTCCAACTGTGGTGGCAGGCCTCGCAGGCGTCACGCTTGGGTTGACGCCCCTGTTGGTCTTGATCGGCATGGCATTCACCGGGTCGGTTGATATCGGATGGTCCCCGCTCCTGGTCTATGCCGTCAGCGGTCTCCTGGCGTATGGCATTTCGGTCGCCGCCGTGTTCGGAGTCCTTCGCGCTGCCGGGGATCGACTTACTGTTCGCACGACGCGAGCGGTGGCGGCGATGCTTCCGGTCGGGGCGTTGGCGGCGACGACTGTAGGTGTCGGTACTGCGTGGAGGCTGGGCTTTTCCACCACCACTCCCACCTGGATCGCGGTCGTACTGCTGGTCGTTCTCGTATTGGCCATGACGTTCGTTGCGGCCCGGGCGTGGGCTCTACGGATTCAGCCTCGTGACTTACCAGAAGTCGCATAGGCAGTGGGACGATTGATTCGGACGGGTGCATCGAGATGAGGGGCGAACGAATCTTCGCGGGACTCGTCGTCGGCCTCCTACTGGGACTGTTCGGCTACCTGCCATTGGTACTCCTGTGGCAACATTTCGCCGATGTCCCGAAGCCGCAGCTGTATCCGAACCGTTCGTTCACGTCGTTCGGGCCCAACCCACCACCACTCACCTACTGGATAAGTTGGGCGGCGCCTGCCGCCGTGTTCGTCTTGCTCGGACTTATGACTATTCCCAGTCGTACCGGCCGGCAATTTACATTGCCATTGGTGCTCGCGTTCCTGCCGGTCGCGGCAATGGTGGCGTGGTTCTGGATCTCGATGGAACTGTTCTTCAGCCCCGACTGATCACTCACTCGGCTGCGTATCGCGAACCCCACTGCGCGCACGCGCAATGGCGCCCTTGTTGCGCAATGCGATCCCCTGATGCACCGCAGCAAGTACCAATGCCAGCACTGCAGCAGGGAGGCTCCCCACCATCGACAGCAGAGAAGGCATATCAGAGCTGAAAGCTGCAAAGAAACCCAATACTGCAGCGCAAAGCATTGTCGCCGAGACGATCCAGGAAACTAATGGTCGTGGGATCACGGCTGGAATGACGCGCAGATATGCCATGTCCTCGACGGGCAGGTCGGGCCGAACCTGCTCTGGTATTTCGGTTTCGATCATCCTTCGCACGAATTCGACCATCGTGCCCTGAATCGGCCCCAGTCCAGTTGTGAGTATGCACAACGCCGTTTGCGGTTCGCGAGTCAATTGACGGAAACACCCCAAAACCGCAGCCGGCACGAACGCTGCCAATGCTGCACCGATCCAATTACCCAGTACGACGTCGGCGTCGGACCCGGCGTCGCCAATGGATCAGCAATGTCCAACGCGCGGGAAGTGCGGGAGCGCCAGAACTGGAAATAGAAAGAGCCCCAACGCTAGTCCCAGGACGACGCCCCGCCACACGCTCAATCTCCGGCGGCGAGGCGTCTCCTGGTTGCTCATGTTCTACCTGGCTCCGGTTCCCGACTCGACAGTTCCGTCGCCGTAGACGAGGTACGGGCGGCCTGCCAGATGGCGTGGTCGACCTCCCACGCAGTGACTACCCGCCCTGTTTCCTCGCTCAGCACCTGAGCGATGTCACGAAGGAGCAAGCGCGCGGAATCCGGTGTTGTTTCCGCTCCGTGGCGAGCGAGCCACCGCAACACCATCCGATCGGGTTTGACCGTGTCCTGGTGCCCGATCAGCATCCACAGATAGCCGCGGCGCACACCCGCACCGCCCTCACCGGGAACTTTCCGCAACGCAGATTCGACCGCGTCGAGCCGGACTGTGTCGGTCAGTAGCCGGCGGGCATCGTCGAGGGTGAGCACTCCGTGTTCACGCAACACCTCCGCGTACCGAAGAACCGCGTCAGCCTTACATATGCCGCCACGTGTCGAAGTGTTCTGCCGGTTCTTCGTCGTCTCCACCAGCGCTTCCACCGAGGTGTAGCGATCGAGAAATGCATCGAGCGGGACCGGATCTGCCGCCTCCGGCACCGACATCTCCACGGACGGTGATTCCACATCGAAGTCCGCCGCAACCCGACGGACCACGGGCACAACGTGATTGTCGTAGTGCGCACCGATGCTGTAGACCGCGTCGAGCACACAGAAGCTCACGCTCACCCACCGACGCTCCCGGGGCTTAGGGTCCAGCTCACGAACAGCGGCCACCAGCCGCGCAATGCCTTCATCACTGTGCATGCGGCGTACCGTAACCGACCAGGCAGACACACCTACACACCACGCCTGCCCATTTCACCCATGTTGTCGTCGTGGGCGTCCCACGAAATGCGCCCCACACCAAACAAATACCGAAACCTACTGACACACAACATTATTCAAGTACACCCAAAATGAGCCCCACCCGACGCGGCACCACTCCCCACACCACCGAACCCGAACACCCCGCCGGCAACCAAAACCGCCGGCGCCCCACACACCCACAACAACCGCCCCTGGGGACGGATCATTCACAAGGGCGGCTGGGAATCGCAGCACGCACCACCATCTGCGCAACCGACTCGGGGCCACCAAAGCAGCGACATCGGATCCACGCAATGATGGGCGAATCGCCGGAGCAGGCGTAGTCACCCCAGCAGTTGTGACGCCGGAGGTGTCGGGGTCGGTGCCTGTCACAGTCGAGGTACCGGAATCGTCAGCGCATTCCGCAACAAGGCTCGCGAAGGTGCCCGATGTGAGGATTGGCACCGCGCCAGCCTTCCGGCGGCGTCGGCCTACTACTTCGGGGGTCATCGCACACATCTTGCGGTCGGTGTTCAAGCTTTTGAGGCTCGAGGTCGGAGACGATCCTGCCCGCTGAGAAGCTCGATGCCGTGCTTGTACAGCGCCTGCCTCACAGCGGGGCGACCTGGGAAATGACTACCATCGTGAGATGAGCTATGACTTCTGGCTTTTGCCCGCCGAGCACTGCCAAGACGCCGCAGCTGCCCGTGCCTTCGCACTGGCCCAGGACGAGGCCGACGAACCGGCGACATTGATCGCCTCCAACCTTGCCGCGGACATCAGCGCAGACCTGACGGAAGAACAGGGCTTCTTGTCGGTTACTCCATTGAGTGGAACCGGCACCGCGGTGTTTGTTCCATCTCCGTGGCGACGCATACAGGATGCTCGCGATGTGATGGTGCCTCGAGCATTCGCCGCCGACTATGGCATGTATGACTCACAGCTCGACATAGTGCTGAGTCCGCGCGGGTCGGTCGCCGGCAGGTTCTCGACCTCTCGCGAAGGGACCTTTCCCACGATCACTCCAGATTTAATCGACCACTTCGTTGGAGCAATGAAAGTGGACGATTTCGTCGTCGTCGAAACCAGTGACGAGGTCTACATACAAACCACACGCATCGATATCAAGGCCTTCGCCGTTGAGCACCGAGCAGGATCTGCAGACCAGCATTTCGGTACCGAAGCGGTAAAGGCGCCGGAGGTCGTCGACATGATGAAAGCGTGGCTGACGAGTGGCGATGTCGCGATCACCGATCAACACTCGTGGACCAAAACTGCTCTGTAACAAGAAGTCCCAAATGGAGCACAGCCGGTGTCGGCTGCCGCCGACTACGACCGGTAGATGCGGGACCTGGGCGATTACGATCGAGCATTTGGAGTCCAATTCCCTTGTACTGCATCGTGTAATGATGATTGGTGCAATGATGGGCGCCGCGTATTCGGGAACCGGCGCCGCGGCTGGCCGAGCAGGCACGCAGCGACGGATGGAGTCACGAGGACTACCTTGCGGCCGTGCTGTCGAGAGAAGTCACGGCTAGAGAATCGTCCCGTACTCAGAACCGGATCCGATTGGCCGGATTCCGACGCGAAAATCATTGGAGGAGTCCAACTTCGACTATCAACCGTCACTCAGTCGAGAGATGGTGGCATATCTGGGAACTGGAGTCTTCTTGACGCAGGCGCGCAATGTGGTGCTTCTGGGGCCGCCGGGCACTAATAAAACGCTTCTGGCGATCTGGTTGGGGATCAAAGCGGCTCAGTCCGGACATCGCGTTTCATTCGCTACCGCCGTCGATTGGGTGACCAGCCTCAAAGCCGCACACACCGGAGGAAAGCTACCTGCAGAGTTGGCGCGGCGACGGCAAATAGGGTTGATTCTCGTCGACGAAGTCGGCTACATCCCGTTCGAACAGGATGCCGAATTCGTAGCTTGTTATCCGATCCCCCTGATGGCCCTCTTATTGCGTCGGCGCCGCAGCAAACCCCTCGACCAGGGACCACGCATGAGGCTCGCCCACACGGGCGACGGTCCCGATCGCGGCACCGTCGGCCACTCCAGCTCATCGCGTTCCCTTCGACGGAATCGGCAGTTCGCCCGACAGCGGCGACTCAGGTCGAACCACTCACTGCACGCAGCACGAACCTCACCCACCGCAGCGCCAGACGGCCCGTAACGTCGAGGTGTAGGCATCCGGGATCACTTGCCCGGCATCTACCGGCCTCGTCGGTCCCCTGCATTGCGTGGCCGTCGAGGTCGCCCGCACCCCGCCCGCAACGTGCACGGACGAATACGTGCAGGACTCGACCCGTAAGGCTCCAGAGAGTAGGGAAATGTTGGCGAGAATCTGCTCCCGAATCTCGTTCGCCTCTGCAACCCGGGCACACTTCATCGGGCGGGTTCGCGCGCATCTCGTGGCGCAGCTGAGAAAGGCAGTTTCGAGAACCACGCCGCTGATCTGGGGGGGTAGCGCCATCCTGTCCCAGCTCTGTGATTGCGAACCCTTGACTACGCTGCATGCCGGCCGCGGCGCTTCGCCGACAAACAGGATGGACACGGAAACCGCTGCAGTACAATGACTTCTGTTTCTTGCAGTGGACACTGGTTCCGTCAGAGGTAAGTGGTGAGGATGTTGTCCATGCACCGCTCTGCCATCGCGGTAATCGTCAGAGCGGGATTGACCAGAGCAGACGCCCCAGGAAGCAGCGCGCCGTCGATCACGAACAGATTCGAATATCCCTCGACCTTGCCCTCGAAATTACAGGCCTGCCCCATCACCGCGCCGCCCAGTCCATGCCATGTGCAACCTGAACCGAAATCCCCCAAGCGGGTGTAAATGGGGATTCCCGTCACGGGCGAGCGGAATCGGGTTTCGGTGCGGTCGTGGAAACGGCCCGCAAAGTTCCGCGCGCGTGCATCGACGTCACTGTTCGCCTCACCATAGGGATAGTTGAGTTCGGCTCTACCCGAAGCGGGGTTGTAGTCGATGCTGCCACGCTCATTGGTGATGACCTGGATCAGATTGGCCATAGTGCTGCCACCTGCGATATCAGGGAAAGGAGAAGCCTCCCACGAGATGGAGACCGGCCCCTCAGGGTTGTCGTCGTCGTACATAACCGCGGCACCGGGTCCGCCTTGTTTGGCACCGCAGTCGCGCCGCAGCAACGTTCGCGAGAGGAGGAAGTCGCCGTTGGTTCCGTATCCCTTACCGACCTGGTCATTCAACCGAGGCAGAGTGCCCTTCGCCTTCGCAGTGACCAAAAGAGAGGTGGTGTAGAACGAACCAGCAGCCATGAACACATAGTCAGCAACAACTGTCGTACGCTCGAGCACCGCACCCGACTCGTCGATTCTGTTGACCGACACCTCGAAGCGGCCTTGCCCGGACACCTCCCGGATTTCGGTCACCTCGTGCAGCGCACAAATCATCACATTTCCGGTTGCCTCTGCGGCCGGCAAGTAATTGCGGTCGACGCTGTTCTTCGCGCCGGAATTACTGCCGTACGGACCTTCGCTGATCGAGTACGACGCAGGCGCGCGCCCTCCCAACTCGTCGCGGACGACATCCCAGTCCACACAGAAATCGTGAAGTACCGGTTCGCCACCGAAGTCCTCGATGTAGTCGAGCCAGGCGCGCGCCGCGGTAGTTGGGGTGGGCGAGTAGATCCGCGGGCAACGGCGAAGCGCCCAGCATCCCCTTCGCGCGGGGGTAATAAGTACGGTCCATCTCTCCGTAGTCGATCTGCGTAGGAAAGACCTGGACGAAGTCCTGGCGCCGAGGCTGCGGGGCAAATGCACCAAATGCGAGCGACCCGCCACCGACTCCAGAGCCGTAGAGGGCGTCGATCCCATTGCCCCGCACTCGATCGATGAGACCGGGGTAGCGGTCGATGTGCGTGAACTTGGTCAGCGGATTAATCGGCGGATGATCTGCAAACCATGCAGAGCGGCGATCAGGCTCGTTGATCGTGCAAAACGTGGAACCAGCGGGGTCGATCGGCCACCGGCGCCCGCGTTCGAAGACCGTCGTCCGTACACCCGCCTGCCCCAGTCGCAGCGCAGCCACCGCCCCACCGAATCCACTACCGATCACCACCGCAGTCTTCTCTCGGCGCATCTGCACAGGCGTTTGCGCCTGCGCGCCCGCCGGCGACCCGAGAGCTTGACCAGCAGCGAACGCCCCGAGGCTGAGCGCGGCACCTCGAAGGGCGGATCGGCGATTCAGCGTTGACGGATAACGCGATTCGTTGATGGGCATGCCGGAAATGTACACGCTTTCGCACCTGATGGGAGGCCACCGCGACTCAAAAGTGAACTGCCCTAGCAATTCCGGACGGGACGCCGATGTTGCAAGCGGTTCACTCGCCTCGCCGTCACGCACCCAGTAGAGATGAAGCAGACCGTAACCGTCGACGCGCCGGGTCGGATCAGCCGTGTAGGACGCCGCTCGAGGATCTGTTCTCCTCGCCGCGGCCCGCGGATTGAGTCGAGGCTACCGAGGTCCTACAGCCGAAAGCTCAGCGGTACAGGGAGCAATAGGCGTCGACGGACGGCACCTCGACCCACTTCGACCAACGATCGCCCCAGCGGTGCCGCCATGACCTGGTAATACGACAGGTCCCCCGCTTCCTTATGCCGCTGGCGACATAGTTTCCTGAGACACCGCTTGCGCATCCGATGACCAAAATCACTGATACACAACATCACTCAAGGCCATTCGAAGTCGTGCCTCATACCGCCGCTCCCGGCGCGTGCCACTCCCCCACACCACCGAACCGGAACACCCCGCAGCCGGCACCTAAATCCGCCGGCGCCCCACACACCCCCAACAACCACCCCGGGACATGCCATCACCGCAGTTCAAAGGCATAAAGCGCACACTGGGACGCCCGCACCACTCCCGAGCACAAGGCGCGATACCCCGTGGCAGGCTTAACGGTGGCACCGGGGCTGCGCACTGTACAACTAACCAATGAGGAGCTACGCCAATCGCCATCACACACTGATCGTGCTCACCGTGATGGTTGTTGTAGTGGGCTCGCTGTGGTGGACGAAAACGATCGCCTTCACCCGATCACTAGCCATTTCCTTCAGTTCCGAACCGTCCGAGCTCGTTCCGCGCGGTGGCCCCGCGGACATCACTCCCACAATCGTCGCCAGCTTCCCGTTCTCCGAAGAGACAGTGAGCCTCGTCGCGGACAGAATCGTCAACACCCACGGCGGCAACACATCCGACTACGAATCAACCCTCACCATCACCGACACAATTGATTTCGCCGGAAAAGTCGTGACAGCACGCGGACGAACACCGCTGTCCACCCAACGGATGGCGAACTACGGCGCACAAGCACTGAGCGAGCTAATCAACGAAGCCACCTTCGCACGGACAGGCCAAGCAAACGTTTCCTTCATGGTGCTCACCCTCTAGATCACCGCTGCCGTCAGCCGAGCGCGCAGGTCGGGTGCCCGGTCACCGTGAAGGTGAGTCCCGCCGCTCCCCATACGCCAACACCGCCATCAACCCCACAATCACAACGGTCTCCGCCCACGGAAGCCACGACGGCACAAACCGATAAGAGAACAGCACGAAGACGCAGGTAACCAGCGTGAGAACACACACGACACTTAAAACGACACGAAGCACCCACCGGGCCCACTGCGCAGCTCTCCCGTATGTCGTCACCCACGCACCATAAGCCTAGAAGCGAAGTGATACCGCTACCTGCTGTTCAATCCGGCGAATGCGATCCGACGAGGAGTGATGGCCGGGGCCCGTTGGGCCCCGACGTTCTGATTCTGGAGTCCACCAGGCTGTCTGACGGCCGGAACGCTCGCCTGCCGAATACCCGGTGGGTGCTCCTGGCGAGACATTTTCGGCGATCGCCGAAAATGTCCTTTCGGCCGAACTTTCATTCCAAGGAAAATAACTTTATCCAGACATCCCTTTGAAGTATTCGGCATATATCTATAATTCCCCAATGAATGACCCTCCGGTTAATAAGTTTAATTCGATACATACGGCAGTTGCCATTTCCCTTGTAGGAGATTTATCTTTATCCATCGACCGCACCGACTGAAACGGGCGTCGAACTGCATTTACCTAGGCCCACACACGGAGACACGGACCCCCTCAACCTTCTTGACCTGTATAAACTGCGAAATTGGGTGAGGCTCGCCAACTCCCGGTAGTCGCGCCCGAATCAATAAAGACCAAAAGGGTTGCATTTCCCGAATGCACTCGCTAATCTCGGAAATACGCCCAGCGAAACGAAATCGACTACCGGACGAATCGTTAGCTGACAGCTCACCTCTCCTCGAGAGACTGATTACCGATAATCCTACAAGGGAGACAAATATGCGAAAAATGAAGCTCATCGTGGACGGATTCAACTGTATAAACGGCGTCGAGAACGTCCTCCCATGGGGAGTCGAGGCCAACACCGTCAACCTCGACTTCGGCCGGTTAGCAGACATCATCGCAGCACGGATGCAGGAACCGACGATCGCTGCCGAGATCACCGTCCACGTAGGGATCACCGACACGCTCCGCGATCCCGGCCGCTACCGCCACGAACGTGCACGCTACGACCGGTGGGGACGCGACGGCCGCGTCACCGTCCGGACTCGGACCCTCGCCTTCAACGCCGCCACCGGCAAGAGCACCGAAAAGGGCGTGGATACGGCGTTGGCGATCGACCTGATCCGATCACAAGAATCCGGAAAGTACGACGACGTCAACTTCTTCAGCGCCGACAAAGATCACGCCCCTGCATTGGAAGAAGCCTTCAGGCCATTCGGGGCGCGAGTCAGCCTCTCCAGGTGGGAAGGGCAGACCGGACTCTGGCTGCACGACAAGAAGATCTGGTGCCACAACCTCAACGCCACTGACCTGGCCAAATGCTCCATCAACCACTACAACAAGGCGGCAGCATGACCACCACCGGAGCTCCCGACGCAGACACCCTCGGCTGCGCGCACCTACTCTCCGACTACCTCAGCGAGCAGAACACCCAAGCCCTACCTGACACAGCCAGGCAAGCCACGGTCGTGACCGCCTACGCCGAAACCGTCTGGGCGCGTCTCGAACCCCACATCATCGGCGCAATCAACGCGGAGCACACGAACCCACGCGAGTCCGACGTCTGGGTCGCCGGCGAAGGATACTTCCTGGGCATCATCGCAACGAGGGCTGAGCAAGTCATCGACGCAGTCCTGGCAGCGGGAGCACTACACTGGGCTGGACGGGGCGCTCCAGAATGGGCAGTCCTCGAACAAGGCGCTGATGTTCTCTCCCGCCTGTGGACCCTGACCGAATCACCGCAGGTCGACACCCACTTGTGCGAAGCGCATGCCAGTACAGCCAGCTGGACCGAATTATCTAGCTACAGCACGACATTCGGGTCACCGGTTCGACTGCACCCTCTGCACATGGAGTTCCGTTCCGGGATGGTGTTCGACACCCGACACTGGGCGGAGAGCGAAATCGATGCCGGCCCTCCTGGGGAAGATTTTGTGCTCGACATCATCGCAGCCGGCGCAGCGAACGCACGCTGCGCCATCCCCAGCACCCCAGTGACACGACCAGACCTCTCTGCAACACAGCACCGTTCAATTGCCCAGCATCCACACGGCGACGAGGTCAGCCGACTACAGGCCCATGCCGCCGCCGAGCTCGTCACCCAAGCTGCCACTGCACTGTGCAGAGCATTCCACCACTCCACAGGAGACCACACATGGATGAATTTCAGTCAGGACATCACACCCTGGCTGGTCGCTACAGCCGGCACATGATCGGCCAAGCGTGAGCACCGCTGCACCGGCCCTCGCGTACTCGCGGGTGGAGTTGACCGAACTTTTTCTCGAGGCCCTCCCCGAAGACGGGAGTACCCGCTCGAACAAGGCAGTCCGCGAAGACCTCGGCATCGAGAACCCGGAGTTCTACTTCTCTCTCCGCGACGAACTCCTCGTTGGGGGCCTCGTGTGTCTGGGCCGCGGGCAGGGTGGCACGGTTCGGCGAGTCATCGACGTGCCGGCCGAGGTCGCTGTCGCACCGTTTCCCATTCAACGTGAAGGGAGTTTGTACGAGCCGATGGCCGAGGTGATCCGCGGTCCACGCTCCCGGGACCTGCGCTCCGATCTGGTCGGCGTCGAAGTCACTGCGTATCAAGGCCGTAGGAATACGGGTGGTTTGTGGTCACGTCCGGACATCACCTCCGTCGAGGTCCGCGCATTCGGGTACGTTCCCGGGAAGTGGGTCGACGTCACGACTTTCGAGGTCAAACCAGCGGACAGCATCAACGTCTCCGCTATCTACGAGGCCAGAGCGCACCGCACGTCAGCGACACACGCGTACGTGGTCCTGCACGTCCCGGAGGGGACCGTCCCCGACTCTCCGCTCGACGACATGTTGGCTGTTGCGCGGGGGCAGCAAATCGGAGTCATCACAGTCGAGGATCCGGCTGACTATGACACCTGGAATGAACTGGAGGTCGCGCCTCGCGTCGTCCCCGATCCGGCACTTCTGGACAACTTCATCGCAACACAACTTTCACCTGCCCTGCGTGCCAAGCTCTCCCGCAGCATCCGCTGACGTGTGACCTGCCCCAACTTTCGTTACCCCTGCCGATGTGAAGACCAAGCCGGAGCGGATGGGTTCTCGAAGCATAACTCGTACTCGATCGGTGAACACATAATCGATCTGCGCATGCCACCTCTGAATCGAACCGGAGTTTCCGGAGACTTCATCCTTTGGGAAAGATGGAGTCACGTCGTCAGCAACGAACAAAAGGTACCCGCCCGAACTGCGTGAGCGGGCAGTGCGGATGGTCGCAGAAGTCCAACACGAGTACCCGTCCGAGTGGGCCGCAGTCGAATCCGTGGCCGACAAACTCGGTATCGGAACAGCGCAAACGCTGCTCAACTGGGTCCGGAGAGCGCAAACCGACGTCGGGATGCGTCCCGGCGTGACGAGCGAAATGGCAGCGGAGATGCGCAAGCTTCGCGCTGAGAATCAGGAACTCAAGCGTGCCAACGAAATCCTGAAGTCGGCATCGGTTTATGTGGGTGATCGATGTCAAGTGCCCGTGTCGTCGAGTCGCTGGATAAGTCCGTCGAAGACCTTCTGCCGCCCGATCTGGCCCTTGTCTGCGG